>NZ_NHRY01000217.1 GCF_002937115.1 Rhodopila globiformis | reverse complement strand
TCCCATTTGGTGTGATTTAGGCTCTCGAATTCGTCCATTGATGGAACTCCATCAGCGTGTGCTTTGGCGGCTCACGCTCCAGAGTTTCATTGATGGGCGAACCGGGGCCTACCCCCGCAAATGTCAAACTGCTGCTGCCTCCCCGGCAGAGCCGGGGGAACTCCCGGTTACGTTAGAAAGCATGCTATATAAAAGCATACTATGAATTCCCCACCGTCCTTGCAGGCCGCGGTTGGCTTCGAAATCCAGGTCACGGCCCGCGCATGGCGCCGGCGCATCGACGCCGCGCTCGCCGATCTTGGGCTGTCGGACGCGGCCGCGTGGACCCTGGTCAACCTGATGCGCGCAGGGGATGGCGTTCGGCTTGTCACGCTCAGCACCATCATGGGCATGGAGGGGCCGTCGATCGGCCGCCTGCTCGACCACCTGTCCGACCTCGGCCTCGTCGATCGGCGTGAGGACACAGCCGATCGGCGGGCCAAGACGCTGCACCTGACCGAGGCCGGCGTGGCGGTGTGCGCGCGGATGGAGACGATCCTCCAGCAGGTGCGCGCGCAGTTGCTGGACGGAATCAGCCCGCAGGACCTGGAAGCCTTCCTGCGGGTTCTCCGCGTCATCCAGGCCCGCGCCGACCGGACGACGGAGCGGGACCGATGATCCTGTTCAGCGCGCGGTCATGGGTGTTTGCCACCAGGACCTTCGTGGCCCTGCTTCTTACGCTCTACGTGGCGTTCAGCCTGAACCTGGAGAAGCCGTACTGGGCGGCGATGACGGTCTATATCGTCTCCCAGCCGCAGACCGGCGGCCTGCGGTCCAAGAGCATCTACCGCTTCATCAGCACCCTCATCGGCGCCGCGGTCAGCGTCGTGCTGGTGCCCACCCTGGTCGATGCGCCGGAACTGCTGGGCCTGATGCTGGCGCTCTGGGTAGGCCTCTGCCTCTACATCTCGCTGCTCGATCGCACGCCACGCTCGTATGTCTTCATGCTGGCCGGCTACACCGCCGCCTTCATCGGGTTTCCGGCGGTCACCGATCCCTCCGGCATCTTTGGGTCCGCCGTATCGCGGGTCGAGGAAATCGGCATCGCCATCGTCATCACCACCATGATTGGCAGCCTGGTGTTCCCGGTCTCGATCGCGCCGCTGCTGAACGGCTGCCTCGACCGCTGGAGCCGCGACACCCATCACTGGACCGAAGCCGCGCTTGGCGGCGACGCCGCGTCGCGGGGCCTGATGGCCGCCGACATCGCCGAAGCCGATCGGCTGGCGGGCAATCTGGTTTATGATCCGTCCGGGCTCAGCCGGGCAGGCCGACAGTTCGGTGACCTGCGCGCGCGCATGCTGCTGTTCTTGCCCACCCTGTCGTCCATCGGTGACCATGTCCGGGAGCTTGGCCGCCTGCCGGGCGGCGTGTCCCCTGCGATGCGGCGGCTGCTCGATAACATGCTGGCGTGGAACCGGACAGGCCATGGGTCAGGCGAGGACGCGCGGCGCCTGCATCGGGAGACGTTCGACCTCATGCCCGTCCTCACCAGCACGCCGGCATGGCGGGACGTTCTGACCAGCGTGTTGCTGCTGCGGCTGCGGGAGGCGATCGAGCTGATGCAGGACTGCCGCGCCCTGCGCCGGTATCTCGCCGGCGGGGCGAGCGGGCCCGTGCCGCATCTGCGCCACGCGGTGACGCGCGCGGGGCGGGCGCAGCATGTCGATCATGGCATGGCCGCGCTGTCCGCGCTGGCGGCAGTCCTCGCCGTCCTCGCGTGCTGCGCCGCGTGGATCGCCCTGGGCTGGCCGGCGGGCGCGATGGCGGTGCAGATGGCAGCGGTGGCGTGCAGCTTCTTCGCCGCCATGGATGACCCGGTGCCGATGATCCGCAACTTCACCTGGCAGGCGATCATCGGCCTGCTGATCGCGATCGCCTATGTCTATGCCATCCTGCCGGCCGCCAGCAGTTTCGAGATGCTCGCGCTGGCGCTGGCGCCGGTCTACCTGCTGGCCGGCCTGATGATGACCTCGCCGCGCTTCTACTTCTGGGGCCTCGGCACCGCGGTCAACACCGCCGTCATGATGGGCCTGCAAGGCCGCTATACGGCCGACATGGCCGCCACGCTGAACAACGGCATTGCGGTCGTGACCGGCATGTCGATAGCCGCGATGCTGACCGCGCTCCTGCGGTCGGTCGGCGCCGGATGGATCGCGCGGCGCATCATGCGCGCCAACCGCACCGACCTGGTCGCGCTCGCGCGGCTGCGCGATATCGGGGCGCGGATGGCCGCGGCGCAGCGCAACCGGCTCGCCGATGCCATGCTGGATCGCCTGGTGCTGCTCGCGCCACGGCTGGTGGCGGTGGGACAGAACCCGCGGCAGGCCGCCGAGCGCGCGCTGGTCGAGTTGCGGCTCGGCCTGAACCTGATCGACGTGCCGCGCTTCCGGCGCGGCTTGCCGGACTCCTGTGCCGGATCGATTACCCGGATGCTCGCGGATCTCGACCGCCATTTCGCCGACCTGGCCCGGCATGGCGACATGCCGGCGCCGGGACCGCTCCTGGCTGGGCTTGACGCCAGCATCGCGGCCGTCGGCGGCATGCCGGCCGGGCACCGCCAGGTGCGCCTGCTGCTCGCCCTTGTCGGAGTGCGCCGCAACCTGTTCCCGGGGGCCGCGCCGCCGGACTTTTTCGTATCCATGCCGGCCGCGCCTCTCCCAGCTGCGCCTGCCCTGGCCGCGCCTGCCCTGGCCGCGCCTGCCCTGGCCGCGCCTGCCCTGGCCGCGCCGGTTCCCGCCACGTCTGCCGCATGATCGGCGAGATCGACATCTACGGCGTCTTCTTCCCGCCGCTGCTGGTGTGGATGGCCGTGGCGTTCCTGATCACCGTGGCGCTGACCCGGCTCGCCGCCGGCCGCGGCTTGTTCCGCCTTGTCTGGCACCGGCCGCTGTTCGAGCTGGCCGCCTTCGTCATTGTCCTCGGGACGCTGGTCATCGTCTCGGTATTCTGGATGGAACCATGAAATCCGGCTTGCTGCTTCTGGGACGTGTGTCGCTCACCCTGGCGGTGCTGGCGGTTGCCGGCGTCCTGGGCGCCATGCTCTGGGATTACTATGCCAATGCACCCTGGACGCGGGATGGCCGGGTACGTGCCGATGTCGTCCTCATCGCCCCGGACGTCGCGGGACTGATCAGCGACGTGCTGGTGCACGATAACCAGCCGGTCCGCCGCGGCGACGTCCTGTTCGACATCGACAGCGCGCGCTACCGGATCGCGGTGGAGCAGGCCGCGGCCGTGGTGGCAAGCCGCCGGGCGGCGCAGAACCGCGCCAGCCTCGACCTCCGCCGCTATGACGCATTGAACGACATGTCGGTCTCGGCGCAGCGGAAGGAACAGGCGGCGGCCGATGCGGCCATCGCGGCGGCCGCCTTCCAGCAGGCGCTGGCCGATCTCCACCTGGCGCAGTTGAATCTCCAGCGCTCGGAAGTGCGGGCCGCGGTGGATGGCACGATCACCAATTTCAGCGTGCAGCCAGGCGCCTATGTCAGCGCCGGCCAGGGGGGCGCGGCGCTGGTGGTCAGCAGCAGCCTGCGCGTCGAAGGCTACTTCGAGGAGACCAAGCTGCCGCGCATCCGGCCGGGCGATCCGGTGACCGTGCACCTGATGGGGGAGTCCCGCCTGCTTCACGGCCATGTCGAAAGCATCGCCGCAGGTACCGAGGATCGCGAACGCGCCCGTGGCAGTGACCTCCTGGCGGACGTCAATCCTACTTTCACCTGGGTGCGGCTCGCCCAGCGCGTCCCGGTGCGGATCGCGCTCGATCCTGTGCCTGCCGGCTTGCAACTGGTGGCCGGACAGACGGCGACGGTCATGGTCGGGTCCGCTCGCCAGTATCTGTTCCGCACGATCTGGCGGCAGGCGCGCAATTGACTGTTGGTCCGGCGGCCCCGGTGCCGGGATTCGCGGCGTCGCGCCGGCCGACGCCCCTTCGCGGCCCGGATCCGCCCCGGGCCAATGGTGGCCGCTCAGAGCCTGAAAATAAATCGACTCCTGGCCGGAGTCGAAGCTGCTACAGCACATCGCAGGACGGCTGGGACTCCGCTTGCAGGAATACAGTGGCGGCATCGCTCCGTTCGGACTGCGGCCGGAGCGCCCGTCCAGGCCACGTGACGGTGCTGCCAGGTGCGTGCGTCCCTGTCATGGCCGGTGCTTGCTGCGGCCGACGATGGTTCACCACAGAGACACAGAGCCACAGAGATCAGAACCGCCGCGCTGCCGACGGCTTCGTTGCAATCTCTGTGTTCCTGTATCTCTGTGGTGGACCAAGCGGATTTTCCGCCAGCACCACATCGCCGATCGGGGGCCGACGCCGCAGCCAGTTGCTGCATTGACGCAACATTGTCACCCGGGCGATGGCACCCGTGCCTCCACGGGCTGTCGCTGCCGATCCGGCGCGGTCGTCTCAACCGACCTGCGGTTTGCTGTAACCTCCTGTAAAATATGGCATTAGTTCTTGGACTTGTCCAGAAAGCCGATTGATTTTCAGGCTCTCAGCGGAATCGTGACGCCGCGTACGGCGCCAGGTCGAACGCCGGCGGCCGTCCGGCCAAGAGATCCGCGACCACTGCCCCGGTGGTGGCCGCGGCCGCCAGCCCGATATGCCCATGTCCGAACGCATGCACGATATCCCGGCAGCCCGACGCGAACCCGAGGCACGGCAGCCCGTCGGGCGTCGAGGGCCGGTGGCCCATCCACGTCTTCACCGACTCCAGCGTCAGGTCCGCCGGCAGGCCCGGGAACACCGTGCGGGCGAAGCGCAGCAGCGTCTCGGCCCGCCGCCAGTCCGGCGCCGCATCCAGCCCGGCCAGTTCCACCTGTCCCGCCACCCGCAGGCCGGCGGGAGTCATGACGCACGCCATCTTCCCGTCGCTCGGCATCACCGGGTAGCGCGGGGCGATGCCGGGATCGGCGATCACCACGTGGTAGCCGCGCTCGGTCTCCAGCGTCACGCGGTCGCCGGCCGCGCGGGCCAGCGGCTTCGACCAGGCGCCAGCCGCGATCACCGCCTTGTCGCAGGCGATGTCGCCGTCCGCCGTGCGCACCGCAAGCAGCCGGCCGACTTCGATCCGGAACCCGGTGGCCGCCCGGCGCAGGATTGTCGCGCCCTGTCCGGCAGCGAGGCGCACCAGGGCGGCGGCATAGGCGCCGGGGTCGCGGCACTGGCCGTTCTCCTCCACCAGGATGCCGAAGCGGTAGTGCCGATCCAGCGCCGGCTCGCGCTGGCGCAGTTCGTCGGCGTCCAGTTCCAGCCACCGCGTGCCGTTGTCGCGGCGGACGCGCCAGGACAACGCCTCAGCCTCAAACGCCGCACGGTCGGGGAAGGCGAACAGCACGCCCTGGCGGGTGATCAGGTCGCCGACGCCGGCCGCCTCGGCCAGTGCCCGGTGCCGCGCCGGCGCGTCCGCCAGCAGCGGCTGCAGCGCCCGGCCGATGGCGGCCACCTTCTCCGGCGTGGCGCCGGCCTGCACGAACCGCCGCAGCCACGGCACCAGCCACGGCAGGTAGGACCAGCGGATGGTCAGCGGCCCCAGCGGGTCCGCCAGGTAGCCCGGCACCTTCTTCCACAGCCCGGGCGCCGCCATCGGCACCACCGAGCTTGGGTTCAGCAGCGTGCCGTTGCCGTAGCTGGCCGCCTGCTCGCCGCCTGGCTCCCCCGGATCGAGCAGCGTCACGGCATGGCCGTCGCGCAGCAGGGCGATCGCCGCGGCCAGGCCGACGATGCCGGCGCCGATGACGACGACGCGGCTCATGCGTCCTTCCGCAGGGTGTAGAACTGCGGCCAAGCGTCGGGAACGTCCTTCAAGGTGGCCGGGAACGCCGTCGGCTGCTCGTACATGCCCAGCGGCGCACAGGTCGGGTTCTCCCAGAACGCCGCCAGTGAATGGTTCCGCGTGATATCCGCCGTGGTCCAGACCGCATCGAGCGAGGCCAGGTCGGCATGGGGAGCGAACGTAACAACTTTCGCTCCGTCCGCCCGGGCGATGCGCGGCGCGGCGAGGACAGTGGCCGTCGCCGCCGCTGATTGCAGCACCGTGCGTCGCTTCATCCGGCCATCCCCGTGCCTGTTCGTGTCCGGCAAGGTTAGGCCGCCACGGGACATCAGGCCAGGGGCCGGATTTCCCGCCCCAGCGCCGCGGCGACCAGCGGCGCGGCGGCGTCCGACATGCGGTGCCCGTCATGGCCGACGCCCGGCACGTCGATCACCCGCCAGCCCAGCGTCACGCCCAGCGCCGCGGCCGCCGCCTGCCCATGGCGCAGGTAGCTGTGCGCCCGGGCATAGCGCGTCGGCCCCTGCCGCAGGGAGTTCGGCCCCTTGGGGAAGAACCGGCCGGTGGTCCTGGTGTCCTCGGTTCCCGCCATGATCGTCAGCGGGAACTGCAGCAGCGCCGCCAGGTCGTCCGCCACGACCCCGGTGGCGCCCAGGCCCCATGGCCAGCCGAGCGTCAGGTCGGGCATGGCATAGGTGCCGGCATTGGCGCCGACGGCTACCGCGACGTGCTCGCGATAGCCGAACGACAGCATCCGGTGCACGAACTGTCCGCCGGCGGAATGGCCGAACAGGCCATAGCGCGGCGCGGCGGTCAGGCCCTGGTCGCGCAAGGCGTCGAACAGGCGCGGAACGATGCCGAAGGTCCATTGCGACCGCGGATTGGGCGTGCCGTCCCTGGTGCGCAGGTTGCCGAAATGATACCACAGGTAGTCGGGAAAGTCGGTTTCCGGAAACTCGATGGCAATGGCCAGGAAACGGCCCTGGTCCACATGCGGTGCCCAGTAATCGCGATAGTCGCGTCCGTTGCGGCCGACGCCGTGATGCACGAACAGCACCGGCAGCCCCGGATGCCAGTCGCGCGGCCGGGCGGCGTGCAGGACCAGCGTCCGGTCCGGGAACATCGGGTCGTGCCAGGGCAGGGAGGCGGCGCCCGGCGCGGCGACCAGCGGCGACAGATCGATCGATGTTTTCATGCGATATCATAAGCCCGGATGGGGAACCTGCGTCGAGTGCGCGGAATCGGACTTGGTGAAATGGCGGCAATGACGTAGCAAGCGCGGCTACACCAGGTTCGGGACGCGAATATGATTAACGAATCAGGACGGATATTCGTCGCATTGCGCAAGGACGGCCCTGCTGCCGGCAACGGTCGGTTGCCGATGTACCATGCGGTCACGCCGCATTGCCGGATGGCGCTGTGCGCGACCGAACCCGGCGCCGCCTCGGGCTGGGCCGAGCCGCCATCGGAAGCGGTCACCTGCCGGATCTGCCTGGAAAAGCTGGCACGGCTGCGGAAGGCCGGGTTTGGCTACCAAGGGTTCGTCAGGGAATGACCGCGCCCTTGGGTGTGGACCACCGTCCTGTCCTCGCCATGGTTCGCGAAGGCAAAGCATGACGCGGAGGGGCCGTGCCTTGCACGCAATGCCGCGGTTATTCGCGGACGGGCCCCGAGGAGGCGGCCAAAGGGTGGCCCCCCGATCGTCATGCCGAGCCTCCGCCAATGATAGCGTTACCGCAATGGACGCCGGCGTTGGCGACCTTGCGGATGCGCCGAGCCATGACGAAGAGGCAACAGCCGGCCCTGTCTCCCGGCGCCCGGGACGAGGTGATTGCGCCCGCAACGGCCCGGCCGCTGGTCGACACCGGGCCGCAGGTCTGATATTTTCTCACAGATCGGCGAGAAATTCTTGCCTGTCGCCGCGCGGTGGTTCGGGTTATCCAGAAGACCAAGCAAGAAAGCGCCGCAGGAGGAAAAGCCATGCTCAAGGAAATCGTCGCCAGCACATCCAAAGGCCGCGTTGTGATCATGGATTCGATCACCAAGGTCACGCCGGACGACATCGGCGCGAACGTGGTGTCCGCCTCCCACGGCGGCGCCAGCTCGGGGGAATTCGCGCTGGAGGTGCCGCTGGCGAGCGTCTTCTTCAACGACGCCGGCGTAGGCAAGGATCGCGCCGGCATCGCGGCGCTGGACATGCTGCAGGCGCGCGGTATCGCAGCCGGAACAATTGGCCACGAGACCGGCCGCATCGGTGATTGCCAGGACATGTGGGACCAGGGCGTGATCAGCCACGCGAACGAAACCGCCGTCGCGCGCGGCCTGAAGCCGGGCCTGCGGGTAAAAGCGGCCCTGCTCGCCGCCATCGGCGCGGACGCATGATGGTTGCCAGCCGCAACCAGCAGATCCGGTCCCTGCAGACCGGCCGGCGCAGGTCGTCATCGCTTGCGGCACAACTGAACCCGGAACAAACGGCACCAGCATGAGCCAGGTCTGGATCGAGGCGGCCCTGAATGGTCCCTGGGGGCGGGAGCGTCAGGCTGGTATTCCGGTGACGGTCGAGGAAATCGTCGCCGACGGACTCGCGGCGGCCGATGCCGGCGCTGCCATCATCCACGTGCACGCCTACGATTCGGCCACCGGACGACAGAACGACCGGTGGGAAACCTATGCGCGGATCATTAAGGGCATTCGTGCCAAAGCGGATGTCATCGTCTATCCGACCATCCCCCTGGCCGGTTCGGATTATGCCGGCCAGAACGCGCAACGCCGTTTCGCCCACACGGCGGAACTGGCCAGCCGTGGCCTGCTGGAGTGGACGGTGTGTGACCCGGGCTCGTGCAATTTCCTGCGTTTCGAGGAAGTCGCTGATCCGTCGGCCGGCTTCGTCTACCAGAACCCGCTCGGCGACATCCGCGAGGGGCTGCGGCTGTCCAAGGAGTACGGCCTGCACCCGGGCTACGCGATCTACGAACCCGGCTTCACCCGGCTCGGCGCAGCGCTCGCGGCGGGTATTTCCGGCCTGCCGGCGGCAATTTATCGCTTCATGTTTTCCGATGAATTCGCCTGGGGCTTTCCACCCGAGGCCGGGCATCTCGATGCGCATCTGAACCTTCTGCGTGGCGTTGCGCCGGACGCGCCGTGGATGGTCGCCGGACTGGGTGTCGACATACGGCCGTTGATCGCGCCGGCGGTTGCGCGCGGTGGTCATGTCCGCGTTGGGCTGGAGGATGCGCCCTGGGGCACCGGGTGGTCGAACCGCCAGTGGGTGGAGGAAGCGGCCAGGCTGATCCGCGCCGCCGGTGGCGAACCCGCGACCGCCGCGCAGGTACGCGCGGGCCTGGCTGGACAGGCGTAAAATCCGGCTGTTCCCCGGCGATCCAGTGACGGCGCTTCCGGCGGGCGGGCGTCAGGCCGCGGCTCCCTGGCGGGCCGCGACGAAGAAATCGGCGGCCCCCACCTGGCCGCCTTTCAGAGCGATTTCCAACCCGTCACGATCCTGGCCCACGGCATGGGCGCGGCACAGCGGCGATCCCGGCGCCAGCGGCGCGATCGCGGTCAGCGCATCGATCCCCAGCATCTGCGCGGCCCGGCCCGATGTGTCGCCGCCCGAAATGACCGCGCGGGTGATGCCGGTGCGGGCCAGCAGGCGGTCCAGGATCCGGCCAAGGCCTTCGCCGATCCGCTCGTTGACCGCCTCGGCGGCGACGCCCGCGGCGGCAATCGCGGCCTTCAGCGACGCGACGGCCGGATCGTCGGGGCCGGCGGCGCTGTAAACCAGCGTATCGCGTCCCTGCGCCAGCTCGTCGAGCGCGGCCTGGGTGGCCCGGCCGATCTCCTGCGTCCAGGCGGCCGGATCGACGGCCCGCGCGGTATCAAGGGCGATCGTCGCGAACCCGTTCGCGCGGGCATGCGCGATCTGCGACGCCGTAACCGGCGAAACTGAACCCGATACGCAGGCGATCCGATCGGCCGGCTTCGCGCGGAACGCCGTCGCCGGCGGCGGGATTAAACCGGCGTGGCGCCACCAGGCGACAAGCGCGGCCTCGAACCCCTGTGACCCGATGCCGAACACGGGCGATCCGCCATGTTCCCACACCAGGCGACCGGCCTCGGCCAGCGTCTCCCGGTCCAGCACGTCCAGCGAAACGATCTGCGCGCCGGACGCAATTTCCCGCGCCAGGCGCGCATCCGCTTCGCCGCGCTTCATGGCAACGAAATCGACCAGGCCGATCTTCCGGTCGGTCTGCTTTGCCAGGTGACACGCCAGGTCGGCCTCGTCCATCGGGGTCACCGGATGGCGCGACATCACCGGATGGCGGTCCAGCCGATGCACGCCGTCCGGCGCCGCCGCGAACAGATTGCCGATCGCCTGGTAGCGACCCATGCCGGGATCGGCAACGATCATCGGGGTCCAACCGCCGAGGATCGTTGCGCCGATGTCGGCGGCGCGCCCGATGCTGCCGATGTGCGGCGCCGAATCGAAAGTCGAGCACACCTTGTAATGGATCACCGGCGCGCCGGTATCGGCCAGCAGCCGGAAAACCGCCGGCAGGTGCCGGTCCATCCATGCCGGGCCCCGGGCCCGCGCCACGCCAGCCACGCCGATGACGCGATACTGCCCGAACGCGCGCAGACGCTCCGGCGCCGGCGGGGACAGGAACAGAACCGTTTCGATCCCGGCGAACGCGGTCGCTTCCATCGATGCCGACGAGCCGGTGAAGTCGTCGCCGTAGAACGCGATCAGCGGTCCGTCCGGCAGCTTCCGGGGCTCGGTCATGCCGCCATCTCCAGCGCCCGCTTCAGGCTCGGGCGGGACTGCGCATAGTCCGGCAACGGAATGCCCGCCAGGGCCGCCTGCCACGCGTCCACCATGGCCTCGACGCCGGCCGCGGCGCCGAGCGGATGCGCCATGATGCCGCCGCCGGCGGTGACGATCAGGTCGACCGAGCCCAGGCCGTTATAAGTCGCCGGCGCCTGCCGCGCCGTCTGCGCCGAGGAGAACACCGGCATCACCGTGCAGGGCTTGCCAGCGAACATCGGCGTCAGGCAGGCGCGGGCGGAGGCGATGCAGCTTTCGTCGTCCTCGGCGAATTTGTTGCCGATGCCGTTGACGTGCATGTGGTCGACGCCGGCCAGGCGCCAAATCTTCTGCCAGGCGATGTACGACCAGCCCAGCATCGGGTGCCGCGTCAGGTAGCCCCAGCCGTTGCGATGCGCGTGGATCGGCAACTGCGCGAACCGCCGCAACGCGATCATGCCGGCCAGGCCGACGGAATTCAGGCTCGCCATCATGCAGGTCGCGCCATGTTGCAGCAACGTATCGTGCCGGTGGCGCATCTCGTCCAGGTCGCCGGTCAGGTTGAAGGCGTACATCGGCTTCTTGCCGGTGCGGTCGGCGTGGGCGTTGATCACCCGCATGACCTCGGCGACGCGTTCGTCGAACGGGCAGGCTGGGCCGTCGGCCTGCAGTTCGTCATCCTTGATGAAGTCGATGCCGGCGCGGCAGAGTTCCGCCACAAGGTCCGCCGTCTCGCGCGGGTTCAGGCCGACGCTCGGCTTGATGATGGTGCCGATCAGCGGCCGCCCTTCGACGCCGGAGAGACGTCGCGTGCCGGCGATGCCGAAGCCGGGGCCGAGGTAGGCGTCGGCGAACTCGGCCGGCAGGCGGATGTCCAGCAGGCGCAGCCCGGTGACCGGCTTCAGCTCGAACAGGTTTCCCGCCACCGTCGCGAGCAGGTTCGGCAACGACGGTCCCAGTATCTCGAACGGCCAGGACAGCGTGACCAGGGCGCGGCGGAATTTGGTTTCCGCGGTAACCTTCAGTCCGGCCGACGGCAGCGCCGGCGCCGGGGCGGACTCGTCGAGCACGTCCAGGCGGATCACCCGGGCCGCTGCGCGGGCCTTCAGTTCGGGCGTCTCGCCGGGGACCGGAACGAAGGTGCCGCTCGACTGCTCGCCGGCCATGAATTCGGCCACGCGGCGCGGATCGCCCGGCGTTTCCAGGAGATAATCGGCCTCGATGCGGTTCGTCGACATGACGGGTGCTCCAGGTGGATGGACTTCAGGCGGCGCGGCAGGTCAGGCCGCCGTCGACCGGCAGGCTGACCCCGGTGATATAGGCGGCCTCATCCGATGCAAGGAACAGGGCGGCCTTCGCCACGTCCCACGCGGTGCCCATGCGCCCCATCGGGCAGGCGGCATCGCGCGCGCGGATCATCTCCTCGGCATCCTTGTACTGGCCGGAGATTTGCTGGTGGATCAGCGGCGTGTTCATCAGGCCGGGCATGATGGCGTTCACGCGGATGCCCTCGGCCGCGTATTGCAGCGCGAGGCCCATGGTGAAGTTGTTCACCGCCGCCTTGGCCGCGTAGTACGCCGCATAGGGATAGCCGGTCCAGCGGATCGCCGCGATCGACGAGACGTTGACGATCGCGCCGGAACGCCGCGCCAGCATGTGCGGCAGCACGTGCTTGCAGGTCAGGAAGGCGCCGGTGACGTTCAGGTCGAACGACCGGTGCCACTCCGCTTCGCTCAGTTCGATCGGCCCGCCCATCGTTGCGTAGCCGACGTTGTTGTGCAGTACGTCGATGCGGCCGTGGCGGGCGATCACCGCGTCCACGACCGCCTTGACCTGGTCGGACTGCGTCACGTCGCACACGGCCGCCGAAGCGGAACCGCTTTCACCGGCGATGATGCCAACGGTTTCTTCTGCCGCGGCCGGGTTGTTGTCGACGCAAACGACATGCGCGCCTTCGCGGGCGAACAGGGTCGCGGTGGCTTTGCCATTGCCCCAGCCGGGGCCGACCGAGCCGGCGCCGAAGACGATTGCTATCTTGTCCTGCAAGCGGTTGGTCATGACGCCCGTTCAAATCCTCTGCTGGAGATCGGTGAGGTGCGGTGCCGCCACACGGCGCCTTGCCCGGCCGCTGGCAGCAATCGGGTTTTGTTCCGGAGACGACTCTTCCGCGTGGAACCCGGCCGAACCCGGCTTCGGCCGGAACCAAGCCTGCGGTTTCCCGGTCCGGTCCGAAGAGCCACGGCAGACCGCGGATCGGTTGGGGAGGCGGCCTGTCTTCATCGTCATGGCCCGGCTTGTCCGCAGGCGCTAACCTTACATGGACCGGGCCAAGTCCATTGCTTCTCCGTCATGGCCGGGCGTGTCCCGGCCATACACCCCCAACCGTTGAAGCGCAGATGGCCGGGACATGCCCGACCATGACGATGGGGCGACGACCCCGCCCTGTTCCCCCTGAAGTTGGCGCCAATGCGGCTCGTCCAGGCAATGACGATGAGGGCGCGTCGTTGCCATGTCTCAACCGGCCTGCGGTCTGCTGTAACTTCAATTGTTCGGCATCAGCGGTCCAAGCCTGGCCCTCGGCCGGGCGTGCGGTGCGGTCAATCCGGTTGAATACCGAATTCGTCGAAGCGCTCCCGTTGGGGCCGGGCAAGGGAAGCTGGTGCGGGATCATGCTATTTGGCCTCTGCCTGCCTGGACGTTGATCTGCGTTTCCTGCGCTTGATCGTTCATTATTTGCCGGCCCAGGGCTGTACACGCAGATGCCCGCTGTTGATACCCGAGTTTTCGGCTTGCTTGTGTCAGGAGAACTCACAGGTCATGGCGGGAAACCTTCCGCCGATGGCGGTCGGTTCTCGTGCGATAGGCGGCGAGCGAAATTACCCGCGCGGGACGAAAATGCCGATGATCATTGCGACGATGATCGCTATCGTTTTCCGTTGTTCCTGCAATTCGCTGAACGCCTTGTCCCGACTCCGAAACGTCCCTGTCCGGATGCGGAGACAGCAGGGCGACGGAGCGGCCATGCAACCGCGCCCAACACACGCCTCGGCGCCGCGGCTCCGTCCTGCGTGGCCGGCTGTCCGGAGCGGCGCCTGACGCGGGCACCCGATCCATGCCATGCTGCTGCGACAAAACCGGAGGAAGCACCATGGCGACGGCTCCTGACGCGACGTCCTTCAGCAATTTCGCGCCGATCGGCACGGAGTATGACCTACCGGCGCTGCGCGTGACTGGTGAACTGCCCAAGGGTCTCGCCGGCACCCTGTTCCGCAACGGCCCGAACCCGCAGTTCCCGCCCCTCGACCCGCTGCGGGACCATTGGTTCGCTGGCGACGGCATGGTGCACGCCTTCACCATCGCCGATGGCACGGCATCCTATCGCAACCGCTGGGTGCGCACCGACCGATGGCTGGCCGAGCACGCGGCCGGACGGGCACTCGTCGCCGGCTTCGGCGGCCCGGAACTGGCCGAGCATGGTATCGCCAATACCGGCGTCGCCAACACCAACGTCGTCTGGCACGCCGGCCGCCTGCTGGCGCTGGAAGAGGGGCATCTGCCGTTCGAACTCGATCCCGCCACGCTGACGACGCGCGGCGTGCGCGATTTCGGCACCCTCCACGACCCGTTCACCGCTCATCCGAAGACCGACCCGCTGACCGGCGACCTGATCTTTTTCGGCTGCTACGCCGGCGGCGCGTTTTCCCCCACCATGACCTGCGGCGTGCTCGGCGCCGACGGCCGCGTGAAGCGCCTGGAACGGTTCGAGGCGCCCTACTGTGCCATGGTGCACGATTTCGCGGTGACGGAACGGCACATCGTCTTTCCCGTCATGCCGCTGACCGGCAGCATGGCCCGCGCCATGGCCGGCGAGTCGCCCTTCGCCTGGGAACCGGACCTGGGCACGCATATCGGGGTGATGGAGCGCGCGCAGGGCGTCGCCTCGCTGCGCTGGTTCCGCGCCGAGAATTGCTTTGTCTTCCACGTCATGAACGCCTGGGACCAGGACGGGCGCATCATGCTCGACGTGATGCAGTATGCCGCCGCGCCCTTGTTCCCGCGCGCCGATGGCCGGGAAACGCCGCCCGCTGACACCAATGCCACCTTGATGCGCTGGACGCTCGATCCGGCGGCCGGCACCGACGCGTTTACCCGCGCGCCGCTCGATGACATGTGCGGCGAGTTCCCCCGGCTGGACGAGCGCCGGACCAGCCTGCCCAACCGCTACGGCCTGTTCGTCGGCGGCAGTCGCGACGGGGCCGGGCTGGACACCATCGTCTGGCACGACTTCACCGCCCGGCGCCGCAGTGCCTTCACCGTTCCGTCCGGTGATTCCGCCTCGGAAGCGGTTTTCGTCCCGCGCAGTCCCTCTGCGCCCGAGGGCGACGGCTGGCTGCTCTCTGTCGCCTGGCGGGCTCAGGACCAGCGTAGCGACCTGGTCATCCTGGACACACAGGCTGTTGCCGACGGGCCGGTCGCCACCGTCCACCTGCCGCATCGCGTGCCATTCGGCTTCCACGGCAACTGGGTGGACGCTGGCCGCTGATATTCCGCGCGGGCCGGAGCTGAGGAAATCCTGTCCCGATAGCCGTGGGCTGTCCGGGATGCGGGGCTTGAGGCCCGTCGGGGGATAACCGCGTCATTGGCTGCCGGGCACCGTCCTGTCCCCGTCATGGTCCGGGGAGGCGGGCCATCCACGCCTTTGCGGCAATCACGGCCGGATGTCGGGCTCGACGAGCCGGGCGAGGTTTTGCAGCGACTCCTGCCAGCCGAGATAGCACGCCTCCAGCGGCAGCACGTCCGGCAGGCCTTCCTGTACGATCGTCAGCTCGGTGCCGACCGTCACCGGCCGGAGCGTCACCGTTACCTGGATTTCCCCTGGCAAATTCGGATCATCGAAGCGGTCCGTGTAGCGCAGCCGTTGATCGGGAACCAGCTCGACGTATTCACCGGCAAAGGAATGGCCCTGGCTCGTGGTGAAGTTACGGAACGACAGCCGATGGCGGCCGCCGACCGTCGCATCCAGCTGATGCACGGTGCAGGCGAAGCCGTTGGGTGGGAGCCACTTCGCCAATGCGTCCGGCTCGAGGAACGCGCGATAGACCTTGTCCGGCCTGGCGGCCAGAACGCGGTGCAGGCGAACGGTATTGGGCATCGTCATTCCTCCCTGCTGGCTGCGGCTATTTGATCCACCGTCCAGACCGGTCGGCCTTCATGGGCCGGTCCTGTCGGCTCGTATGCCTCAACCACGCGGACGAACCCGGCGATCTCTTCAATCCTCTGAACGCTGGGGCCATTGAGGCCGTTTCCATAGCCCGGATTGTAATGTTCGCAATAAGCCGCGGCAAGACGATAGCTGTCGGCCGGTGAATTGCCGTGCCGGAGATAAAGGTCAAGCCCGCTTTCCACCAGGAACAGATTATGATTGCGAATCAAGCGGACGCTTGTCCAGTGCACGTGCTGATGTTCATTCTGAAACGCTTTAAGACGATCGTGGAGTCCTGTTGCGTCAGCGCGTGGAATCCCGGGATCGAGTATATCCACGTCGGCCAGAAGATCGTGTGCCACGCGAAACAGCTCCGCAGCTTCCCCGGTCGCTTCGGGTGCGTGCCGCAGCGCCTGGCCGGCAATGAACATACCAAATGACAGCACGCGGTGCGGTGCTTCGAACCACTTCTTGAGCACCGTAAGCCGGGTCAGGTTGGCCTGGCCGGACTCTTTGATGTCGGTGACGATCTTCTGCAATTTGCGCGACATATCAGCGCCGGGCGCTTTGGCGGGCCGCTGGTCGGGCCGATCTCTGGCAGGTTTCATGGCCTCCTCCTTTCGGACTGGCGACGCAACGACCCGTTGCCTCGCCGTGTCTCTGCATTCTGTGCCGCACGGGTCATGCGCCAGCGGAGGCGCGGCGGGTGGCGACGTCCTGGTGGGCCGATCACGGCTTCTCAACAGCGCAATGCTGCAAGGATAGTTGCATCCGGCGTATAGTTCGTTTCGGGTGCTCTCTTGGATTCGGCCACGCCGGGCGTTACTCGCGGTCTGCCGGTATGTAGGGGATCAAGCCTTTCTCATAGGCGACTTCCTGAACCTCGCGCGGCATGTCGCGTAGGTCGACCAGCAGGCCGTTGACCTCGGCCATCCACATCAACGGGCTCTGGATAGCGACGCTGCGCAACGTCCAGGCCGGGTCAAAGCGGTGCGCGTGCAGCGCATCCGCGATGACGCGCGCCTTGCCGCTTGCCGTGCTCTCGCCGACGCCAAAGCCGGCACGGACATTCGCCATGCTCATGTACGGCTCGCTTGCCCGGTCCGACAGGAAGTTGATCTGGCCCAGCAGATAGACGATGCCGCATGCCCAGGTGCGCAGTTGCCCCGAGGCCAGCGGGCTGGGGCGCTTGCGGCAGAGAGCGGCGGCCATGGCCCGCGCGAGATCGCGATATTCCTCGTTCAGGTGGTCGCGGCAGAACGCGTCCGTCAATGCGGTGACCGCATCATAGGTCGCCTGCATGGCCTTGGGGACGGAGGTTGAACGAGCAGGTTTCACCGGATGAGCCTCACGCCAAAACTGAGTTTGCAACCAGGATTCCGCCTCCGGCGCAGCCGCGACAGCGCGGTCACCGGGCGCAGCCGGAGGGACTGGACGACGTGGCAGGACGCGAACGGGCTGACCAGGCGGCGGCTGCCCCGGCTTTGCTGACCCTATCCCTGGCTTACCCAGCGCTTTCCGGTCAAGCCCCCAGGGTGGGGGCCGTATGCAGGGATGCTGCTCGTGATGTGCGCGGGCGCCCGGAAACGGCGTTCCTGCCGCGATCCAGACTGTTACGCCTTACATTGCTACGTCGCCACTCACCCACCGCCGAACGCCGCCCGCCGTGCCTCGGTCGCCAGCCGATCGGCGCGCTCGTTCATGTCGTTGCCGGCGTGGCCGCGCACCCAGCGCCAGTCCACCCGGTGCACCTCGGCCGCGGCCATGATCCGCTTCCACAGGTCGACGTTCGCCACCGGCTCGCCGGTGGAACTGCGCCAGCCCTTGCGTATCCAGCCGGGGATCCAGCGGGTGATGCCGTTCTGCAGGTACTGGCTGTCGGTGTGCAGCACCACGTGGCAGGGCCGCTTCAGCGCCTCCAGCGCCGTCGCCGCGGCGATCAGCTCCATGCGGTTGTTGGTGGTCTTCGCCTCGGCGCCCGACAGTTCCTTCACCACGTTGCGGAACACCAGGATCGCCGCCCAGCCGCCGGGCCCGGGGTTGGGCTTGCAGCCGCCGTCGGTCCAGATCTGCACCACCTTGTCCGGGTCGGGCGGCAGCGAGACGACCACGTCCTCAGAGGCCATAGGCGCCGCCGTCGGTGGCCGACAGGTGGAAGCGCAGCCGGCGCAGGTATTCCAGCGGGTCCTTGCGCGTCACCAGCGCGCCCGGCGGCGTGTTCAGCCAGTCGAACAGCCGGGTCAGCAGGAAGCGCATCGCCGCCCCCTGGCACAGCGCCGGCAGCGCCGCCTTTTCCGCCGCCGTCAGCCGCCGCACCGACTGGTAGCCCGCCAGCAGGGCGCGGCTTTTCGTCACGTTGAACGAGAAATCCGGCTCGAAGCACCAGGCGTTCAGGCACACCGCGACGTCGTAGGCCAGCAGGTCGGTGGCGGCGAAGTAGAAGTCGATCACGCCGGAGACGCGGTCCTCCAGGAAAAAGACATTGTCCGGGAACATGTCGGCATGGATGTGCCCCTCCGGCAGCCCGCTCGGCCAGGTCTCCAGGATCGTCGCCAGGGCGGCGTCGAGCTGCCATTCCAGCCCGGTTTGCACCTCGTCGGCGCGGGCGCGGCAGCGGCCCAGCAGCGCCGGCCAGCTGTGCGGCCCCAGTGCGTTGGGCCGCCGCGGCGCGTAGCCGGCGCCGGCCGTGTGCAGCGTCGCCAGCGTGGAGCCGACCGGGCCGCAATGCGCCTGCCGCACCCGCCGCGGCCAGACGCCGGGCAGGAAGGTGGTGATCGCCGCCCGCCGCCCGCACAGGCCGCGCAGCGCCGAGCCGTCGCGCCCGGCCACCGGCTGCGGGCACACCAGCCCGTGCTTCGCCAGATGCTCCATCAGGCCGAGGAACCAGGGCAGTTCCGCGGGGTTCACCCGCTTTTCGTACAGCGTCAGGATGAAGTCGCCGCCCGTGGTGCGCAGCGAGTAGTTGGAGTTCTCCACGCCCTCGGCGATGCCGCGGAACGCGACCAGGGTGCCGATGTCGTAGTCGGCCAGGAAGGCTTCCAGTGCCTCATCGGTGACTTCGGTATAGACCGCCATGGCACAGGGCGGCTCAGTGGGTCCAGTTCTCGATCCGGCCGTACTTGAAGTTGTCGGCGTAGGCCTTGGGCTTGATGTGGCGCGGCTGCGGCAGTTCGACGTCGTACTCCAGGCCGGCCCGCTGCGCGTAGTCGATGGCTTCTTCCCTGGTGTCGAAGGTCAGCCGCACCTGAGTCTGGGTGTCGCCGCCGCCGATCCAGCCCATCAGCGGGTCCGGGCGGCGGGCGTTGCTGGTGACGAATTCCAGGACCCACTCGCGCGTGTTGGCCCAGCCGGACTGCATGGCGTTCTTGGGCGGCTGGAAGATGCGGGCGCGCATGGGACGAATCTCCGGATAGGTATGGTCGGGGCGGCGGGACTCGAACCCACGACCTCCTGTACCCAAAACAGGCGCGCTACCAGGCTGCGCCACGCCCCGACCGATGAAGCCGCCGGACCCTATGGGCGACGGCGTTCCGATGCAAGCGGATTGGCAGGGAGTTTACGACGCGTTGCCGAAAATTCGCTGCTTGACCGTATCGCCGACGCGGATATCCAGCTTCGCCGTGGTCCCGGCCGGCAGTTCCAGCGTCGCCCGCACCGGCCCGCGGCTGTCGATCGGCGCCAGGCTGCGCGGCGTGGTGTCCTCGTAGATCGACCGAATCGTGCCGTTCTGGTTGATGAACACCATGTCCAGCGGCACCAGGGTGTTGCGCATCCACATCTCGCTCGGCCGCGGGAAGCCCCAGTCGAACAGCATGCCGCCGTCCGGCGGGATGCTGGTGCGGAACATCTCGCCGATCTTCTGCTGCTCGGGCGAGGTGGCCATCTCGACCATGAAGTGGTGCTGCTTGCCGTCGCGGGTGACGATGGTCAGGGGCTCCTTCGGCAGGTCAGGCTGCGGGCCTTTCGGCTCCTGGTCCTGGGCGCGGAGGGATAGCGGCAGCGCGGCCGCAGTCGCAGCCAGGGTGGCGGCCAGTGCCAGGAAGATACGCCGGTGCATCAGGTCAGGCTCTCCTCGATCAACTGCCGGATTTCTGGCCGCACCGGTCCGGGGCGCGGCGGGTCCAGCAACGTGGTCATCCAGTGTTCGGGCGGGTTGCGCCCGGCCGCGCGGTCGTAGCGCAGGGCGCGCAGTCTGGCCTCGGCCGCCGGCGGCAGGCGGTGCGGTACCGGCCGGCCGTTCAGCGTGCCCCAGATCAGCGCCCAGCACCGCCCGACGGTCCACGGGTTGTAGCCGCCGCCGCCCAGCACGACCAGACGCGGCGTGAGGACCATGGCCGCCCGCACCACGTCACGATGCGCGTTGTTCGACAGGGACAGCTTCGCCAGCGGGTCTTCCTCCAGCCCGTCGGCGCCGGCCTGCAGCATGATCGCCTGCGGCCGGCGGGCGGCGATCAGCGGCAGCACCGCCTGTTGCATCACCGCGGCGAATTCCGAGTCGTTGCAGCCGCGGGGCAGGGGGAAGTTGCGGGCCGCCCCACCGGCGCGGTCGTGCGCGGCGCCGGTGTACGGCCAGCGGCCGGCCTCGTGCAGGCTGATGGTGAACACGCGCGGATCGTCGTGGAACGCGTCCTGCACGCCGTCGCCGTGGTGCGCGTCGATGTCGAGATAGACGATGCTGTCCAGTCCCAGGTCCAGCCAGGTCAGCAGCCCCAGCACCGGGTCATTCAGGAAGCAGAATCCCGACGCCCGATCGGCCCGTCCGTGATGCGTGCCGCCACCCGGGCAGTGCACGATGCCGCCCTCGGCCGCCAGACGCGCCGCCAGCATCACCCCGCCGGCGGAAATTGCCGGGCGGCGCCAGACCTCGCGATAGACGGGGTTGCCCTCGGCGCCGATGCCGAAGCGGGCGCGGACGGCGTCGGTGACCACCTGGTCCTGCTCGGCCCGGCGCAGGGCGGCGAGGTAGGCGAGGTCGTGGAACCGGGCCAGTTCCGCCTCGGTCGCCATCGGCGCGTCGCGATAGACCGGCTCCGGCAGCCAGCCCAGGGCGCGGCAGAGGTCGGTGCAGACAGAGACGCGCGGCACCGCCAGCGGATGCTTCGGTCCGTAGCTGGAGTTCCGGTAGATCTCGCTGCCGACGTAGAGGGGGGAACACGCCACGACGTTCATGGCGCAGGCGGAGCTCGATATTTCTTGCCTTCTATGCAGTCGCAAACTTGAACGGCGAGGTCGTGCATCACGAGGAGGATCTTCTCCTCGTACAGCGAATAATCTTGTACGGAGTTTACATAAACGCCTTCGCCATGGGCGATCGCATTGCGACGGCCGACCAGAGCCTTGACCTCAATTTCGCTGAAGTCGATATATGTGCATGAAAGCCCAAGCTTCTTTGCATTTCCTGTAAATACGTCCGGCCATAGGTTTGATTTGGCATCTGGCCTCACAGGAAACCTGATCGGCTGGCTCAAATAAACCGGAAGCTCATCCCGAAAAAGCGCAAGAAGTTCGCGGGTGGGGGTGTTGAGCTTCCCTTTCAAAACACGCTCGTAAGATAGGGCGATCAAATCATCAACACAATCCCTGGCGGGGATATGCTGCCCTTCGATATAGTCGAGGTACACATCCCAGGCGTATTTGCAGAACCCTTCATAATGCGCATAGAGCAACAACCAGCACGAGCGGAGCAAGGCACGCTGGCGTGCCGTTGCGTGTCCAGCCTCAAGCGCAAGTAATTTCAGGGTCGTAAGCTCGGTCTCCCGCCATTGGAGATCTTTTTCCAACAGTGATCCGATGTCAGTCATACACGTTCAAGGCTCGTCCTTATAAGGCTGATCCGCCTCGCCAATTTTTCCTTCGAGCTTGCGCCCGGGCCGATAACTTCCTTGAATTCTTCAGTCTGAACGCAATCAATGACAGAGCGTCGAACCGCGTTTACGTCTTTCGTGAGTATCCCGGGTAACGCACGATAGGCCCCCATGCTGACGGCTTCGAAATAGGCGGGACTTAGCGCACCGATTGGCTGGTTATCGCGATAACGAACAAAGGCACCACGTCCCATGGCATTGGCAAGGAAGACGAAGAGCGTACGAAACTCATGCTCCTCGTGTTCATAATCGAAGCCAATGTTCTTTAGCAAGATTTGTTCCACATATCGATCGAGCCAGTCACGAACGCTGCCTCGGAAGAGAGATTCGGCATTCTTCAGCGCGAAGAATCGCAAAACGAGCTCCTCGTCTTCTTTTTGATCAAGATCTAACTGAGAGAGAGGCTCTATGCACGTCCTGAACGACCCATCATTGGCAAGCCTTTGCAGGAAACCATAAAACTCGGTTCCCTCCGCCCCCAACATCCTCGCAGAGCAATTCCGTATTTCTTGCGGCGAGAGTATGGAACCTCCCGTGTTCAGCCGCTTGAACATTTCATAGCGCAAGAAGGATCTGCTCTGCTTTCGAATCAGGATGCATCTCAGGGTTGAACGCTTGAGCCTCAACCTCAGGCTCAGCGGCAGGTCCTGAAAGCTCAGTCCATTCAATGCTGTAATGAGATCACAGCCATCGAGCACCAATGGCTCAAGCTCGAGCGTACGCGAATTGATGAATTGGACCAGGGAGCTGACACGCTGAAGCCCGTCGATTAGTTCCAAAACGCCGTCCTGATTCTCGATCAGGAAAATCTGCGGAATGGGCAGCTCCAACGCAACCGATTCCACCAGCCTGGACCGTTGCGTGACAGACCAACGAAACAACCGCTGATACTCGGGTTGGATTACCAACTCCTTGTTTTCATGCAAGTTCACGATCTCACCGATGGAGAGATCAAGCACATCCGTGCGGACCTCCCCAATCTTTTGCTCGATTTCCGCTTCAATGCTCATGACAGATCCTGGAGCCAATCATTGCCGCTACCGCGTCTGCGGCATCGCCTGCGGCACAATGGTCGTGACGATCGAGGCATCCAGCGCTTCGTAGTCATGGTAGCCGATGGTGGCATACAGCTCGGCGCGGGTCTGCATCTCGTCGACCATGTTCTGCGTGCCGCCGTCGCGTTTGATCGCGGCGTACAGCTTCGCCTGCGCCTTGTTGGCGACGCGCAGGCTGCTGACCGGCCAGATCACCATCTTGTAGCCCATCGCCTCGAACTCGGCGGCGGTGAAGAATGGGGTACGGCCGAACTCCGTCATGTTGGCCAGCAGCGGCACGCCGGGCAGGCGGGCGGCGACTTCCTTGAACATCTCCGCCGTGGTCAGCGCCTCAGGGAAGATGGCGTCGGCGCCCGCCTGCATGAACAGCTGCGCGCGGGCGACTGCGCCGTCGAGGCCCTCGCTGGCCGCGGCGTCGGTGCGGGCGATGATATAAAGGTGCCGCCGCGCCTTGCGCGCCGCCGCGATCTTCGCCGCCATGTCCTGCGGGTCCGCCAGCTTCTTGTCGTTCAGGTGGCCGCACTTCTTCGGCAGCAGCTGGTCCTCGATATGCACCGCCGCGGCGCCGGCGTCCTCGAAGCTGCGGATCATGTGCATGACGTTCAGCGCCTCGCCATAGCCGGTGTCGCCGTCGACCAGCAGCGGCAGCCCGGTGGCGCGGGCGATCTGGCGGACGAAGAAGCACACCTCGTCCACCGTGATCATGCCCAGGTCCGGCAGGCCCATCGACGCGGTCATGGCGGCGCCGGACAGGTACAGCCCCTCGAACCCTGCCGCCTTCGCCTGCAACCCGGCCTGGCCGTTATGCGCCCCGGGCAACTGCACGATCCCCGGGCGGGCGAGCAGGGCCCGGAAGCGCTCCCCGGCCGGGGCGGTGGGGAGATCGGCGGCGACGAGGTAGGTCATGAAGCACTCCTTTTCGCGGTTCCGATAGCGGATCAGGGCAGAGAAGAACAGGGCGCCGCTGCATGCCTGCCCGGTCAAGGGCGGTTCGCGCCCCGCCCGGCGAGGCACGATCCTGTGTCGCGCCGCGGCCGACCAATCGACCGCCGGCGATGCAGCGATTCGCGCCCTGCGGCGTTGACCTGTCGTCCACGCCGCACCGTGCAGGGAGGTCATCTTGCCGGCACCAGACCTGATCGTCCATTCCCCCGCCCCCTTGAACGCGGAGCCGCCGCTGGACCGCCTGCGGGCCAGCTTCGTCACCGGCCAGCCCGACTTCTACGTCCGCACCCACGGCGAGATCCCCACGCTGGACGCGGCCAGCCACCGTCTGCGCGTAGGGGGCCGCGTCGCCCAGCCGCTCGAGCTGTCGATGCAGGACCTGCGCACGCGCTTCCCCCGGCGCAGCGAGATGGCGGTGATGCAATGCGCCGGCAACCGCCGCGCCGAATTGAACCAGGTCCGCGCGGTGGACGGCGACCCCTGGGCGGGCGGCGCCATCGGCAACGCGCGCTGGACCGGCGTCGCCCTGGCGGACGTGCTGCGGGCCGCCGGCGCGCCCGATGATCCGTCCCTGCACGTGGCGTTCTCCTGCTGCGACGACGTCGAATTGCCGGGCGAGGGGCGTTTCCGCTTCGGCGTCTCGATCCCCATGGCCAAGGCGATGGCGCCGGAGGTGCTGCTGGCCTTCGCCATGAACGGCGCGGACCTGGCGCCGGAGCATGGCCATCCGCTGCGGGTGGTGGTGCCCGGCTATGCCGGCGCCCGCAGCGCGAAATGGCTCGCCGCGATCAGCGTGCAGGAGGCGCCGTCGGACAGCCCCATCCAGCAGCACGACTACAAGCTGCTGCCGCCGGACATCACCTCGGACAGCATCGACTGGAGCCGGGGCGTGACGATCAACGACATGCCGCTGAACGCGGCGATCTGCGATCCCGCGGCCGAGGCGCGCGTGCAGGCCGGGCCGGTGGCGCTGAAAGGCTACGCCGTCGCCGCGGGCCGGGGCATCGCGCGCGTGGATGTCTCAGCCGATGGCGGCCGCAACTGGCGGCAGGCGGAGCTGGAGCACGATCCGGCGGCGCCCTGGAGCTGGACGTTCTGGCAGGCGACGCTCGACCTGGCGGCGGGGGAGCATGAGCTCGTTGTCCGCGCCTGGGATTCCGCCGGCCAGACCCAGCCGGCGCGGCCGGATGACGTGTGGAACCGCAAAGGCTACCTCAGCGCCGCCTGGCATCGCGTCCGCGTGCGTGCGGACTGATTCAACGATTAAACTGGCCTGCATTGTCTTGAACGCCAGGCCCGGGGTTGTCACAGGCGGCACGCCGCTCGCCATTGCCGCACCGCGACCGCAGGTCGCAGTGAAATCTTCTCTGCGTGCTCTGCGCCCCCTCTGCGCGCTCTGCGTTTTAAAAAGCGGTGGCCGGGGTGCCACCGGCGTTTGGGGTTGGGCGACTCACTGGGAACGCAGATCTTTGTGGCACCACGCATTTTTTAAACGCAGAGCGCGCAGAGTGGGGCGCAGAGCACGCAGAGAAGCGATGCGGACAACCCGCGGCCACATTGGCTTTGCCTGGATCATTGTACCCTGTGCATCGAAGCCTGGACGTCCGCGTGACCGTCCTGACATCGCGCCGGCAAACCTTGCTCGTTCGGGTCGCCGTGAATGCCTGTTCCATCGGCCAAAGCCGTCGCAACATCCACGTCGCCCATGCCGTCGAAGATGGCCGGGCTGCAGACGCTTGATGCGTCTCAGCCTGCCTGCGGCTTGCCGTGGCAGGATGATCGGGCGGTTATTCCCTGGCGCGGCGGCCTACCCGCCTGTCGCCGCCGGCTCGGGCAGGCGCATCCAGGGCGGAACGCGCGGCGTCAGGATCGTCTCGCCGCAGCGCAGCGGCCTGGCCAGCGCATCCAGCCGCAGCAGCGCCATCCCGGCATGATCCCGGCCCGAGCGCATCACCCCAACCTCCCTCGTCTCTTGGAAGATCGCGCTGCCGGGGGCGGGCAGGGGGCCGTCGACCAGCACCGGCACCAGCCGCCGCTTGACCAGGCCGCGGTAGCGGGTCCGCGCGGTCAGCTCCTGGCCCATGTAGCAGCCCTTCGACCACGAGACGCCGCCAAGCTCGTCGAACCCCGCCTCCAGCAGCACACTGTGCTCAGCTTCCAGGTCCTTCGAGCCGTCCGGCAGGCCGGCGTCCAGCCGGTGGCGGTCCCAGCCTTCCGGAGTCGCATTGGCGTCCAGCGGTTCGGCCGCCAGGATGCGCCAGGCGAAATCGGGCAGGCGTGGATCGGGCGCGATGATGCCGGGCACCGCGGGCTGCCGGGGCCAGGCGACATGGACGTGCAGCGCCGGCTCTTCCCGCAGCGTCACCTTCATGCGCAGCCGGAAGCGGCCCAGTCGTTGCAGCAGCATCGGCATCTGCCCCCGCTCGCACTCCAGCAGCAGCCGATCGGCGTCGGCGAAGATGAAGAAGTCCGCCAGCCACTTGCCCTGCGGCGTCAGCAGCGCGGCCCAGACGGCCCGGCCGGGCGCGGCGGTCTCGACGTCGTTGGATACCAGGCCCTGCAGGAAAGCGACGCGATCGTCGCCCTCAAGGATAATGACGCCCCGGTCGGGCAGTAGGGTCAGCCAATTCATAAGTCATAGGTAGGCTACGGACACGCCCCCGCAAGTCAGGCGGCGGTCTCGATCCGCTGCCGGCGCAGCAGCGCGGTCCAGGCTGCCTGCCGCTCCCTGGCCTGCATCGCCAGGCTGCCCTGCGCCAGGAACGCCTGCCGCGCGCCCGACGCCAGCGAGGCCCGCGCCGCGGGATCGCGGACCATCCAGCTCAGCGCCGCGTACCAGGCGCGATGATCGTTGGCAACCAGCCGCCCCGCCGGGCCGTCGGCGATCGACCCCCGGAACACCGGCATGTCGGAGGCCAGCACACCCAGCCCCAGCGCGGCATAGTCCAGCGCCTTGATGGCCGACTTCGCCCGGTTGAACCCGTTGTCCAGCAACGGCGCCAGGCCTACGTGCCAGCCCGGCCGCACGGTGGTCAGCCAGTTGACGAAGCCCGGATAGGACAGCGTGGCGTGCGACGGCACGCCGACCCGGTTGATCCCGGGTGGCAGCGAGGCGCCGGTCATGCCGATGACGTCGATGGCCACCGCATGGCCGAACTCCTCGGCCAGCCGGGCCAGCGCCGGCAGGATCATGGCGAAGTCCCGCTCGTGCGTGGTCGTGCCCATGCACACCAGGCGAAGCGGTCCGGACAACGGCGGTGGGACGGGCGCCGCCGCCGCCCAGATCCGCTCATCCAGCCCGTTGGGAACCGCCGTCACGTCGCGCGCCATGGGCCGCGCCATGGACCGCACGGTTGCCGCCAGCGCCGGCGTCGAGACCCACACCGCGTCGGCCTGGCCGAGCAGGCGGCGCACCACCGGCACCTTCGACCGCAGCGCCTCGGCCTCCGGATGGCTGCGGGCGATGTGCAGCAGGTCGTCGTCCAGGTCGTACAGCAGCGTCGCGCCAATCCGGCGCGCATGCGCCGCCAGCGCATCGGCGGCACCAGTGTCCGGCAGCGCGTAGCGCTGTGTGACGATGATGTCGGCAGCGTAGTCCGGGACCGTCTTCGCATCCGCCAGCACCACGGTGAAATCGCCGCCGATGGCGGGGTGGCTGAGCGGCTGCAGCAGGCGGATGAAGGCGCAGGGCGTCGGCTGGCCGGTTTCGTACCGCTCCGGAACCACGGCGATCACCGGGCGCCGCGCCGCCGTGGCGATCCGCATCGGATAGACCGGCCGTGCCGGATCGGCCGGGCGCAGGTAGCCGGTGGCGTAGAAATCCGCCGGCGCCTCGCGCGGCGCCGGAGGCACCGTTGCCGGCGCCAGGGGAAGCGCCAGGGGAAGCGCCAGGGGAAGCGCCGCGCGGATTTCCTCGAACAGGCCGATCCAGCCGTCGGGCGACGTCCGGTGGTCCGCCAGCCAGGTGTACGGGCGCCCCTCCAGCCGTTCGGGAAACGCGCCCAGCCGGGTCGCGGCGATGGGCAGCCCGGACGCGATGGCGCGGCTCAGGGTGTAGCTGAACGTCTCCGGCCAGGAGGCGGGGAACCAGATGACATGCGGCGCGATGCTCTCGATCAGGCCGGGCAGCGCCGCCTCCTGGTAGTGGCCGGTGACCGTCAGGTGTTTCAGCGCCGGCTTCGGGAAATTCTCCTCGGTTTCGCCGATGAGGTGGATCTCCGTCGTCGCGGGATCCGCCTGCTCGGCCACCGCCGCGACCGTGCGGGCCCCCTTGTGGTCCGCCAGCACGCCCAGCACCGCGATGCGCAGCCTGCCGTCCCGCGGCGCGGCCGCCCGCACCGGCGCCGCGTCGACCGCCTCGTGCGGAACGACGACGGCTTGGTCCGCGAGGCCGTAGCGCTCGAGCCGCGCCAGGGCATCGTGGCTGGGGCAGAACACCCGCTCGGCTTCTCGGAACTGCCAGGCCCGTTCCGCCCGCCAGGTCAGGATGTCGCGCGCGCCATGCGACGGGCGGGCGGCAATGCAGGCGTTGCAGCCATCCATCCCCGGCTCGTTGCAGTACAACTGCGTCGGCAACGGCAGCAGGTTCACCTGCGGGCAGAGCGCGTAGTAGTCGTGCACCGTCAGGTCGAACGGCACGTTCAGGCGGTGCACCAGGCGCTGCACGTCCACGTCCATGCCCAGTAGGTTATGCACATGCACCCGCTGCACGCCGCACGCGCGCAGCACCGTGACCAGATCCTCCAGCCGATCGGCCGGCAGCGCGAGGGAGGGATGGCCGGGCAGCGCGGGAACCGACAGCCGGGCGCCGCGGGTGCTGGATTCCAGCAGCAGAACATGCGCCCGGCCGTCGAGGCGCGCGATGATGCCGTCGACGTGGCGCTGCACGCCGCCGCCCAGGCCGTGCGTGATCATCAGCAGCACCGGCAGGCCGGAGCTGGTCAGCAGCGACGCCGTCAGCGCGAAGCGGAACGGCCCGATGGCGTCCAGGCGGACGTGCCGGGCGACGTCCGCCGCGTAGCCGGGATAGCGCTCCAGCAGCAGCGCCATCGCACGTTCCGCCCGGGCCTGCGCGCGCGCCCCGAAGCTGACCGCGCCCTTGTGATAGACAAATGTATCGCAGGCAATGCGATGCTGCCAGCCGCGCGCGATCGCCCGCTGGCAGAAATCGTTCTCCTCGCCGCAGCCGAGGCCGAAGCAACCGGCGTCGAAGGCGCCGACGTCGTCCAGCGCCGCGCGCCGGATGTACATGCAGGAGCCGACGGTTGTCGGTGCCGGCACGGAGCGGCCGGCATTGACCGCCCGGCAGTGCGAGTCGATCTCGGCGACGGTCCGGCCGAACGCGATCGGTCCGCCTGTGTCGTTCGGGTAGCCGCAGATCGTCGCGTTGTTCGACAACGGCGAGACGCTGGCGATCCGCGGCTGCGCGTGGGCCTGCGCCGCCAGCCGCCCGAGCCAGCCCGGCGGGACTTCGGTGTCGCTGTTCAGCAGGACGACGTCATGCTCGCCGGCGGCCGCCATGCCGGCGTTCACCGACTGCACGAAGCCGAGGTTGCGCCGGTTCCGCAGCAGCCTGATCCGCCCGTCGGCGGCCAGTTGGTCGAGGAAGGCGGCCAGCGCCGGCTCCGGCGACCGGTCGTCGACGACGATGACCTCGGCGCATGGGAACTCCTTGCTTGCAAGAACCGATTTCAGGCAGCGCCGGGTTTCCGCCAGGCCGCGATGGACCGGGATGACGACGTCGGCGACGACATCCGGCGGCGCCGCCGGGGGCGGCAGCTGCGACGGCAGGTAATCCTGGATGACGAGCCGCTTTTCCGTCGGGTAGCCCTGCGCATGGCCGATGCGGATGTGGTACAGCAGCGGGTTGGGCGCGGCCTCGGGATGCTCCGCGGCATAGAAGACGGCGTCGAAGCGGGGATGCGGATCGCGCAGCTCGGCGGCGCCGGACGTCAGGTAATGCAGCAACGGATGCATGCCGCTCGCCTGTACGTCCGGATAATGCTCCTGATACCAGGCGCTGTCGAAGAAACGGTTGGGATCGCGCCGCTCCGCCAGGCCGAAGCGGACGAAATGCAGCAGCGGATCGATGTCGGCGCTGCCGACGTCCGGGTAGCGCGTGGCGTACCAGAGCGGATCGAAGAAGCCGATCATCGACCGCATCAGGGCGGCTTCCTGCTGCTCCTGCGTCATCGGGGCAGCATCCGTGCCGTCCGGCCGGGAGGTGCCGGGGCGTATGCCTGGCCCGGCCGGCTGTGCAGCGCGAACGAAGCCGGGCCGTTGCCAAAGCTGCGTTCGATCTCCGACCGGAACTGCCGCAGCTGGGCGTCATCGCGCCAGGGCGCGCGGTGGGGTTCCTCGGCGATCAACCGATGTGCGAGGTTCAGGTTGCGCTCGATCTGCGCGTCATCCCGATGGCTGGTCGAGGGCACCACGACGATGTCGCCGGTTACCAGATAGTAGAGCACCTGCTCGTTGCCGTCGATGCGGTCCCGCCGGCCGCCGCAGCCAATGCGGATCATGCGCAAGGTGTGCTCGACATGCTCGTGCCCGTAGCCGGTGAAGCGGGGATCGAAATAGCCGGCATAGGCCAGGGCCGCGCGGGCGTAGGCGGCGCATTGCGCGGTCACGTTATGGCTGCGCACCGGGTCCTCGGCCGTTCCGCTGCCGCCGGCGAAATGCTCCCGCATCCAGCCCGCCGCGTAGTTGACGTGGCCCCAGCGCTGCGCCGCCTGCATCCACTGCGCCTCCCACCCCAGGCGTCCCGGCCTGGCGTCGTCCTCCAGCAGGATCACCGTCTCGCAGGCGAGCTTTTCCGCCAGCAGGAACAGGGCGCGGTTCTTGTTCCAGGCGATGCCCATATTGGCGCCGGTCACCACCGGGACCCGCATCGCCCGCAGCATCTCCAGCGTGCCGTCGGTGGAGCCGTCGTCGGCCACGACGAAGGCCGCGTCCGGTTCCCGGGTCAGCGCCCGCACCCGGTCGATGGTGGCCGCAACGATGTCCTTGCGGTTGTAGGTGATGATTCCAATGCCGACCGGAAATGACATCGTTCTCTCGTGGCGGGTCCTGTCCGTTCTATACGGTTTCGACTCAGGGCCCAACAAGCAGCAATACGCCGGCGCCGAGTCCCAGCAGCAGGATCGGGTTGATCCGGGTGGTGGCGAACAGGGCGGTGCTGGCGATGGTCAGACCCCAGAGCAGCCAGCCGTGCTCGGTGCCGCGCATCAGCGACAGGCCACTGGCGAAGGTCAGGCCGACGCCAATCGGCGCGAAGGCCCGCTCCAGCAGCGCGCGCCAGGCGGTGTGGGCGGCGCGGTGCCAGGAGCGTGCCACCAGGTGCACGGCCAGGCAGGACGGGGCGAACATCGCCGCGAACGACACCGCCGCCCCGGCCAGCCCCGCCGCCTTCAGGCCAATCAGCACCACGATCAGCGAGCCGGGCCCGGGCGTGGCGCGGGAGATCGCGAACATGTCGAGGAACTGCTTCGCCGTCAGCCAGTGGTGCTGGTCGACCGCGGCTCGCTGCATGTCCGGGATCACGCCGGCGCCGCCGCCGAACGCCAGCAGCGACAGCGTGGCGAACAGGCCGATGAGTTGCAGCAGCACCAGGCTCATGATGGATCTGCCTTCTCGCGGGAACCGGCTATCGATTTGGCCTTGCGCAGCGGCGCCTGCCAACCCGGCGTGCGGCAACCCGCGGCTTCCGGGTACGCCAGGTGCCCGACCGGCCGGCCCATCGGCGGGGGCGGTTTTTCGTGGCGGCAGGCCCCACGCATTCTCGGCTTGCCACGGTCGGGGGGTGAACCCCGGCAAGCGGTCGTGGCGTCGCCCGGGAACCATCCGTGTCCGCTTATCCTTCCGCAGTTTTAACACGGAGAAAACGAAGGACGACCGAGGGCCACGAAGGGGTGTGAACGAGTCGGATTTTTCGAGCAGGCACGCGGCATGGATAGGTTTCGGCAGGGCGGGGCCGCCGGTGCGTTGCGATCGTCAGTCCGATGACGGGGTTGGTGAGGTCCCGAAAGGCCAGCAAGGTCCGGTTTCCGTGGCGCTTCGCGGTCCTTCGCTTTCTCCTCCCATGAAAATACGGTTTCGCCGGCGCCGGTCGTCTTTCTATCGTCATGGCCGGGCGTGTCCCGGCCATCCACCCCCCGCCGTTCGTGCGCAGATGGCCGGGACACGCCCGGCCATGACGGAGAGGCAACGGACCTCTCGCCCATTTTCCGCCATTGCGGTGCCGGCGCCGCCGGCTGCCTAACTCCGTGTTGAAATCGGTAGCGAATCCAGGCTCCGCCGCCGCCCGGACCCGTCAGCGATGACGTCGATCCCGGTGCCGCACGCCGGGCGTGCCACCCAGCGGCGGGTGACGGAGCGCCTTTCGGCCTGCCACGATCCGAAAGGGCTGGCGCAATGGGCTCCGGATGCCGGGGGGCGGTACTATCTTGTTGCGGCGGCTCCCATTGACTGGAAATTCACCGCCCTGGCAGGAACCAACCGGCGGTCTGGTCATGACGTGGACCGCCCGGTTTGTCGGTCGCCTTGGACTGCACGACGCCACGGCAGGCGGCCACCTCCGGCGCACCGCGACCGCAGGTCGCAACAAATTCTCCTCTGCGCGCTCTGCGCCCCGCTCGGCGGACTCTGCGTTGAATCGCGGTGGCCGGGGCGCCACCGGCGTTTGGGGTTGGTCGACTCATCGGGCACGCCGATCTTTGTTGCGGCGCCGCATTTTTAAACGCAGAGTTCGCCGAGCGGGGCGCAGAGCACGCAGAGAAGGGGCCGGGCGGCCTGTGGTCGCGAGTCCTGGCCTTGTCGCCGTGACCGGCGGATCAGCGGCAAGGTGCCCGGAAGCCGGTTCCTGCAACGCCGCCATGCCTCCGCTCTCGACAGGATGACCGGCCTGCCGGCGAAAGACAAACCCATCCGGCTCTGCCAGGCGTGCGCTTCTGTTATCGTTGCAAACCGGTTGCCCGGCCACCGGATGACGCCGCCGGCAAGCAAGCGGTCCGGCGAAAGCAACCGCGGCCACACGCGACGCCCGCGCTGCATCCGCACACCGTTCCGGCCTCGCTTCGTTTGTTCACGAAATGCGGCGCAGGCCACCTGTCACGCGATTTGCCGCTTTCTGGCCACACCTGTCCCCCAGCTTTGCCGAATTGGGAGACGACATACTCCGCGTCTGCACAGGGACGGGTTCATCATGAGATTTTTTCGAATCTATGGCCGGGTGCTCGGCCTGCTTGGCCGTGACATCCGGGTCGCGGGGTTTCTCGCCTTCGCCAACCTGATCGTCGCCGGGCTGCAGTTCCTCGATCCGGTCCTGTTCGGCCGGGTCGTCAACCTGCTGACCCACTCCGACACCATGGCGCCGGCCACGGTGTGGCACCAGGCGGTGGTGCTGCTCGGCATCTGGGTCGCGGTCGGCCTCGGCGGCATCGTCAGCAACATTTTCGTTGCGGTACGGACCGAGCGGCTGGCCCACAAGCACCGCATCAACTCCATGGGGAAATACTTCCAGCACGTCCTGGCGATGCCGCTGTCGTTCCACGGCGACACGCATTCCGGCCGGCTGATCAAGTCGATGCTGGCCGGCACCGACGGGCTGTTCGCCACCTGGCTGGTTTTCTTCCGCGACCAGCTGTCCACTATCATCGCTGCCGCCGTCCTGTTGCCGCTGACCCTGTTCCTGAACTGGCGCCTCGCCCTGGTGCTGATCGTGCTGGTGGGCGTCTTCCTGCTGCTCAACGCCATCGTCGTGCGCAAGACCGAGACGGCGCAGCGCCGGATCGAGGGCCTGAACACCTCGCTCGCCGGCACCGCGCAGGACGCCCTGACCAACGTCATGGTGGTGCAGTCCTTCACCCGCCTGTCCGCCGAGGGCCGGCTGTTCGGCGACATCGCCGATCAGGTGATCCGCCACCAGTTCCCGGTGCTGAACTGGTGGGCACTGGTCAACGTCATGACCCGCGCCTCCAGCACCCTCGCCGTCATCAGCATCGTCATGGTCGGCACCTGGCTGCACCTGCAGGGCATGGCCAGCGTGGGTGAGATCGTCAGCTTCATGGGCTTCGCCATGCTGCTGATCGGGCGGCTGGAAACCGCTTCGTCCTTCGTCTCGTCGCTGTTCTTCAAGCTGCCGGCCCTGGAGGAGTTCTTCCGCATCCTCGACGCCCGCAGCAGCGTGCCGGAGAAGGACAACGCCCGCACCCTGTGGGCGCCGCGCGGCGAGGTCCGCTTCGAGGACGTCTCCTTCGCCTATCCGAACGGCGGCACCACGGTGCTGAACAACGTCAGCTTCGACGCCCAGCCCGGCGCCACCATCGCCCTGGTCGGCCACACCGGCGCCGGCAAGACCACGGCGATGTCCCTGCTGCAGCGCCTGTGGGACCCGACCGAGGGCCGCATCACCGTCGATCACCAGGACCTGCGCGACGTTACGCTGGACAGCCTGCGCTCCAACATCGGCATGGTGTTCCAGGAGAGCCTGCTGTTCAACCGCACGATCCGCGACAACCTGCTGGTCGGCCGCCCCGACGCCACCGACGAGGATCTGGAGCGGGCCTGCCGCATGGCCGACGCGCACGAGTTCATCATCCGCCAGCCGCAGGGCTACGACACCATGATCGGCGAGCGCGGCACCACGCTGTCCGGCGGCCAGCGGCAGCGCCTGGCGATTGCCCGCGCCCTGCTGAAGGACCCGCCGATCCTGATTTTGGACGAGGCGACCAGCGCGCTGGACGCCGCCACCGAGGCGAAGGTCAGCCGCGCGCTGAAGGCGCTGATGGCCGGGCGCACGACCTTCATCATCGCCCACCGCCTGTCCACGGTGCGCGACGCCGATGAAATACTTGTGTTCGACCAGGGGCGGATCGTCGAGCAGGGCGACTTCAACAGCCTGCTGGCCCGGGGCGGGCGGTTCGCCGAATTGGTGCACACGCAATTAGCCTCGGCGGTGCCGCAACTGGTGGCGGCGGAGTGATAGGAGGTCGAGGACGTGTGACTGTGCGCCGCAGCATCAAACGGTCATAATATGTCGGGGCTCGTTGCCTCACAGTAAAAGATCGGATAGATACGTATGCTGCGGCTCGCCCTGTTCTTCCTGGTTGTTTCGATTGTGGCGGCGGTGTTCGGCTTCGGCGGCATCGCCGCCGCGTCTGCTGACATCGCCCGCATCCTGTTCTTCGTCACGATCGTGATCTTCGTCGTGCTGCTGGTGGTCGGCCTGATGGCGGGGAGTACTCTCTGGTAGCATTTTTGCTGCGGCGCACACCTGCAATTTGCTTTCCGGCAAGTGACCGGCGCATGATGTGCCCTTTATAAAGTGGCGGATGCGCGGTCCGGAACTTTGATTTCCGCTGATAGCAGCAGCAGAACACGGCAACCGGACCGGATGCCCGCCGGATTGGAGAAGGGGCAGTTTCATGTCGGTCGCAGCCATCCTCAAGCACAAGGGCTACCAGGTTTTCACCGTTGACCCGACGGAACCGGTTTCCGGCATCGTGCAGATCCTGTCGGAGCATCGCATCGGTGCCGTTCTGGTCGTGGACGCGGCCGAGCAGATGCTGGGCATCGTCAGCGAGCGGGACGTCGTCCGCTGCCTGGCCGCGAACGGCAACCGCACCCTGGACATGACCGCCGGGCAGCTGATGACCCGGGCGCTGCATGTCGCGCATCCGGAATCCACCGTGGCCGAGGTCATGCAAATGATGACCGCCGGGCGGTTCCGCCATCTGCCGGTGGTGGACCATGACGCGCTCGTCGGCCTGATCAGCATCGGCGACGTGGTCAAGGCCCGCATCATGGAGCAGGACATGGCGGTGGACAGCCTGAAGGCATACGTAGCGGGCTCGGCCTAGAGCGGCCGGACGGCGGCTGGGCCCAAGGCAGGCGGCGTCCGGCCGTAGCGGCCACCCGCGTGGTCACCGCCCCCGGCCGGGTTTCCGGGGAGAGGGTCCGGGGGTGGCGGTTCACCACGGATTCCGCGGATGCACCTACCGGGTCAACCGGCCAGCGATACCGGCGCGCCAACGACCATGAACGTGCCGTTTCGCCAACGGCCGGGCGGGGCAAGGTCTTCTCCCTATCGTCATGGCCGGGCGTGTCCCGGCCATCCACCCCCCGCCGTCGAAGCGCAGGTGGCCGGGAGACGCCCGGCCATGACGATAGGGCGACAACCATGCCCTGTTCCCCCTGAAGTTAGTGCTTATGCAGGCAAGCCGGGCCGTGACGATCAGGGAAAGGCCGCGACAGCGCCAGTTGTCGCGGCGGCATTCCCGCCCTATCTCATTGACAATTCTATGACCACCGCTGCGATCCCCCCTGGTGCGAAGGTTCGCGTCGTCGGCGACGTGCACGGCGATGCCGCCGCGTTCGCCTACGCCGTTGCAACCGAGCGCTTCATCGTCCAGCTCGGCGACCTGGTGGACCACGGGCCGGACAGCGCCCGGGCGATGCGGATGATGTTCGACCTGGTCGAGAGCGGCCGCGGCCTGTTCATCCTCGGCAACCACGACCTGAAGCTGGCGCGGGTGCTGGCGGGCGAGCACGTGCGCTCCGAGCCGATGGTCCAGGCGACGATCGCGCAGATGGACGACCGCCTGAAGGAACGGGCGACGCGCCTGATCGCCGCCGCCCCGGCCTGGGTTCTGTACAAGTCCGCCCTGTTCGTGCATGGCGGGTTCCACACCCTGATGCTGGAGCAGCAGCCGCCGGAACACGGGCTGCAGCGCCCGCACGGGGCGGTGGCGCGGGCCCTGTATGGTGAGCCGACGGGCCGTATGCAGCACGACGGCTACCCCGAGCGCAGCCTGCGCTGGGTCGACCGCATCCCCGCCGGTCTGACAGTCTATTGCGGCCACGACCGCCGCAGCGCCGACGGGCGGCCCTATGTCCGGCACGGCGCGCTGGGCGGCAAGGCGGTGTTCCTCGACACCGGCGCCGGCAAGGGCGGCCACCTGTCCTGGATCGACCTGCCCTGAGGCGGGAAAGGACAGCCGTCCTCTTGCGTCCGGCCCGTTTGGCCGATCCTAATGGACGCTGACTGATCGGGGGAATTGTCGATGAAGCCGCGGCTGGTGCTGGCTTGCCTGACGACGACGAACGTGGTGGCCCGCGCCCGCGCGGAATTCGACGCCATCATCTGCTCCGGCCCGGACGACATGACCGTGCCCGAGGCCACCGCCGCCGCCACCGCGCACCGTGCCGACGGCATCCTGTTCGCCAACACCCTGCCGCTGACCGAAGCCGCCATCGCCGGGCTGCCGGACAGCGTCCGCGTGCTTGCCACCAGCAGCGTCGGCTACGACCACGTCGACGTCGCCGCCGCGCGGGCGCGCGGCATCATGGTGACCAACACGCCCGGCGTGCTGGACGAGTGCACGGCGGACCACGCCATGATGCTGCTGCTCGCGGCGGCGCGGCGGGGGATTGAATACGACCGCATTATGCGCCAGGGCTGGCGCTACCGCATCGGCCAGGGCGACCTGCTGGGCGTGCGCGTCACCGGCAAGCGCGTCGGCATCCTGGGGATGGGCCGCATCGGCCGCGCCTTCGCCCGGCGGGCACGCGGTTTTGATATGCAGGTGCTCTACCACGGCCGCTCCCGCCTGCCGCCGGAACTGGAGCAGGGCGCGACGTATTTCGCCGACTTCCACGCCATGCTGCCGCACTGCGACTTCCTGTCGATCCACGCGCCGGGCGGCCCCGCCACCGACCGCATGGTCGATGCCCGCGCCCTGTCGCTGCTGCCCGAGGGCGCGGTGCTGGTGAACGTCGCCCGCGGCTCGCTGGTGGATGAGGACGCGCTGCTGGCGGCGCTGCGGAGTGGCCGGCTGTTCGCCGCGGGGCTGGACGTGTTCCGGGACGAGCCGGATTTCGACCTGCGCTTCGCCGCCCTGGACAACGTGGTGCTGTCGCCGCACATCGGCAGCGCCACGCGTGAGACGCGGGATGCCATGGGCTTCCGCGCCCTGGACAACATCGCCGCCGTGCTGGCCAACCGGCCAGCGATCGACCCGCTGTGGAGGGACTGACATGGCGAAACCCGTTCTGTTCGTGACCAGGCGCCTGCCGCCGTCGATCGAGGCCCAGGCGGCGCGGGACTTTTCCGCCCGGCTGACGCCGTCGGACGTCCCGATCGCCGACGTGCTGGCCGGGGCAGCCGGCGCCGACGCCATCCTGTGCTGTCCCGGCGACGCCATGGACGCGGCACTGATCGCCGCACTGCCGGACAGCGTGAAGGTCATCGGCACCTTCAGCGTCGGCTACGATCACGTCGACCTCGACGCCGCGCGGTCACGCGGCATCCGGGTGTGCAATACGCCGGACGTGCTGAGTGTCGCCACCGCCGAATGCGCCATGCTGCTGATCCTGGCGGCGGCGCGGCGGGCCGGCGAGGGCGAGCGGATGGTGCGGTCCGGCGCCTGGCAGGGCTGGGCGCCGACGCAACTGCTCGGCACGCAGGTGTCCGGGCGGCGGCTCGGCATCTTCGGCATGGGCCGCATCGGCCGCGAGCTCGCCCGCATGGCGCGCGGCTTCGAGATGGAAGTGCACTACCGCGACGTCGCCCGCCTGCCGCCGGAGCTGGAGCACGACGCGATCTTCCACGACAACGACGACAGCTTCCTGCCGATGTGCGAGGTGCTGTCGCTGAACGCGCCGGGCGGCGCCGGCACGCGCCACTGGTTGACCGGCGGCCGCATCGCGAAGCTGCCGCGGGGCGCGGTCGTGGTGAACGCCGCGCGCGGCTCCCTGGTCGATGACCAGGCGTTGGTCGCCGCGCTGCGCGAGGGGCACGTCGCCGCCGCCGGGCTGGACGTATACAATAACGAGCCGCACCTCGATCCCGCTTACCTGGGGCTGGAGAACGTCGTTCTGCTGCCGCACCTGGGCAGCGCGACACGGGAAACCCGCGACGCGATGGGGCGGATCGTGCTGGCCGGCATCGCCGCGGTGCTGGCCGGGCAGGCGCCGCGCAACCTTGTGGGCTGAGGGCGTGGCGCCGCGGCGGGGGGAGGCCAGCGGAGGCCGAGGCGTGGCGGACTGGGGGGCGGGACCTGGACATCAGGTCCGGCGGCGCGGTTGGTCCCTGTAGCATGGACTGGCGGGGCCGCGGGCGGGTGCGTCTCTGGCGGGGACAGCGTGGTTGATGGCGTATGTTTGCTCGCACAGAGAAGAACCGAGGGCCGTGGAGAGCCCCGGAGGATCAGGGGGACGCCGCGCGGTCCGGTGCTGACGCCGCCGTCATGGCGGATGTTGCGTCGTGCCGGGCAGCTTCATCGGCCTGGCCATGCAGCGCTCCTGGGACCGTCGTGCCTACGCATTCTTCCTTGATTTTCAACACGGAGAAGACGGAGGGTGCACGAAGCGCCACGGAGACGGGGCCTTGCCGGCTATTCGGGACCGGACGAACCGCTTCATTGGGCTGGCGATCAAAGCGTTTCGCAGCATCGGTGGCCCTGCCTGAAGCGGTTTATGCTTTGTACCTGACGCACGGCCTACGTCGTGTGATTGGCTCCTATGAAAATGCGGACCCGCAGGCGCGGTCGTCTCTCTATCGTCATGGCCGGGCGTGTCCCGGCCATCCACCCCCGCCGCCTGTGCGCAGATGGCCGGGGCACGCCCGGCCATGACGCTGGGGCAACGGACTCCTCGCCCATTTTCGGTCATCGCGGCGCCGGCGCGCCGGCTGGCTAACTCCGTGTTAAAATCGGGCGCCAACCCAGGCTCTGCCGCTGCCTTGACCTACCCGGGACGACACTGCCGCTCGTCGCAAGAACTCAAGGCGCCGGTGCGGCCGGAACGCCGGAGCGGCGCTCGGGTGGTACAGCCTGTCCCGTTCGGGCGCGTGCGTCCCGGAACGGTGGCGCACCGGTCGCGGATCGATGGTCATCGCCCGGGGCAGAGGTGGAGGCTGGTATCACGGGGCATGGCCGGGGGCATCGGCGGACCATGACGCGCCGGGCGGCAGATAGCCGGGCACCTGGTTGCCGCGTGCATAGATGCACCGCGAATACGCCAGGTCATAGCGCTGCTGCAGGCTGAGCTGCGCGGTCCGCGACACGCCGGCGCCACCCGCCGTGCCGCCCGCGGTCCCCAATCCGGTCCCCGGCAACGTGCCCATCGGCGCGCTTCCCGCCCCCATGGTGTTCGGCTGCTGCGCCCCGCCCTGCACCTGCCGCGAGGCGGCATCCCGGCATGCCGCCTCGTCGGTCCGGAACGTTTCGAACGGTTTGCCGGGGGGTGGCATCACCCCGACCGTCGGGCTCATGGGATGGGTCGCGCAGGCATCCAGCAGCAGCGGCGCCAGAACGGTGGCGGAAAGCATCAAGAAGCGCATGAAAGGCACTTCCACCTGTGGCAAGCGTTCCGAGCTTACCGGTTTACGCTTGCGCGTGGCAGCCCGTTTCACCGGCCGATGCGGTTCGCGCCGTTCCATCATCCGGCGTTGCCAGTGCCCCGGGGATCGCCGCCGGGGTTTCAGACCACCCAGGATTCGGCGCCCCGGCCGGTCAACTGCACGCCGCTCGCGGTGCCGCCGGCGGCATTCAGCGCCCGCACCACGGGAATCCGCCGCGCTGGCGGCACGAAGAACATCATGAACCCGCCGCCGCCGGCGCCCGAGACCTTGCCGCCGATGGCGCCATGCGCGAAGGCCAGATCGTACATTTCGGCAATCCGCCCGGTGCTGATGCCCGCGGCGGTGCGCTGCTTCGCCGCCCAGGATCGGTTCAGGATCGCCGCCATCCGCGCGATCTCGCCGCGCAGCAGCGCCTCCTTCATCGCGATCGCGTCGTGCTTGAGCTGGTGCAGGCTGTCGACGACCCCGGCATCCGCCCGGTGCTCCGCCGTCGCGGTCATGCCGCGCTGCTGCTCGGCGATGATCGCCTCCGACCGCCGCGACACGCCGGTGAAGCACACCACCAGCGAGGTCTGCAGCTCGTTCAGCACCGCCGGGGCGACCCGCAGCGGATTGACGATCACCCGATCGGCGGCATGGAACTCGATGAAATTGGTGCCGCCGAAGGTCGCCGCGTACTGGTCCTGCTTGCCGCCAGCCAGGCCCAGGTCGATGCGCTCGACCTCGAAGGCGAGGCGGGCGACGTCGTAGGGGCCGAGCGGCGCCGACAGCCACGCGGTGAACGCCTCCACCAGCGCCACCACCAGGGCGGATGACGATCCCAGCCCGGAGCCGGGCGGCGCATCGACGTACGACGTCACCCGGATCGCCGGCAGGACGCCGCCGCCAAACTGCGCCAGCATGCGCCGCGCCACGCCGGCATGCAGCCGCAGACGCGCCTCGGCCAGCGAGTCGAGGTTGGGGTGGAGACACTCCTCGAACTCCAGGTCCGGGGCCACGAAATGCGCCAGCCCGTCGGTCGAGGGCTCGATGAACGCATAGGCGTAGCGGTCGATCGTCGTGTTCAGCACGGCGCCGCCATGCTCGTCGCAATAGGGGCTGAGGTCGGTGCCGCCGCCGGCCAGGCCGAGGCGCAGCGGCACGCGGGAACGGACGGTTGCGGTATTGTGCCGCAAGTACCCCTCCTGTCATGAATTCATGGGTATTTATCCACTATTGGTTGTATAAATGAAAGAAGATTCCCTCCAGGGAATAAATATCCGGCGATGCCGGCGTCCGCCGCGGCGCGCATGTCCGACTCCTGGTCGCCGATCATCACCGCGCGGGCGGGATTTAGCTCCCAGGCGCGTATCAGGTCCAGCAGCATGCCGGGCCCGGGCTTCCTCCAGGGATGCGCCTGGCGATAGGCCGTGACGCTGCCTTCGGGATGGAACGGGCAGTAGCGCGCGTCGTCGATCGTGCCGCCGGCCAGGCGCGCCGTGTCGGCGATCCAGGCCAGCAGGCCGCGCACCGCGTCCTCATCATACAGGCCGCGGGCGACGCCGGACTGGTTGGTGACGATGAACACGTGCCAGCCGGCCTCGGTGGCATGGCGGATGGCGTCCAGCGCGCCATCGACCCATTCGAACCGGTCCGCCGAGCCGACATAGCCGTGGTCGATGTTCAGCACGCCGTCACGATCGAGAAACAACGCCCGGCGATGCAGCAGGGTCGGGATTTCCGTCTGCGCCCGCTGGTAGTCCTCGGGGATGCCGATGTCGCGGAAATAGCCGCTGCCCAGCGTGCCGCGCAGCCGGTTGCCACGCGCCAGTGCCGGCAGCACGTCGGCTTCCAGCGAGCATTGCGGGCTCAGGTGGTCCACCAGCGCCCGGCGGAACAGATAGACGCCACCGTTGATGATGCCCGGCGTCCCGGCGGGCGGGCGTTCCTGGAAAGCGCTGATGCGGTCCTGCTCCAGCGTCACCACGCCATAGCGCGAGGCGTCGTCCAGGCGGCGCAGCAGGATGCGGCCGACAGTATCCGCCGGATCGCGGGCGGCGTCGGCCAGCAGGGCGGCGAGGTTGCTGTCGAACAGCGAGTCGCCGTTGCACAGCAGGAATCGGTCATGCAGCCGATGGCGGGCGTGGAACACGGCGCCGCCGGTGCCGGCACGCACCGGCTCCTGCGACAGGGTGATGCGCACGTCGCCGGGCAGCCCGGCCTGGATGGCGGCGACGGCGTTCTCCACCGCGCCGGACAGGTGCCCGGTCAGCAGCAGGAACTCGGTCACGCCGTAGCGGACGAACTCGCGCAGCAGCCAGCCCAGGAACGGACGGTCGCCGCAGGGCAGCAGCGGCTTGGGCGTCGCGGCGGTCAGCGCGCCCAGGCGGGTGCCCAGGCCGCCGACGAGCACGGCGCACTGGGAAACGGTGGCAGTTGGCTGGCAGGTCATGCGACGCTTTCGGTTTCCGCCGCGGGCTCGCGGCCGGCCAGCACCTTGTCCACCCGCCGCCCGTCCATTTCCAGCACCTCGAAGCGCCAACCGCCGAACACGATGCGGTCGCCGACGCGCGGCACCCGCCGCAGCAGCGCCAGCAGCAGCCCGGCCAGGGTGTGGTAGCTGCCCTCGGCCGGCAGGTCGGGCAGGTCGAGCCGTGCCTTCAGTTCGTCCACCGGCGTCAGGCCGTCCAGGGTCAGCGTCGTCTCGCCCTCGGGCCCCGGCACGCCGTCCTTGTGATCCGTGGCCGAGCCGTCGCCGACGATCGCCTCCAGCACGTCGGCGGCGGTGACGACGCCTTCGAAGCTGCCGTATTCGTCCATCACCAGCGCGACGCCGAGCGGGTCCGACTTGAGCCGCTCCAGCGCATCCAGCGCGCTGACTGTGTCGGGGACGATCATCGGCTGGCGCAGGCTGGCGCCGACGGACAGCTCGGCGCCGGAGAGCAGGCGGTCGAGCAGGTCCTTGGCCTGCACCACCCCCACCACGTTGTCGATCGAGCGGTCGCACACGACGAAGCGGGAGTGCTGCGACGATTTCAGCGTCTCGACGATGATGTCCGCCGCGTCGGTGCGGTCGATCCAGGCGAGCTCGGTCCGCGGCGTCATGATCGCGCGCACCGGCTTGTCGGCCAGGCGGAGGACGCGCTCGATCATGTGGCGTTCCTCCAGTTCCAGCACGCCGGCCTGCGCGCCCTCGGCGACCAGGGCCTTCAGCTCCTCTTCCGTCACCGTCTGGCGCGGCGCCCGCTTCAGGCCGAACAGGCGCAGCACCAGGCTGGAGGACTTGCCCAGCAGCCAGACCACCGGGGCGGCGACCCGGGCGAGCCAGCCGATGGGCCGGGCGACACGCGCCGCCGTGGCTTCCGGCGCGCGCAGGGCAAGCTGCTTCGGCACCAGTTCGCCCAGCACCAGGGTCAGGTAGGTGGTGGTGAGCACCACGATCCCCAGTGCCAGGCTCTCCGCGAAGCGGGCGACGGGCGGGAACTGCTCCAGCCAGACCTGCAGATGCGCGGTGATGCGGGCACCGCCGAACACGCCGGTGAGTACGCTCACCAGGGTAATGCCGACCTGCACGGTGGGCAGGAAGCGCTGCGGATCGTCCGCGAGGGCGCGGGCGGCGGCGGCGCCCTTGACCCCCTTGCGCTCCAGCACCGCGAGCCGCGCCCGGCGGACGGACACCAGCGCCAGCTCGCTGAGCGCGAACAGGCCGTTGAGAATGATCAGCAGCAGGATAATGACGGCTTCGAGACCGAGGGTCATTGAGATTCCAGGCAGGCTTTCAGGCGGCGAAATCGGCGGCGCAGGCAACCACGGTCTGTCAACGCCTGTCCTTTGCCGGAGAAGATCAACGCGATTTGTCTCCCTGTAGCACAAGTCTCTGGTCTTCATGAGAGGGGTGTCGGCCTGCAAAGGCGGGAGGGAAGCGTGCCGACCATTGTTTCATTATTGAGCCTGCTCGGCCTGGTGCCGCTGCTGGTCCTGGCGTTCGGCGCGGTCGGCGCGGTGCCGTTCGTGGCGGACCGCATGCTGGTGGCGCTGGTCGATTACGCGGCGGTGATGCTGGCCTTCGCTGGCGGGTTGCAGTGGGGCGTGGGGCTGCTGTCGGGCGGCGGACGCTCGTCGCTGCGGCTGACCGCGGCGGTGCTGCCGGTGGCGACGGGCTGGATCGCGCTGGTGGTGGCGCAGTTCGTCTCGGCCTCCTCGGCGCTGGGGGTGCTGATCACCGGGTCCCTGGCCACCCTGCTGACGGAATACCAGGCGGCGCCGCGCGCGCCCGCGCTGCCGCCGGCGGTGTGGCTGCGCTGGGGCTTCTCCGGCGTGGTGGTGGCGATGCTGGCGCTGGTGCTGCTGCTACGCAGCGTTGACCATGCGTTAATATTTTAACAAGGAATTGTCTTTTTTTGTCGAAAGTAGTTTATTAGGGCGTGTCGTCAATTAAGCCAAACGACGGCGGCGGCGAGGTGGACCGCGGCGAGGAAGTTGCGGGCAGTCTTGTCATAGCGGGTTGCGATGGCACGGAACTGCTTGAGCCTGGCGAAGAAATTTTCGATCAGATGGCGCGCCTTGTAGAGGTCGCGGTCGTAGGTCCGCGGCGAGCGGCGATTGG
>NZ_NHRY01000216.1 GCF_002937115.1 Rhodopila globiformis | reverse complement strand
TCCGTGGGGGTTTCCCTGGGGGTTTCCCTGGGGGCTGCCGGCTCGGCCTGGACGTCGCCGGCGGCGGCCAGTTCCCGCAGCAGCCTGTCCTCGGCGCCCACCGGCAGGTCCTGGCCAGTGCGGGCGCCGTTCACCAGGTCCGCCAGCATGTCGGCCGCGCGCAGCAGCAGGCGCAGGGTTTCCGGCCCAAGCGCGAGGCGGTCGTCGCGCACGATGTCCATCAGGGTTTCCAGGCCGTGCGCGAAGCCGACCAGACGCTTCAGGCCGAACGCGCCGCCGCCGCCCTTGATGGAATGAACGGCACGGAACAGCCCGTGGACGGTTTCCGCGTCGGCGTCGCCGCTCTCCAGCGCGGCGAGGTAGCCGTAGGTGGCGTCCAGCAGTTCCGCGCATTCCTCGAAATAGGTCTGGCGGAAGGTTTCAAGCCCGTCGAAGCCCGCGGTTTCTTCGGTCATGGTCAGGGGCACACCTTCCTGGCGACCTCGATCAGCTTGTCGGGCGCGAACGGCTTGACGATCCAGCCGGTGGCGCCGGCGCTGCGCCCGTCGGCTTTCTTGGCCGGGTCGCTTTCGGTGGTCAGCATCAGGATGGGCACGCCGCGGTGGCGCGGGTCCGCCCGCATGGCGCGGATCAGGCTGACGCCGTCCATGTTGGGCATGTTCAGGTCGGTGATGGCCAGGTCGACTGTCGTCGCGCGCAGCAGCGTCAGGGCCTTCTGGCCGTCTTCCGCTTCCGTGACGCTGAATCCCGCCCCCTTCAGCGTGAACGCAACCATGTCCCGCATGGTCTTGGAATCATCGACGATCAGCACGTGCTTGGGCATCACTCGGATCCTTCGATCGGGAGTTCGGCCTGCAGGCCGAGGCTGGCGAGGGCGTCCGCCAGGCAATCCGAGGCAGCGGCGAGGCGGAACGCCAGGCGGCGCGCCCTGGCTTCGCGGGCCGCGGCGAGAAGGACCTGCAAGGCCGGGGTCGCCACCCGCTCCACGCCGGCGCCGTCGAGCGTGACCGGCAGGCCGGCGAGCAGGCGCTCGCGCAACTGGCCCAGCAGGTCCTCGGCCGCCTGCGCGTCGAGCAACGGTGCCAGGGCCAAGGTGTCGCCGTCACGAAAGGCAGACCTATGCATGCGTCTTCATTCCCGAGTCCTGTGCCGGCGCCTTTTGCGACTGCCTCGATCAAGGGATGCGAGGGCGGGCCTTGAATGACAGGAAAGTGTTAAGGAAAGGTGAACGGGCGGCGGCTATCGGCGAGGGCGATCCGGGGAGGACGTGCGACGGTGGTCGAAGGCCGATGAGCGGCGGGCCAGTATGCGGCGATCAGCCGGAAAGTGGGGCGTTCGTCTGAGGGTTTGGCCTGCGTTTCCGCTGACTGAGGGTCACTGGGGGTCACTGGCAGCGGGGGTGCGGGCGTATCGTCCGGACGTGTAACCACAGAGAATGAAGGGAGCGGGACGGAGGGCCACGGGGGAGACTTGTGGCGCTATGCGCGAAGCGCATACAACAAGCCGGACCATGGCGGGCTGGCGTTCCAGACGGTTCGGCCGCCGCCCCCGCCCTGGCGGGAGGGAGACGACGGCCTCGGCCATGTTCTGACGTGGCTCCGGGTGGGATGCCGCCGAGCCATGCGCCCGGCGGCTTGCGGGCATTCCGTCAGGAAATGCCGTGTCCCACGATCGACATGGTCGGGTGCACCTGGTCCTGCGTACCCAGCGCGCCGAGCACCTGGGCCGCCGACGCCGCCGGTGTCGTCGTGGTGCCGGTGCCCGAGGTTGTGCTGCCCGTTCCATACAGCGCCTGCGACAGGTCGCTGAGCGACAGGGATCCGAGACTACTGGTTCCAAGCTGCTGAAGCTCGAGATTGGTCGCGGCATTCAGCTGCTGGGACAGCAGCGGGATGGTGTCCTGTGCGTAGGCCTTGAGGGACGCATCCTGCCCCGCCGAGGCCTCATGGATGAACTGCATCAGGGCGTTGGACGTGTTGGTTACGTCGGTCTGTGCATAGGTCGAGGCAAAGGCGCCGTTCGTTCCCGACTGGAGCTGGGTAATCTGGCTCTGCTCGGTCGAACTGGGGCTGGTTGCCGGGGTGATCCCGGCCTGCTGCGCCACATTTTGCAGGACCGTGTTGTTCGCCCCGCTGTCGGTGATCGCCCAGCGGCCGAGCTCGCTGGTGGCGAGGTCGGAATTGTTGGCCAGGGCCAGCTGGCCTTCCTGCATCTGGGTCAGGTTGTACTGCGAGGCAAACTGGACGAAGCTGGTATCCTGCTGGCTCGCCGTCCCGGCTGGCGTGGTCCCGGTGGCGCCGGCCGAGCCGGTGGCGCCGGTGGTGCCGACCGAGCCGGTGGCCCCGGTGGTGCCGGTCGTGCCCGTGGCGCCGGTCACGCCAGTCGTGCCCGTGGCGCTGGTCGCGCCAGTCGTGCCCGTGGCGCTGGTCGCGCCCGTGGCGCCGGTTGCCCCAGTGGCCCCTGTCGTGCCCGTCGCGCTTGTGGCACCTGTGGCGCCGCTGGCTCCGGTCGCGCCGGTTGGATCGGGGACTGCGCCGGTTGCGGTGGGCGCGCCTGTGACGCCTGTGCCACCCGTGGCACCCGATGTGCCGCTGGCTGCGGTCGTGCCGGTGCTTCCAAGCCCACCCGTTGCCCCTGAGGCGCCGGTGGCCCCGGTCGAGCCGGTGGCGCCTGTTGCCCCGGTCGTGCCGGTTGAGCCGGTCGTCCCGGTTGAGCCGGTCGTGCCGGTGGTTCCACTTCCAAGACTGTTGGCGAGCTGCTCGGCACCGGCAAGGTGCGCTTCGAGGACAGGAATCGCCTGTTGCGCCAGGCGCTGGAGGATCGGGTTCGTTCCGCTGGCTGCCTCCTGCTGGAACAGGGCCAGGGTCTGCTGGTGATCGGTCACCTGATATTGGGCGTACTGCTGGTCGAAGGCCGTCGTCTGGCCCGTCGTGGGGGTGGGTCCGGTTGTGCCGGTGGCTGCGGCTATGCCGGTGGCGCCGGTCCCTCCGGTCGTGCCCGCGGCCCCGGTCGAGCCAGTGGCACCGGTGGTGCCAGTCAAGCCGGTGGTGCCAGTCGAGCCGGTGGTGCCAGTCGAGCCGGTGGTGCCAGTCGAGCCGGTGGTGCCGGTGGTGCCGGTCGTGCCGGTGGTGCCAGTGGAACCGGTCGTCCCGGTGCTCCCGGCCAGGGTGCGCAAAGTCTGAATTTCCTGCGCCTGCTGGCTGTTGAGCGAAGCGCTGAGCGTGACGCCGAATTGGTTGGCGAGATCAGTCAAGGTCGAGCCGACGGAGGTATGGTCCGCGACCATCCACTGAGCAAAGACCTGGGTCGCGGGATTGCTCGCGCTGGTTGTCGCAATCCTGCTCTCGGCAATCTCGGCCACATCGCCCGAATAGGCCTGGGTGAGGAACTGCTGATCCTGGCTGCTGAGGGGAGTCGTACTGGCCGATTGCTGCAGTACGAATATCGGCGAGGTCACGGCCGCTGACGTCACGCCGGTTGGCGTGGAGCCGGTGGCCCCGGTCACGCCGGTGCTGCCGGAAACGCCCGTGACGCCGGTCGCACCCGTGGCGCCGATGCTGCCCGTTGCACCGCTGGCACCTGACGTCCCGGTGGCGCCGCCCGGGCTTGTCGTGCCGGTGGCACCCGTGGTGCCGCTTAGCCCTGTAGCGCCCGTGGCGCCGGTGGCACCCGTGGTGCCGGATGCAGTCGTCGTGGTGGCCGCCATGGTCGTGATCCTCCGTTGGTTGACCGGCCGCTACTACGATGGGGAGTATGACGGGTTGCCGTGACAAAGATAAAGGAATGGCCAAATGGCGTAAGCAATTGTACCACCCGGTACAAGAACGGTCCCTGGAAGCGCTCGCCGCTTCCGCCGGCGGCAATAACGTTCAGGACAACGACACGAGCCGCGGCAAGCGGCGGCCGGCTTCCGCGGTCGGCGCACCCCGTCAATACGGTATCATATGAAAAGCAAAAGACGTCATAAGCAGTCACGATGTTGACAGGAAATGGATTTTTTCCGAAGACTGTTCATTACATGAAAAAATCATCATGCGGCTTCCGGCTGGACGCGCCAATATCCAAAGCATGACAAAAGGCAATACAGGGAGCGCGTTCCACGCTGTCCGGAATCCGACCTGACAGCCTGTTCATTTCATGGCAATAATCTGGGCAATAATCCGGCGGGTCTTTCGGCTTGCGCCAAGGCACCGGCAAGCCAGCGGCCGCCTTGCACTGGCCTCCCCATGCCGCACCGGCATTGCGCGTCCCGGCCCTGGACGCGAGGCGCGGCACCATGGGCCGCCGGCGCAGCGAAGCGGTCGCCAGGTCCGGATTGCTGGCCACCAGGATTGCCGCCGGTGCCGTTCCCGCGCCGGCACCGGCCGCTCCGTGGTGGAATGTGATCAACCTGGCGTTTATATATAAAAAACAGTATCGGCATCCGGGCGGTTTGCATGCATCCCGCGAATGTGCACCGCATGCGGCCGGATGCCGCTTGTTCCGGATTCAAACCTGTCCATCGGGGCGTCCATGATGATTTGGTCCCACAACGAACAGACTGTGACATGACCTCCCCGCCAACTTTCCGGCAAGCCGGACCCGGCGGCGACGATGCGCGTCGTGCCCACGGAACTTTGCGCGAGGGCCGCCGCTATACCGACGCCCGCGCTTGCCGCCGCGGCACCGGGCCACATGAGGGGCAGACAGCAATGATGATCGACGAGCTTCGCCAAAAGCTCTGGAAAGGCGCCAATCCCCTGGCCGGGTTTCCCATTCGGCTGATCGCCGAGGACTCGCAGGGCTGGCAGTCGCAGCACCCGTTCCTCGGCAGCACGATCGAGGCGATACGGCCGCGGGTGGTGATCGAGGTCGGCGTCTGGAAGGGCGGATCGACACTGACGATGGCGCACAGGCTGAAGGATCTCGGCATCGACGGCGCCGTGATCGCGGTGGATACCTGGCTCGGCTCATGGGACCACTGGGTGCAGCCGCACTGGCATGAAGAGTTGTGCTTCGTGAATGGCTACCCGCACCTGTTCGAGAAATTCGCGGCCAATGTCATCCATCATGGCGTGCAGGATTTCGTCGTTCCCCTGCCGCTCGACTCGGTCAACGCGCGCAACGTGATCTCCGCCTTCGGCATTTCCGCCGACATGATCCACATCGACGGCGGGCATGATTACGCAGCGGTTATGATGGACCTGATCCAGTGGTGGCCCGTGCTGCGCCAGGGAGGCGTGTTCATCGGTGACGACTATAACGAAAACGGCACCGGCTGGCCGGACGTGTTCCGTGCCGTCAATGACTTCCTGGCGCAGGTGCCGCACACCGGGTTCGAGTTCCACAGCGGCAAGTGCCGTGTCATCAAAGCCTGACGGGCGCGCCTGGAGCGGATTCGGAACGGTCTGGTAAAGTGACGAGACGGCGCATCCAGCGCCGGCCGCGCCGCCAGCATCGGCTCCCGCTAAACGCCGGCGGTCTGGCCGGAGGCTGATCGCTCGACGTAACGACGCACCGTTGGGCCGATGTGTTCGGCGATCCAGGCGGCCATCTGCTCTTCCTCGCGCAGCGAGGTTTGCAGCGCGGCGCGCGCCCCGCCCTCGCCGGCCAGGTCCGCCAGCGTCAGCAGCGACTTGTAGCTGGCGATTTCATAGTGCTCGAAGGCGAAATTGGCCATGGTGTTCTTCAGCACCTCATCCGGCGCGGGGGTGTGTCCGAGGGCCGCCAGGTTGCCCACCAGCGACATCATCGTGTCTTTCAGCCCGGAGTGGCTGGTGTCGTGCCGGGCCAGAAGATCTTCCAGCCGGCGGGCCTGCGCGCGGCTTTCCTCGACGTGCTGGCGCATCCGGGCCTCCATTTCGGGGTAGTTCTTCAGGCGGCCGATCTGGCGTTCGAGAAGCTCGATGGCCTGGTTCTCGACGGCATGCTGGTTTCGCAGGCCGACGATATAGATATCCCTGGCTTTGCCTGGGACGGCGGCGGACATGGCGCACTCCAATGGCTTGTGCGAGATGCCTTTCCAACACGGTGCGGCGCGGCCAGTTGTCGCCCACACAACACATTGATGCTGCACAGCAGCATATACGGGATGCACGGCAACCTGCAATACTTCGCTTTACTGGACGCCGGCTTCTTCCTGTCCCTTGCAGGAATATTGCGGTTTGGAATATTCAGGTGCGGCATTTGCCGGACGAAGCCGACGTGGCGTCAAGCCAAACGATAGCCGTATCCGGCCGGTGCTTCCAACCATGATCCCTGGTTCCCGCGGCAGGCCATCGGCGACGTGGCAGGCATGCGGCCGCGACCGGGCTGGCGATGCATCCGATCCGACGCGGCTGACCGGCGCCTCGCAGCCCGCGCTGGCCGGTTCTTGCGCCTGCGGAACCGGCATGGCACAGGTTGGCGTTCCCGCTTGTGTTCTCCCACATCGGGCAGAATTGAATCGGCGGACCCGGCCGTCATCGGCTTCCTTGCGACATGACCGTTCTTACTGTGTTCCTGCGCAATCTGGCCGCCATCCTCGTGGTTGGCGGCATCGGCTACGGCCTTCTCGTCCTGCCCTTCAGTCCTGTGCTGATCGGCGGCGGTTACGCCTTGCTGCTGGCCGGCCTGATGACATGGTCCGAGCTGGCGCACCGCCGGACGCCTCCGCGCGGTTCCGTTCCTGCCCGCGCCGCTGCATCGAAACCCGGCAAGCGACGGGCCAGCCGTGAGACGGGCGAGGCGCCCGACACCACAGCGACCGATCGCGCATCAGCGCCCGGTAAACGGCCGGCGGCGCCGGGCCCGGCCGCCACGCCACCGCGGAAGCGGCAGGCGAAACCGGCTGTCCCGCCCGACTCGCCGCCTGGATCCGGCCCTGACCGCGCGCGGCAATAAGCTTGCGAGCCGGCGAGCCGGACCCGGCGGCCCGGTGCTCCGCCACAGCGATGGACTTCCCCCGCCCGGCTGCGTGGGATGATGATGGCCGACTTGCCGAAGATCACCTCGCCATGATCTGTATCAAGGCGGTAGCCGGCGACACCACGTAGGTTAATATGATACGGCTCAGGCTTCACGCCGGTTGCCGGGAGTGCACGCCATGACCACGTTCCGCAGGTTGACCGCCTGTCGATTGACGGTTGTCGTTTTGGCCCTGCCTCTGTCCATCGCCAGTGCCCAGGCAGCATGGCACGGTGGCGGGGGCGGCTGGCACGGCGGAGGCTGGCACGGCGGAGGCTGGCACGGCGGAGGCTGGCACGGCGGAGGCTGGCACGGCGGAGGCTGGCGTGGCGGCGGCTGGCGCGGCGGCGGCTGGTACGGCGGAGGCTGGCGCGGCTACGGCGGCTGGGGGCCGGGGTTCGGATTTTACGGGCCTCCGTTCTACTATCCACCGCCGCCGGTCTATTACTACCCGCCGCCCGCTTACTACGCTCCGCCCGGATATTATCCGCCGCCGGTCTATTATGCACCGCAATATCGGTATGGATACGCGCCTGGCTGACAAGGTTCGTTGACGCCGGAACCCAATGATACCACGCGGCGCTGGCGCCGATTGGCATGTGCGCAGAATCGACGGGACACCAGCCGGCGTTCCATCCTCCCAAGGGCCCACCTTCATGCCGGTTGGTGTCACCGCGGCACGCCTGACCGGCCGAACGCGTGTCTTCGGCTATCGGCGGCCAGATGACGGCAACACAGTCACGTCGTCCCGCGCGCAGGCAACCGCGTGTCGTTCCACGTCGTTCACCGCAGGCTCACCGGAGGTCGGCGTGCGCAATTTTTGTGTCGGATCGTTAATGGCGACATCCGCGATCGTCGCCACGCCCGCAGTCGCCACATCAGGCGACCAGGAATTTGTCCCCGAGACGGACCTGCCGAGGCGGAACCGGGACAGCCTGTCCAGCGCAGCGGCATCAGGAGCGCATCGGGCCGGCACGGTCGATCTGCCTGTCATCCATAACGGGGCCAGCCAATGACGGTGATGGATAGCCTCGGCAAGAACCGGGTCTATACGATTCTGCGCGACACGATCTATGCGTATGTCGAGGACGAAGACCTGACGCGCGGCGCGGCCATTTCCTATTACACGGTCACGTCGCTCGGGCCGATCCTGGTGATCGTGGTGGCGATCGCGGGACTGGCGTTCGGCAGGGATGCCGCACAGGGCGCGATCGTGCATCAGTTGACCGGGCTGATCGGGCGGCAAAGCGCCGAACTGATCGAGTCGGCGCTGAAGGGCGCGGCGAATTTTTCCTCAGGCATTCTCGCGGGCGCGATCGGGCTCGTTGCCCTGATCGTGACCGCCTCGGGCGTGTTCGTCGAGATGCAGACGGCGCTGAACGTGATCTGGCGCGCGCAGCCGAAGGGCGACACCGTAACCCGCATGATCAAGGCGCGTGCGGCCAGCCTTGGCCTGGTTGCCACCCTGGGCTTCCTGCTGCTGGTGTCCCTGATCATCAGCGCGGTGTTGACGGCCGTCGGCAACACCATCGATACGGTGATCCCGTTTGGCCACGCGCTGCTGCGGATCGCCTATATGGCGGTGTCGTTCGGCCTGATCGCCGTCATGTTCGCCGCCATCTACAAGGTTCTGCCGGATTGCGACATCAGCTGGCATGATGTCCGCATCGGCGCCGTCGTAACGGCCCTGCTGTTCACCATCGGCAAGTACCTGATTGGTCTTTACATCGGCAGCAGCGCCATCGTGACCAGCTATGGCGCGGCGGCCTCGGTCATCGTGTTGCTGATCTGGCTGTACTATTCCGCGCAGATCTTCCTGCTCGGCGCCGAATTCACCAAGGTCTTCGCAGCGCACCGGGGCAAGCGCATCGGCCAGGCCGCCAGCGCGCGGGAACCCGCATCATGATTGGCGGCATGGCCACCCGCGCCCCCATCGCAGCTACTACTACGCCATGGGCCTGACCCAGGACGAGATCAACCAACCCTTCGTCGGCGTCGCCACCTGCTGGAACGAGGCCGCCCCCTGCAACATCGCGCTCAACCGCCAGGCGCAGTCGGTCAAGAAGGGCGTCGCCGAGACCGGCGGCACACCTCGGGAATTCACCACCATCACCGTCATCGACGGCATAGCCATGGGCCACCAGGGCACGAAGTCCTCGCTCGTCTCCCGCGACCCGATCGCCGACAGCGTCGAGCTCACCGCCCGCGGCCACTGCTACGACGCGCTGGTGGGCCTCGCCGGCTGCGACAAGTCGCTGCCGGGGATGATGATGGCGATGCTGCGGCTGAATATCCCCAGCGTATTCATGTATGGCGGCTCGATCCTGCCCGGCACCTACAAGGGCCGCGACGTCACCGTGCTGGGCCTGTTCGAGGCGGTCGGCCGCCACGCCGCCGGCACCCTGTCGGACGAGGACCTGCACGAGCTGGAATGCGTCGCCTGCCCCCTCGGCCGGCGCCTGCGGCGGGCAGTTCACCGCCAACACCATGGCGATGGTGTCGGAAGCCATCGGCCCCGCCCTGCCCGGCTCCGCCGGCGCGCCCGCGCCGTACGAGGACCGAGACCGTTACGCCGTCGAGTCCGCCCGGGCGGTGATGCAGCTCCTGCAACGCACCATCCGCCCGCGCGACATCGTCACCCGCAAGGCGCTGGAAAATGCGGCAGTCATCGTTGGCGCCACCGGCGGCTCGACCAACGGCGCGCCGCACTTGCCGGCGATCGCGCACGAGGCCGGCATCCGCTTCACGCTCGACGACGTGGCGGCGATCATGCGGCGCACGCCGTACATCACCGATCTCAAGCCGGGCGGCAGATATGTCGCGCCGGACGTGCACAACGCCGGCGGCATCCCGGTGATCATCAAGGCGCTGCTCGACGGCGGGCTGCTGCACGGCGACTGCCTGACGGTCACCGGCAAGACGCTGGCCGAGAACCACAGGGATGTGGCGTTCCCAGCAGACCAGGACGTGATCCACCCGGTGTCGCCCACCGGCGGGGTAGTCGGCCTGAAGGGCAGCCTGGCCCCGGACGGCGCGATCGTGAAAGTCGCCGGGCTGAAACACCAGCGGTTCGAGGGCTCGGCTTTGTGCTTCGACTCGGAAGAGGAAGCCTCCGCCGCGGTCGACACCCGCGCCTGCAAGGCCGGCGACGTCATCATCATCCGCTATGAAGGCCTGAAAGGCGGCCCCGGCATGCGCGAGATGCTGTCCACCACCAGCGCGATCTACGGCCAGGGCATGGGCGAGCAGGTGGCCCTGATCACCGACGGCCGCTTCTCCGGCGCCACCCGCTGCTTCTGCGTCGGCCATGTCGGGCCGGAGGCGGCGGTAGGCGGGCCTCTCGCCCTGGTGAAGAACGGCGACCGGATCGTGATCGACGCCGGGAAAGGCACGATCGACCTGCTGGTGCCCCCCGCCGAACTGGCGGCGCGCAAGGCGGCCTGGACGCCGCGCAAGACCGACTACAACAGCGGCGCCATCTGGAAATACGCCCAGTTGGTCGGCCCGGCGCACCTGGGCGCGGTGACGCATCCCGGCACCGACGCCGAGACCCATTGTTACGCCGATATCTGAGCCATCTGGTGCCTGTTACGTTTCGGCACTTTGGGCTACAGGCGCCGGTGTCATAGACCGGATCGTCCGGCAAGGGAGTGTTATCGATGCGTTGGCTGCTGATTGGGGCAACGGTATTTCTGATCGGGCTGGGAAGCGCCCGGGCGCAGCCTCCGCCGCCGCCCGGCTACGCGCCGATCCCGCCGCCCCGCGCCGAGGTGGTGCCGCCGCCGCCCGGCGGGCCGATGGTCTGGCAGCCCGGCCACTGGCACTGGGACGGCTACCGCTACGTCTGGATCGGCGGGCGCTACGTGCCGGCCTGGCACCACCACGGCCATTGGGAGGAAGGCCGCTGGTTCTGGGCGCCGCGTGAGGGCCGCTGGGTCTGGCGTCCGGCGCACTGGGAGTAGCGGCAGGCGAGCGCGTTCCTGCCCGGGCGGGAACGCGCCGGCTCGGGTTTCGCCTGCCATGCCGGTTGGCCCCGTCACGCGGTCACCCGGCATGGCAACGGTCCCCGGCACCGAAACAGCCGATCGGCCTGGTGTCCGGCCCCTGAGGCTGGTTGCGAAACGTGACGAACGCCAGGCCGCCGGCAACGGAAAGCCGCTGTCCCAAACCGGAACGCCGCGCCCGGCTCGGGACGCCGGCGTTCCGTCACCCTGGTTGCGGTTCGGAACCGCTGGATTTGCTGTCCTTCCATCGGGCGGGCCCGGTCCGTGGCGCGGAGCGGGATGGCCGGGGCGCCGGCCATTCCGGCTTCGTCGGCGCGGCGCGGCGCCGTGGCGGGGCGGCGGCCGGCTCGCGGCGGTGGTCCGCCGCCATCATGTAGCCGGCGCGCCGCACGGTATGGATCAGCGGTCGCGGGAACGGCTTGTCCACCTTCTGCCGCAGGCAGGACACCTGCATGTCAACCACGTTGGTCTGCGGATAGAAATTGTAGTTCCAGACGTTCTCCAGCAGCATGGTGCGGGTCACCACCTGGCCGGCATGGCGCATCAGGTAGTTCAGCAGCAGATACTCCCGCGGCAGCAGGTCGATCCTGCACCCGGCGCGCCGCACCTCCCGCGTCAGCAGGTCCAGTTCCAGGTCCTCGACCACCAGTTTGCTCGGGCGCGCCTCGCGGTGATCGCGCCGCTTCAGGGCCTCGACCCGGGCGGCCAGTTCGGTCATGTCGAACGGCTTGGGCAGATAGTCGTCGCATCCCGCCTCCAGCCCCTCGATCCGGTCGGTCACCGAGGCCAGCATGGACAGCATCAGGATGGGAACCAGGTTCTGGTGCGACCGCAAGGTCATGACCAGCTTCAGCCCATCGATCTCGCCGGGCAGCGCGCGTTCCAGGATCACGACATCGAATCGGTCACTGGCGGCCATGAACAGGCCGTCGCGCCCGTTGTCGGCAAGCTCCACGATGTGGCCGGCGTCATGCAGGCCGCGCCGGATGGCCGCAGCGATTTCCTTGTCTGCGTCAATGACCAGAAGTTGCATCGTCGATGTCCAGCTGTTCGGGCCGTCAGACCCCGGCTTCCAGAAGGGTGCCGGTTCGGCCTGCCGGACCCGGGACGGTGGTTGATCTGGCACCGGGATGAAGTGCCACCCCGGCCGGCGTGCGGCAGCGGATCTCGAACACGCAGCCCGGCCGGGCGTCCGCCAGGCTGATGCCGAAGCCATGCAGCTCGATGATGGCCAGCACGATGCTCAGGCCCAGCCCGTTGCCCTTGATCCCGCGCGACTTCTCAAGCCGGTAGAACCGCGTCAGCACGTTCGCGCGTTCCTGCGCCGGAATGCCCGGGCCATTGTCCACCACCCGCACGACCGGTCCCGCTGCGGTCACGGCGACCTCGAGCCGCACCTCGCCGCCGGGTGGCGTGTACTTGATGGCGTTGTCCAGCAGGTTGACCACCGCTTCGGTCAGCAGTTCGCGGTCGCCGAACACCGGGATGCTGGCGCCGTCGTCCGCGGCGAAGGTGAAGCCGATGCGGTTTTCCTCGGCGAGCGGGGCGTAGAGTTCGGCGGCCAGTTCGGCGACCGCGGTCAGGTCCACGACCTGGAACCCGGCGCGGCGTCGGCCGCTTTCGATCTCGCCGATGCGCAGCAGCGCGGTGATGATGGATTGGGCGTGGTCGAGGCCGGCGATCGCGCGGTCCAGGATCGCGCCCATTTCCTCGGTCGTCGCGGCTTTGTTGCGGCCACGTTCCAGCATCGTCCGGACGCGCGCCAGCGGGTTGCGCAGGTCGTGCGCGATGTCGTTGCTGATCCCCTGTACCTCGCCCAGCAGCCGCTCGATCGCAGCCAGCATGCGGTTCACGCCGGCGCTGACCTGGTCCAGGTCGTCGGCGTCTCCGGCGACCGGCAGCCGTTCGTGGACGGCGCCCTGCATGACCCTCTCGATTGCCTGGGTCACGCCGCGGACGCGGCGCTGCACCCGCCGGCTGATCCAGAAGCCGGTGCCCAGGGCCAGGGCGATGACCGGGATGGCGCCGAAGATCAGCGCGCCGGCGATGATCTTCTCCAGGCTGACCAGAACGCCGACGCCGCGCCCAAGCACCAGCAGGCGGCCATCGGGCAGGCGCCGGGCGACGGCGATGATGGCATCGTCGTCTGCCGCGCCGGAGACGACAGGACGCACGATCGCATGCGCCTCGCCATCGGCCGGCAGGTCGCCGGGCACGACGCCGAGATTGCCGGCGATCAACCGGCCGTCGGCGGCGAACAGCGCCGACAGGATGGTGTTGTGGTAGATGCCCCGGGGCCGGTGGGAGAATTGCGTGCGGACGGCCCAGGTCACCTCCTCGGGCGATCCCTGCGCGATCGAGTCCGCCTCGGTGACGATGAACGCGCTGATGCGGGCGGTTTCGAAGCGCGTGGTCCGCCAGGTGATCACGGCGAACAGCGCCAGCCCGGACAACAGATACAGGCCGGCGAAGATCAGCGAGAGCCGGAACGTTCCGGCACGCAGCAGCCTAGCCCGGATCACGGAGCATGAACCCGACGCCGCGAATGCTGAGCAGCATCGGCTCGCCGCCCTGCGGATCGATCTTGCGCCGAAGCTGGCCGACATGGACGTCCACCAGGTTGGTCTGCGGCAGCACGCGGTAGTTCCAGACGCCTTCCAGCAGCATCTCGCGGGTGATGACCTGGCCGGGACGGCGCATCAGGTATTCCATCAGCTTGAATTCGCTCTTGGACAGGGCGGCGACCCGGTCGCCGCGACGGGCGACGCGGTCGATCAGGTCGAGTTCCAGCGGACCGACGCGCAGCACCGTGGCGCGGGTTTCCTGCGGGCGGCGCAGCAGCGCCTCGATCCGGGCGGCGATTTCCGCGAGCGCGAAGGGCTTCACCACGTAGTCGTCGCCACCGGTCTTCAGGCCGGCGACGCGGTCGCTGACGGCGTCGAGCGCGCTGACCATCAGCACCGGCATGCGGAATCCATCCTGCCGCAGGTCCCTGACCAGGGTCAGGCCATCGCACCCCGGCAGCATCACGTCGCAGATCAGCAGGTCGTGGTTGCCGAGGCGCGCCTGCTCCGCGCCCTGCGTGCCGGTCGCCGCCCAGGTGACTTGGTAGCAACGGTCGGTTAGCTCGCTGACGACTTCGTCGGCGATCTCCGGATCATCCTCGATCAGCAAGATCCGGGCGCGCGGCGCGGCTGCCTTTTGCGGCCCCCTGGAGGAGCCGGCGATCGGCGAGGCGGTGCGCACTCCGGAACTCATGAACGGCTCCTGACGCTGGGGGTGGTCATGCGACCGGGTGACATCAGATGCGCCATCGTTAAGATACACCATTCGTAATTAGCGTTCACCTTCGCCGCCGGACAGTTAATTTTCCGGGTGGGATTTCTAACAATGCGTTCATAATTGCCCATGAACGCTTGCGCCAGGAATATATAAGGTTCTGGCTGGAATTCTAAGCCCGAGTTTGGTTTTTGTTGCCGTGCGGCAACGCTATGGTGAAACATCCGGACATGCCGACGTCGGCTGGTGTCCGGTTCGGGGAACCAGGATCAGGGATTGCGCCGCCGCAAACGGCGGCGCGGGCTTACCGGCGTCGAGGCGACATGCGGGCGAAGGCCGTTGGTCCCGTCGGGGAGTTGTCCCTGCGGGTCATTGCATCAGAGGCGGATCGCGAACCAGGGCAGGACGTATCGCCCGGCTGGCTGACGTCGCTGATGGAAGCGGCCGCCGGCCTGACGGCCAGCGCACGGGCCCAGCGCACGGGCCCAGCGCACGGGCCCAGCGCACGGGCCAGGGGACCGGTCGCAACCGCGGCGGTGCCCAGGCTCGACCTGTTGCGCCCGGTGCAAGCCGGCGACGTGGTCTGCGCGTATACCAGGATCAGGAAGACGGGCAGCACCGCGATCACCGTCAGCGTCGAGGTCTATGCCCTGCGGCGCTACCTCCAGGATCGCGTGCGCGTGGCGGCGGCGGACTATATCGAGGTCGCGCTGGATGAGGCGGGACTGCCCCGCGCCTTTCCGGCGGCGGCCTGAGCGGTCCGGCCGATCGCCAGGGGCTTAGGCAACCGCGCATTCCCGCACGCGGCACAGCCTGCCGGGACGGGGTCCAAAGCGCCGTTACGACCGGCGGCGCCGCGACGGCTCCATGGATCGTCGGGGGGCCTTTCCCGCTCCGCTGGGAAACGCCGCGGGGCGCTGCCATCAGCCTCCGGACGGTTGGTTGCATGGCGGCGGGCCGCGCCGGCGGGATCGCGATCGGCGGGCCCGAGACTCACATCAGCGTCCCGAAGAACGGGTTCATGCCGCTCAGTTGGTACGGGGCGCCCGCATCGTCATTTGTGTTCATTCGTGGCTGCATTCATGTCGCAACGCGCAACGATCATGCCGAAGTCCCGCCCCGAAGTCCAGCCCAGGTGCCGGTAGCGACAGCATCGCCCGGACGTTCCACCTCCATCGGGCTCAGATCGTTCTTGATATTTAACCGCAAATGAAAACAAATGAAATCAAATGTTCTTCGGTCTCGCCTGCTTCGCCTGGTAATGGGCCTTGGGCGGCGAAACCAGCGCTTGCCATGCCAGGATACAAGCGGCCGACGACTCAGCCGCACGAAGCGCCTGAGATGGCCACATCATGTCATGCAGTCTCCGCCGGCACAGCGTTCCCCGCGCCTCCGGGCGGGCATCCGCGTCATCCATGATGCCCTCCGGCCGCTCGATCAAGGCAAGATGCCCCACCCCGCATGCGGTCCGCTGTCGCCATTCGGAAAAGCAGCGAGGTATCTGCCTCTTTCCCGGTCGCGGGCACGCCGGTTCCGCCAACGCGAGCGCCTGGAATCCACACGAGAACCGGCATCAGCCATCAATCGCGCCGTTGGACAAACGCCACTTCAAGGCGCCGCATGATCCCGCGGCGATCGTCCCCCGGTTTGCCCCCGGCCGCCGCTGTGCCAATCTGCCGCCAAAGCCAGCAAGGAGACGCACGATGACCCTGCTCGCCCCCGCCGAGACCGCCCGCGCCAACCGCCGCCGCGGCACCGCCGCCGACGGGGTGACGTTCTGGCACACGCTGTATCTCGGCACGACCCGCTACAACATGGTCCCCGGCACGCCCGACCCGGCGCCGGACGCGCTGTTCCCGATGGCCTTCCTGGTGGAGCAGGACCCCGGCAGCACCGCCCAGGCGCATTACCACCAGCAGGACCAGTTCCAGCTTGTCGTCGGCGGCCACGCCACGCTGGGGCTGCATGAGGTCCGCCCGGTCACCGTCCACTTCACCGGCGCGCACACCGCCTATGGGCCGATCCGGGCGAGCGCGGATGAGGGGGTGTGGTATTTCACGCTGCGGAATGGCTTCGACCCCGGCGCCCGCTTCATGGCGATGCCGCAAAACCGCGTCGCGCTCCGCGCCATCCCCGATCGCCGGCATCGCGAGGCGGTCGCCGGCCCGCTTGCCGCCCCGTCCGCCGCCACCGAGACGCTGCTCGGGCCGGAGCCCGACGGCATGGCCGCCTGGCGCTACAGCCTGGCGGCCGGGGACACGGTCACCGGCCCGGACCCGGCCGCGGGGCGCGGGCAGTATTGGGTGGTGACGCGCGGCAGCCTGGACCACGACGGCGCGACGCTGCCGGCGATGTCCTGCGCCTTCGTCTATCCCGACGACGCGCCGTTCCAGGCCGCCGCCGGCGCGGACGGCGCCGAGGTCGTCGCCATGCAGTTCCCGCTGCACCGGTCCTGACCATGCCGAAACAGATCCGCCTCAACGCGTTCGACATGAACTGCGTCGGGCACCAGTCGCCCGGCCTGTGGACGCATCCGGACGACCGCGCCGACAGCTACAACACGCTGGAGTACTGGACCGATCTGGCCCGCCTGCTGGAGCGGGGGAAATTCGACGCGCTGTTCCTGGCCGACGTGCTGGGGATCTACGACGTCTACAAAGACTCGCCGCGCACCGCGCTGGAGCAGGCGGTGCAGGTGCCGGTGAACGACCCGATGATGCTGGTGTCAGCCATGGCGCTGGTGACCGAGCACCTGGGCTTCGGCGTCACCTGCGCGCTGTCGTATGAACTCCCCTACCCGTTCGCCCGCCGCATGAGCACGCTGGACCACCTGACGAAGGGCCGCATCGGCTGGAACATCGTCACCGGCTACCTCGAAAGCGCCGCCCGCGGCATGGGGCTGGAACGGCAGGTGGCGCACGACGGCCGCTACGACGTGGCCGAGGACTACATGCAGGCGGCCTACAAGCTGTGGGAGGCAAGCTGGGAAGACGGCGCGGTGCTGCGCGACCGCAAGGGCCGCCGCTTCGCCGACGCCGATAAAATCCACCGCGTCCGGCACGAGGGGCCGCACTTCAAGGTCGATGCCATCCACCTCTCCGAGCCGTCGCCGCAGCGCACGCCGGTGCTGTTCCAGGCCGGCGCCTCGACCCGCGGCCGGGACTTCGCCGCCCGCCATGCCGAGTGCGTGTTCATCAACGGCCCCTCGAAGAAGGTCATCGGCGGCATCGCCGCGGACCTGCGCCGCCGCGCCGCCGCGGCCGGACGGGACCCGTCGGACCTGGTGATCTTCACCATGATGACAGTGATCACCGACCGCACGTCCCGGGCCGCGCAGGACAAGTACCGGGACTACCTGGGCCATGTGTCGGAGGAAGGCGCGCTGGCGCTGATGTCGGGCTGGACCGGCCTCGACTTCGGCGCCATGCGGCCGGACGAGGTGGTGCGCTTCACCGACAAGGCCGACGCCATGACCTCGGCGCTGGAGGCGTTCACCACGGCCGATCCGGACCGCACCTGGACGGTGGGCGAGATCGCCCGCCACGCCGCCATCGGCGGCCGCGGCCCGATGCTCGTTGGCTCCGGCGCCGAGGTCGCGGACGCGCTGCTGTCCTGGGTGGCGGACACCGGCGTGGACGGCTTCAACCTGGCCTATGTCCTGACCCCTGGCAGCTTTGCCGACGTGGTGGACCTGGTGGTGCCGGAACTGCAGGCGCGCGGCGTGTACAAGCGCGACTATGCCCCTGGCACGCTGCGGCAGAAGCTGTTCGGCCGCGGCCCGCGCCTGCCAGCCAGCCATCCGGCGGCCGCGGTCCGGCCGGGGGCGTAAGACCAGCGACCGGTCCACTGACCGGTTCCGGCCGCGGCGCAGTGCGTTTGTTGTTTCTACGCAACAAAAGCGACCGCGGATGCACACGGATATTCTTTCCGTGCTTCCGGCTGCTCTGTCCGATCATGCTGGCGATGCGGCAGGAACCGATCCTGGCGGCACAGGGCGGGACGGGTCGCCTCTGCGGGCCGCTGGAAGACGCGCCGCTCTATGCGCCGGAACATCTTGCCGAGCGCCGCGGTTCGCCGCATAGACACGCGCATCGGAACGAGCGGACCGGAGAATGATGCGTACCAGGACGCTGCTGTGGGGCATGGCTGCCGTCGGGCTCGCGCTGGCGCTGATCGGCACCTTCACCTGGGCGCAGCCGTCATCGGGCAGCAACGTGACGTTTGACGCGCCCGGCCTGATCATCAGGAAGTCCAGGCCCATGCTGCCGGAGGTGAAGGCCAAGCCCCAGGCCTGGCCACGGCTGGATGCCGGCGCCGTGCTGTGCCAGACGGAAGACGACCTCGATCGTCTGGCTGCCCGGCGCCGGGGCGATCCCGTTGCCGGCCCCATCGCCTGCCAGATCCTGCAGGGGGTGACGCCGGTTGCCATCCTGCAGCGCAAAGGATCCGGCAAGACCGAGGTCCGGACGATCGATCCGATGGCGGGCGGACTGGGCTGGACCGACGCCTGGCTGGCGGAGCGGCCGGCGATGCCTGTCCCGGCTGGCTTCCGGTAGACGGGTCCGGGACGGTTCCACCCTGTCACGGCCGGGCGTGTCGCTACCAGGACAAGGCGATCGCGCAGAAGGATCTGGCGTCCAATTTCGTTGCCTCTCCGTCATGGCCCGGCTCGTCCGGCCATGACGATCAGGGAAAGGCCGTTCTCCAACCGTCGCTCTATCCTGATACGCATGGGGACACGCCCGGCCATGACGAGAGGAAGAAGCCCTTGCTCCGCCAGATCGCCTGTACTGATACGCATGCGGACGAGCCGGGCCGTGACGGTATGGGAACGGCGCGCGTCGCCGCGGAACCACCCTACGCGGCCAGCCGCTGCGGCGCCGCGCCGAACAGGAATTCGATATCCTCGGCATCCATGGCCGGTAGCGCCGTGCCGTCGGCGCTCAGCGCCAGGGTCGCCAGCGCCGCCTTGCGCTCCTGCAGTTCGACGATCCGCTCCTCCACCGTGTCGGCGGCAATCAGCTTGTAGACGAACACCGACTTCGTCTGGCCGATGCGGTGGGCGCGGTCGGAGGCCTGGTCCTCGAGCGCCGGGTTCCACCACGGATCGTAGTGGATCACCGTGTCCGCCGAGGTCAGGTTCAGCCCGCGCCCGCCGGCCTTCAGGCTGATCAGGAACAGCGGCACCTCGCCGGCCTCGAACCGCCGCACCGGCTCGGCCCTGTCGGCCGTGTCGCCGCGCAGCTCGACGAATGGAATCCCCGCCTTGGCCAGCGCCGGCTTGATCAGGTCCAGCATCGCGGTGAACTGCGAGAACAGCAGCACCCGCCGCCCTTCGGCGACCATCTCGCACACCATCTCCAGCAGGTCGTCCAGCTTGCTCGAGGTGCCAATCAGCGATGCCGACGGCAGCTTCACCAACCGCGGGTCGCAGCACACCTGGCGCAGCTTCAGCAGCGCGTCCAGCACCAGGATGTGGCTCTGCGCCACGCCGCGCGCGGCGATGCCCTGCTGCACCTTGGCGTGCATCGAGGCGCGGATCGTCTCGTACAGCTCCCGCTGGTCGTCCGCCAGGGTGATGCGGCGCAGGATGGTGTGCTTCGGCGGCAGTTCCGTCGCCACCGCGGATTTCGTCCGCCGCAGGATGAACGGGCGGATGCGGGTGGCAAGCTGGGCCCGCCGCACCGGGTCGCCCTCCTTCTCAATCGGCGAGCGGAAGCGGCGGGAGAAGATCTTCCGCGACCCCAGCAGCCCGGGCATCAGGAACATGAACTGCGACCACAGCTCTCCCAGGTTGTTCTCGATGGGCGTGCCCGACAGGCAGATCCGCTGCCGCGCCTGCAGCCGGCACACCGCGTGCGTCGCCTTCGCGCCGGGGCTCTTGATCGCCTGCGCCTCGTCCAGCACCACGATGTGCCAGTCGATCTGCGCCATCTCCTCGACGTCGCGCGCCAGTACGGTATAGGTGGTGATCGCGACGTGCACGCCCGACAGGTCGCGCCGCTGCTCATGCCGATCGGCGCCGTGCAGCACGGCGACGCGCAGGTGCGGGGCGAAGTGCGCCAGCTCCGCGGTCCAGTTCGGCACCAGGCTGGTCGGCACCACCACCAGCACCGGGCAGTCCAGGCGGCCGGAGTCATGCTCGATGACGATATGCGCGATGGTCTGCGCCGTCTTGCCCAGGCCCATGTCGTCGGCCAGCAGCCCGCCCAGCCCGTTCTGCCGCAAATGCTGCAGCCAGTTGACGCCGTGCTGCTGGTACGGCCGCAGGCTGGCCTTGAAGCCGGCGGGCACCGGCGCCTCGGGGATGTCGGTCACCGCGCGGAAGCGCTGCACGTGCGCGGCGATGGCGGCACCGTCGTGCCAGCGGGTGATCACCAGCTCCTCCAGGTCGAGCACGCTGGGCGCGGCGTCCTGGTCGAGCTCGATCTTCTCCCCGGTGGTGCGGCCAGCAGACTCGATCATGTCGTCCAGCACCGCCAGCAGCCGGGCGATGCGGTCCGCCGGCAGCTTCAGGATGCGGCCGTCGTCGAGGCTGGTGATCAATTCGCCGTCGACCACCTTCGCCACCGCCATGCCGCCGAGTTCCCGCAGCCGCATCAGGATGGGCAGCAGCGGATGCCGCGCGCCCTCGATCTCGATGCCGAAATCCAGCGAGAACCCGCCGCCCGGCCCGTCGGCCACTGCCATGTCGCAGGCGCCGACGGACTCCACCAGGCGCGGGCCGAAGCCGGTGTCGACCACGCTGTGCCAGCCCAGCGCCTTGAGCATCGGCAGCCGCTCGGTGACGAAGGCCTGCCAGGCCTCGGCGGCGTCGCGCCCGCGGAAGGCGAACACCAGCCGCCCCTTCCCTGCCTGGCCGGCGGTCAGCCGCATCTGCGCCAGGCCGTCCTGGCGGATGGCGTCCAGCGCCGCGGCCTCGGCGTCGCGGTCGCGGCGGACGAAGACCACGCTGCCGGCGTCCTCGGCGCGGACGAACTGGCGGTCGTCGTCGAACGGGATGGCGGCGCCGCCGTAGTCGTATTCGACCAGCAGCGCGTCGAGCGTCTGGATGCGGCCGTGCTCGTCCGGGCAGGGGAAGCGCGTCAGCCGCACCACCGGCTGCATCGGCCGCTCGATGATCACCGGCTCGGTGCTCGGGGCCGCGGGCCGCCGCCGCGACGGTTCCGGTGGCCGGGAAGCGGGGGCTGGCGGCGGCGCCGGCGGCTGGACGCGGATGCGCCCGACGGCGCCGCTGGCGGCATCGACGTACCAGGGCCCGGACTCGGCCACCAGGACGCCCGAGCCGGGCGGCAGGTTGGCCGTTGCGGTGGAGGGGAAGACGCGGGTCTCGCCGAGGACCAGCCGCCGCCCGCCGCTGTGCCAGCGCGCCTGGCCGCTCTCGATCAGGGCGGACAGCAGCTCGCCGAACCGCAGCGCCGAGAGGGGCGTGCGCGTCCCGTCGCCGCCGAGCGCCGCCGCCAGCGCCCGCGCCCTGGCGTCCGCCTGCGCGTCCGCGGCGATCACGCGCGGGGTCGTCGGCGTGGCGACGCCGGTGCGCTCGCCGATCAGGATGGTGGTGACCGTGGCGGTCTGCGGCGGGTCCGCGGGTGACAGCTCGAACACCACGCGCTGCCGCTCCTTCTCCGGCGGCGCGGCGGTCAGGGCGTCCAGGAAGGTCTGCTGTTCCGGCTTGCGCAGCGCCGGGAACTGGTCCAGCGCCGCCAGCGCCGCCGCGGCCCGGTGCGCGCAGCTCGCGGCGCCGCAGCTGCATGTGTGGTCGAACACCACCCGCCGGCCAAGCGCCGAGGGCGTGATGCGCACGCTGTGCGCCGCGTCCTTGTCCCGCACCGTCGCGGTGATGGCATCGCCCTCGAGCCGCACCGTCACCGCGCCGGCGAGCCCGAGGCTGCGGCCACGGGTCAGGGCGCGCGCATCGAAGATGCGGCCGAGGTCCTGGGACGAGTAGGGCGTCGGCATCGGCGGGAGACGACCTCGGGAGCTGGCTGCGACAGGGGCCGACTCGGTGCGCCACCGGCCGGGGCGAAAGAGACGCCCTATTCGGGTGGAGAGTGCAAGAGTTTCGAGCCGTGGGCCGTGTTGCGGGCGGCTGGCTTGCGTCGGGGCGCACGGATTCGTTACCGGTGGTGAGTGTGGGAGGGCTTCTGGTCAGGCGCCGGGGGTTGCCTGGGTTGCGGTTGCCCGGGGACCGCCGGCGGCGGGCGCGCGGGTGGATCGTTTTGACATGTAACCACAGAGAATGAAGGGAGCGTGACGGAGGGCCACAGGGAAGGGGTCAACCCGGCGGTCCGGGCCAGTGATCCATCCGGCCTTGCGCCGCTGCGATCGGTTGATGCCGGGGCGCCTGTCTGACCGGACGGGGTTGCCGGAGACGCGGCGCATTTGTGTTTCCCCCTGCCCCGCCGGGCAAGCAATCATGCGGCATACCGGCCTGAGCGCCGGCGCTCGGTCCGTAGCGCGCCGAGAGTGCCGGAGTGGGGAAACACAGATGCACACAGATGGCGGCGGTGCGGGCATATTGCTGTCGTGCCACGCGACCGGCTTCTGGGGCGAAAGACGGTGATCGCGATGCCGCCCGCAGCGAAGCCCAAGGCCCGAGCCGCAATAACCGATCCACCGGAGCCGGCGCATCGGCCCCTCCGCGTCATGGTCGGTGAAGGTCCACCATCCAGGCATTTTTGCCGGGATCAGCACCGTAAGGGGTGGACGCCGACCCGGAGCCTGTGCCCGGGCAACCGCCATGACGGTTGAAGCGTCCGTAAAAAAACGGAGCGGTCAATCTGCATCAGGCCTGATGCCACCGCAACTATGGCGCTTCGCGCGAAGCGCATTGTACCGGCACCGCTGGCGCAGGCGCCCTTAGGCAAGTCACCCGGCCCGACAGCCCCATCCGCCCGCAACAACAGCGACGCCCGCACCAGGCCGCGCAATATCCCCCTGACCCCTGTGGCCCTCCGTCACGCTCCCTTTATTCTCTGTGCGAACAGAAATACCACATCCGCCACGCTGCCGCCGCCCCGGACGCACCACCCGGGCATCAGGCCGCCCCCATCCCGCTCTCCCACCAGCCCCCAGGACCTCCAATCCTCATCCTTTCCAGACAGCCGAGGCATACACCTCCTCCGGAAAGTCCGGCGCCACCATCCCATCCATCCGCCGCTCGTGATGGCTCAGGTCCGCCAGGAACAGGTCGCGGCTGATCCGCCCCGCGACCAGCGGGATATCCCGCCGCATGCTCGGCACATCGCCAATCGGCAGGCCGAAGCTGACGAACCCGGCCGGATTGTGCACATGGATGTCCCGCAGGAACGGCGCCGAGCCGGGGACTTTCTCCAGGTATTCGTGCCCCTCGCCCAGGTAGGGATGGCTGCCGAGAAACTCGTCCCGCTCCTCCGCGGGCGGCACGTACCGGTCGCGCCACAGCAAGACTCGATCAGCGAAGTCCGCGATCTCCGGGCGTGCCGCCGGATCGACGAAATAGCCCGTGCCGGCGATGACGAAGTCGAAGCGGAACCGCCCGTCGGCGGCCTCGGCCACCACCACGCCGTCGTCGAGCCGGGCGTCGTGCCACGGCGCCGCCAGGTGCAGGTGGAAATTCCGGAACGCCACCGTCCGCTCGATCGCATCAATGGTCGGCGTCGAGCCGAAGCGGCGGAACCGCACCGCCTGGTGCCAGCGGATCGCGTCCGGCACGTGCCGGTAGTGATCATACGCCCCCGGATACAGCCGCGTCCGGGCAATCGGCAGGGCAGCGAGCGACGGACGGCGGGCGAACAAATGCACCGCGGCGGCGCCATGCTCCAGCGCTACCCCCGCGGCGTCGAAGGCCGAGGCCGCGGCGCCGACGACCGCCACCGTCCGGCCACGCAGGGCGGCGAAGTCGATCGCATCCTGGGTATGCGCCAGCACCGAGGGCGGCAGCCCGGCCAGCGCCGGTGGGGTGTAGGCGCCGCCATTGCCGGTGAACCCGGTGGCGAGGACGATCTTGCGCGCGGTCTCCGTGGCCGGGCGCCCGTCGATCAGCAGGTGCAGGCGGAAGCCGTCGTCCAGCGGCTCGATCCGCTGCAGCCGCGTGCGGTAGCGCACCGGGATCTTCAGGAAGTGCCGGTACCATGCCAGGTACTCCGCCCAGAGCAGGCGCGGGATCCGGTCGATCGCGGCATAGGCCGCCTGGCCGTGGCGCGCCTCGTACCAGGCCTGGAAGCCCAGCGCCGGGATGCCCTGCTCCGGCCCCGGCAGGCTCTTGGGCGTGCGCAGCAGTTGCATGCGTGCCGCGGTGAGCCAGATCCCGGCGCTGTCCTCGTCGTCGGCCGCGTCGATCACCGTGACCCGGCCGACGCCGGCGCGGCGCAGGGCGAAGGCCAGGGCGCAGCCGGTCTGCCCGCCGCCCACCACGGCCACGCTGTGATCGATGCCGGGCCGCTCGGGCACCCAGTCCTGCGGGTCCGGCCCGAGTAGGCGCAGGGCTGTGGCGGCGGCAGAGTCAGGATCCGGCGTTCCGGTCATTGTGGTTTCCTCCCTTGGTGTGTTCCGGCGGTTCCTCGCCGTGGATGCGTGCCGCGCGGTATTGCGCTGTGACGTGCCGTGGAATCTTTATTCCACGAAATTCTGTGCCTCAAATGGCGGTCGTTGCCATGCCGTCATGCCGGACGCCGGCCACGAAGGCGCACCGCCTGTGCCCCGGCTTCAACGCCCATTGAGCAGATGCCTCCGGGAGCGCCCCCATCATGGCGCCGATGCCGGCCTCAGGAAAGCCGGCGCGGGCGCGGCCGCCCCCGGATGATCCGGCGGACAGCCGGCGAAGAGGACAGGCATCAGGCCGAACGGCCCGCGGCGGGATGGACAGGCCGTGCTCCCGGCAGTAGGTCATCGAATCATCTCGACAGAAAGCAAAGCACGATCATGTTCCTTACGCGCCGGGACCGTGGAATGGTTGCCCTGGCCATCGTCCTGGACGTGGCGTTCCACGGCAGCAGCGAAACGGTCGTGAATGCGGCGGAACTCGCCGAACGCACCGGCATGGCGCGGCGCACGCTCGAGCCGCTGCTCCAGGCCCTGTCGCGGGAGCGTCTGCTCGACAGCACGCGCGGCCCGCATGGCGGCTATCGCCTCGGCCGGCCGGCCCGGCTGATCAGGCTGTCCGACGTCATCGCCGTGGGCCTGAACAGCCTGGACGACAGCGGCCTCGACCTGAGCGGCCGCCTGCAGCGCGCGGTGGTCGAGCCGCTGTGGACCGAATTCGACAGCCAGGCGCAGGCGCACGCCGAGGCCCTGACCATCGAGGACCTGCTGAAGCGCGCCGCCGCGGCCGGCCTGCGCAAGCCCGTCGGCGAACCGCTGAATTTCGTCATCTGAGACGGCCATGGCGGAGCAGCACAACGCCGCGCAACAGGCCGGACCGGCCGCGGGGCTCGCGCCGGTGGCGCTGCCGGCGCGCCCGGTCGCGCCGCGCGGCTGCATGCTCGGTTCGGTGCTTGACCTGGTGGGCGGCACGCCCCTCGTCAGGCTGCCGCGGCTGCAGGCGGCGGATGCGCTGGGTGCCGACATCGCCTTCAAGCTGGAGTTCCTCAATCCGCTCGGCTCGGTGAAGGACCGCATCGGCCTGGCGATGGTGGAAGCGGCCGAGCTTGTGGGCCAGATCGCGCCGGGCGAAACCACCATCGTCGAGCCGACATCCGGCAACACCGGCATCGCGCTGGCGTTCGTGGCGGCGGCGAAGGGCTACCGGCTGATCGTGGTGATGCCAGACGGCGCCTCGGCGGAACGGCGCAAGCTGCTGCGCCTGCTCGGCGCGGACATCGAGACGACGCCGGCGCGGCTGGGCATGCCCGGCGCGATCGCCCGCGCCGAGGCCATCCTGGCGCACACCCCAGGCGCCTGGATGGCGCGGCAGTTCGACAATCCGGCCAACCCGGCCGCGCACGAAGCCGGCACCGCCGAGGAGATCTGGGCCGATACCGCCGGCCTGGTGGATGTCGTCGTCGCCGGCGTCGGCACCGGCGGCACGCTGACCGGCATCGCCCGGGCGCTGAAGCCACGCCGCCCGGGGCTGCGGATCGTCGCCGTCGAGCCACAGGAAAGCGCCGTGCTGTCCGGCGACAGCCCGGGGCCGCACCGCATTCAGGGCCTCGGCGCCGGCTTCGTGCCGGGCGTGCTGGACCGCGCCCTGGCCGACGAGGTCTGCGCGGTGTCCGAGGCCGAGGCGTTTGCCGCCGCCCGCCGCTGCGCCGCGGTGGAAGGCCTGCCCATCGGCATTTCCTCGGGCGCCGTGCTGCACGCCATGGTCACGCTGGCCGGGCGTGCCGAGCATGCCGGCAAGCTGGTCGTCGGGATCGCGGCGTCCGGCGCCGAGCGCTACCTCTCCACGCCGCTGTTCGCGGGCTACTGAGCGCGGCGGCCGGGCGGGCGCCACCCAGCCGGTGAGGCCGCCCTGGTGCCTCGGGCGTCAACCGGGCCGATGCCGCCCCTTTCCGGCAGAGGTGTCTCCGGTCAGGATAGCGGCAGCGAACGCCCGCCGCGGAGGGATGCGTGGAACCGCGACCGCATGTCATCATCCTGAACGGCGTCGGCAGCGTGGGCAAAAGCGCCACGGCCCGCGCCCTCCAGGCCATTGCCGCCACGCCGATCCTGCATGTCGCGATGGACGCTTTCCTCGACATGGTGCCCGAGAAGCTGTTCGGCCAGCCGGACGGGTTGGTGTTCGAGCCAGTCAGCGACCAGGACAGGCCGAGCATCGTCATCCGGCCGGGCCCGGTCGTCGAGCAGGCCATGCGCGGTATGCGCCATGCCGTCGCGGCCATGGCGGCACAAGGCAACAACCTGATCGTGGATGAGGTCATGATCGACCCCACGAAGGCGACGGAGTACCGCGCGCTGCTTTCGCCGTTCGACGTCCGCTTCGTCGGCCTGTTCGCGCCGCTGGCCGTGCTGGAAGCCAGGGAGCGTGCGCGTGGCGACCGGGCCATCGGCCTGGCGCGTTGGCAGTTCGGCCGTGTTCACCAGGGCATCGCCTATGATCTGGAGATCGATACGGCTGTGGCGACGCCTCTGGAGAGCGCGCGCATGATCCGTGACGCCTTCCGGCTTTGACCGGCGATCCGTCCGCAGCGAACCTTGGAGCCTGCCTGACCGGGTTGGGCCCGGGCGTTCAGGAGCGGCTTGCCGTCGCTGGGAGCCGGCAGCGCGTGGCATTCGTGGATGCGTGAGTCGGGGGCGTCTTGCTTCCGGCACGGCCGCGGCCCGGGATGGTGCCTCCCCGGCGGGGACAGTATGGTTGATGGCGTATTTTTTGTTCGCACAGAGACGATACGGAGCACCGCCGAGAGCCGCTGAGGATCAGGGCGACATCGCGCGGCCTGGTGCGGTTGCCGTCGTGGCAGGCAGACTTATTGAGCCGGCCGGCCGCTCTGTCGCCGCCGGCGCGCCCGTGCCACAGTCGCGGCATGAACGACCGTATCGCCGCCTGGCTTGCCCGCTGCCCCGATCCGGCAACCGACCCACTGCCCGGCATGCGGGAGGCGGGACTGCTGGAACCCGTGGACGATTATGCCGCCATCGCCCGCGGCAAGGCGGCGCTGGTGGAGGCGACCCGACTGCTGGGCATCGCCGGTGTCTGGGGCGGGCGGCACCTGGTGTACCGGCATTTCCTCGGCTTCGGTCCCCCTGCGCAGCGCGAGGCCTGGCGCGGCCGGGCGCTGGCCGTGGCGATCTCGGAACCGAACGTCGGCGCGCACCCCAAGCTGCTGACCACACGCGCCGAGCGGGTTGACGGCGGCTTCCGCCTGGCCGGGCAGAAGGCGTGGGTCACCAACGGCCCGTCCGCCGACGCCATCATCGTCTTCGCCATCACCGCCGAGGAGGCAGGCCGCAAGCGCTATGGCGCCTTCATCGTGCCGCGCGACACGCCGGGCCTGGCGATGGCGGACATGCCCGGCTTCCACGCCCTGCGCCCGTCGCGGCACTGCCTGCTGACGCTGGACGCCTGCTTCGTCCCGGACGCGGCGCTGCTCGGCGAGCCCGGCTCCGCGTATGACCGCATGGCGCTGCCGTTCCGCGACATCGAGGATGCCGTCGGCAGTTTCGCCACCCTCGGCGCGTTGCGCCACGCCATCGGCCTGTGCGCCGGCGGTCCGGCGGAACAGGCCGAGGCGCTGGGCGCCGTCGTCGCCCTGACCGCCGTGTTCGCCGCCGGCGCACAGGCCGTGGTCGCGGCGCTCGACGCCGGAAGCTTCCGCACCGGCGACGCGACGCTGGTGGGCCTGCGGCTGCTGGCGACGGACATCGTCGCCCGCCTGCGGGCAATGTTCGCCGGCATGACGCCGCCGCCCGTCGTCATGGCGGCTACCCGGAACAAAAGCCCGGGCACAGGCTCCGGGCCGCCATCCACGCCTGGCGATGCCGGTTCAGACCCGGTCGCGGATAGCCGCCTCCCCATCCCTGGCCAAGGGCACGTTTCGCCCGGCGCGAGGCAGGACGACCCGCTCGCCGCCATCCTCTCCGACCTCGACGCCACGCTCGGCATCGCCCGCGGCCCCCGCCTCGCGCGGCAGGTCCAGCTTGGCGCGGCGGCGCTGCGCGGCGGCGGAGGCGCGCCGTGACGATCCGCCGCTGCGCCTGGGCGGAAAACGCCGACGCGACGATGCAAGCCTATCACGACCGCGAATGGGGCGTGCCGCAGCACGACGACCGGGCGCTGTTCGAGCTGCTGGTGCTGGAAGGCGCCCAGGCCGGCCTGTCCTGGCGCACCGTGCTGGCCCGCCGCGACGCCTACCGCGCCGCCTACCACGGCTTCGACATCGCCCGCGTCGCCGCCATGACCGACGCGGACCTGGAAGCGCTGCTGGCGGACTCGCCGCTGATCCGCAACCGGCTGAAGATCTTCGCGGCCCGCGACAACGCCCGCGCCGCGCTCGCCGCCATCGCCCGCCACGGCAGCCTGGACCGCTACCTGTGGTCGTTCGTCGGCCACACCCCCGTCCGCAACGCCTGGGACAGCCCCGCGCAGGTGCCGGCGACGACGCCGCAATCCGACGCCATGAGCAAGGACCTGAAGAGGAACGGCTTCCGTTTTGCCGGCTCCACCATATGCTATGCCTTCATGCAGGCGACCGGCATGGTGGACGACCACCTCGCCGGCTGTTTCCGGCATGGGGAGGAGACTCGCTGATGCAGAACAGCGACGCGATCTGGCGGCTGGCCGATGCCAGGCAGGATGACGTCAGCGCAAGAGGCTGGCGCGCGTCGCCATGGTGACGGCCGCCACCGCCGTGGATGTGATCCTGCGCGCCCACGCCAGGGCGGACCATCACGCGTGGACCGGAAAAACGCCCTATGCCTGCCCGCCGCCCGACGTAGACCCAGCGTTGAGGATGTCCGCATGATGCAGACCCGACTCTGCCAGATGCTGGGGATCGGCTTTCCCCTGGTGGCCTTCAGCCATTGCCGCGACGTCGTCGCCGCGGTCAGCCGCGCCGGCGGCTTCGGCGTGTTCGGCGCCGCCGGCACCACCCCGGAACAGCTCGAGATCGAGCTGTCCTGGATCGACGCCCATACCGACGGCCATCCCTACGGCGTTGACCTGCTGGTGCCGGAGAATCTCGCGTTCCGCACCGAGGCCGGCGCCACCCAGGGCAGCCTGGCGGGCAAGATCCCCAACAGCCACCGCGCTTTCGTACACGACCTGCTGCGCCGCCACAGCGTCGATCCGACCGCCGGCCGCGACCCGCGCGAGGACCCGGACCGCCTGCCGTCCTACCAGTTCGAGACCGCCGAGAAGCTGATGGACGTCGCCTTCCGCCACCCCATCCGCCTGATCGCCAACGCGCTGGGCGTGCCGCCCGCCTCGATGCGGGAGCGTGCCCGCCAGCATGGCATCCCCTGCGCCGCCCTCGTCGGCGCACGGGAACATGCCGAGCGGCAGGTCGCCGCCGGGGTGGACATCCTGGTTGCCCAGGGCGGCGAGGCCGGCGGGCATTGCGGCGAGGTCTCGACGCTCGTGCTGGTGCCGGAGGTGCTGCGCGCGACGCAGGGCAAGGTGCCGGTGCTGGCCGCCGGCGGGATCATGACCGGCCGGCAGATGGCCGCCTGCATGGCGATGGGGGCGGAGGGCGTCTGGACCGGCTCGGTCTGGCTGGCAACGGTGGAGTCGGAGACCTCGCCGGTGTTCCGCGAGAAGATGGTGGCGGCGCGGTCGCGCGACACGGTCCGCTCGCGCGGGCGCACCGGCAAGCCGGCGCGGCAGTTGCGCTCGGCCTGGACCGACGCCTGGGAGGGCCCGGACAGCCCCGCCCCGCTGCCGATGCCGCTGCAAGGCATGCTCAGCGAGCCGGCGATGGCCCGGGCGACCCGCGCCGCCGAGGCGGGGAACGCGCAGGCGCGCGCGCTGGTCAGCTACTTCGTCGGCCAGGGCGTCGGGCTGGTGGAAGATATTCCCGATTGCCGCCAGGTGGTCGCCGGGTTCATGACGGACTTCGCCGCGGCGCTGGAGGACATGCAGCGCGTGGCCCAATCATTGTAGGGAGGTCGGCATGGCGACGCGTTTGACCGAGACCGAGCTGTCGGAACTGGGCACGAAGATCCCGCAATGGTCCCGCGCCCTGGACAAGGAGGCGATCCGGCGCGAGTTCAGGTTCGCCGATTTCAGCCAGGCCTGGGGCTTCATGACCCGGGTCGCGCTGCTGGCGGAGAAGTTCGACCACCACCCGGACTGGTCGAACGTCTGGAACACGGTGCGGATCGAACTCAGCACGCACGACGCCGGCGGGCTGACGCAGAACGATGTCCAGTTGGCGCAGGCGATCGACGCTTTGTTGGGCTGACTGGGCTGGGCTGATGGACGGCATCGGCTTCCCGGAACGCACGACCCTGGTCCGCCGCGCCGCCGCGCGCCTGTGCCTGCGGCTGGGCTGGGCGCCGCTGCACGAAGTCCGCCTGGCGAACGGCCGCCGCGCCGATATCCTGGCCTTGCAGCCGGGCGGCGGCTTTGCCTGCATCGAGGTCAAGTCGGGGCTGCGCGACTACCTGGCGGACGGAAAGTGGGCGGAATACCAGCCGTTCTGCGACCAGTTCTTCTTCGCCGTGGACAGCGATTTCCCGCAGGATGTGCTGCCACCCGATCCCGGGCTGATCGTCTGCGCCGGTCATGAGGCCGAGGTGATCCGCGAGCCGCTGTGCATCCGCCTGCCGACGCCGCGGCGCAAGGCGCTGCTGGAGCGCTTCGCCTGGCTGGCGGCGGGGCGGCTGGCGGCGCTGGAGGATCCGATGGGCGTGGCGGACCTGACCCTGGGTTTGAACGAGGATTGAGCCGGGCCGCGGTTCCCGGGACCCGGCAGTTGCCACGGCCTGCTCTCGACACCGCCCGGGATCGACAGTCCTGTCCTGACAAACGTTCTGCGGATCGCCTGCCGCGCTGGATCGGGAGGCACCGAACGGTGCAGACGCGCGGCGGCCGCAGGTCGCCCCAATCCCTTCTCTGCGCACTCTGCGCTCCGCTCTGCGGTCTCTGCGTCGAAAAAATGCGGTGCCGCAACAAAGAACGGCGTTGCCAGTGAGTTGCCCAACCCGAGCGCCGGTGGCGCCGCAACCACCGCGATTCGACGCAGAGACCGCAGAGCGGGGCGCAGAGGCCGCAGAGAAGAATTCATTGCGACCGGCGGTCGCCATGGATTGGCACCGATCCGCTTCCTCGGTCCGGAGCAGGCGGCCAGCAGCATGGGCAACGGGCGCAACGGCAGAATTCTGCTACGTTGAAATAACAACTTCACCACTGGCCACGACCCGAAAATCACATGCCCCGGCACGCCTGCCGCCAGGAACGCCCGGATCGCCGGCTGACGTTGATCTCTTTCCGCACGACGGAATGATTGATGCCAGTAACGGGCCAAAAATGTCTGGCTTCCGCCGCACGCAACCCGCGCGCTACGACGCAGCCGCCAGTCCTTGCGCCAGATCGGCCAGCAGGTCCGCCTCGGCTTCCAGGCCAACCGACAGCCGCAGCAGGCTGTCGCTGATCCCGGCGGCCTGCCTTGCTTCGGGCGTCATGCTGGCATGGGTCATGGTGGCGGGATGCGCCACCAGGCTCTCGATCCCGCCCAGCGATTCCGCCAGGGTGAACACCCGGATCGCCTCGGCGAAGCGGCGAACGGCCTCGCTGCCGCCGGCGATCTCGAAGCTCAGCATCGCGCCGAAGCCACTCTGCTGCGCCCGGGCCAGGGCATGGTTCGGGTGCGCCGGCAGCCCGGGGTAATGCACCGCCGCCACCGCCGCATGCGACGAGAGGAAAGCCGCGACGGCGGCAGCGTTCTTCTGCTGCTGCTCGATGCGGGGAAACAGCGTGCGGACGCCGCGCAGTGTCAGGTAGGCATCGAACGGCGCTCCGGTCACGCCGGTGACGTTCGCCCAGGCCACAAGATCCTCGTGATCCCGCTGGCTCGCCGCCACCACCGCGCCGCCGACGACGTCGGAGTGGCCGTTCAGGAACTTGGTCGTCGAATGCACCACAAGATCCGCGCCCAGCCGTATCGGCTGCTGCAACGCCGGCGACAGGAAGGTGTTGTCGACGATGACCTTCGCCCCGGCCGCCTTCGCCTGCGCCGCGGTCTTGCGGATATCGATGATGCGCATCAGCGGATTGCTCGGCGTTTCGACCAGCACGAGCTTCGGCCCGCGCGCCAGGGCGGCGGTCCACGCCCTCTCGTCAGCAAAATCGACGAACACGACGGCGAATTGCCGCTTCGCCTGGCGCGCGCGCAGCAGCCGCCAGGTACCGGCATAGCAGTCGTGCGGCGCAACGACCAGGTGGCCCGGCTCCAGGCTGGCCAGCGCCAGGTCGATCGCCGCCGTGCCGGTCGCGGTGATCACCGCCCCCGCGCCCCCCTCCAGTTGCGCCAGCGTGTTGGCGAGGACATCGCGGGTCGGGTTGCCGGCGCGGGTGTAGTCGTAGGTCCGCGGCCGGTTGAAGCCGTCGAAGGTGAAGGTGCTCGACAGATACAGCGGCGGCGCCACTGCGCCGAATGCGCTGTCGCTGCCGATACCGTTCGCCGCCGCGACCGTCTGTGGCGCCCTGTTGCCTGCCATCAACCCATCCTCCTGCGCGGACGCTCCGCTTACGTCGCGCGCCGGGCGTTCCGCAAGCAGGATAGCCAGGGGGATCGCCAGCGGGATCGCCAGCGGGATAGCCAGCGAGATAGCCAGCGGGGCGGAGCAGCCGATGCGGTTGCGGATCTTTTTACTCATGCCGGTGGTGGGTTGATTTTTGCCCACGTGTATAAGATGTATATCTTCTCGGCGACGCATCCCCGCGCCGTCGACGACCGGAGGCTTCCGCCATGTGGCATTCGGTTCAGATCGAGGTCGATGGCAGCCTGGTCGGGGCAGCCGTGCGGCAGCAGAACGGCGTGCGGTTCATCGCCACCGATGTCCGGGTGGCGGAGCTTGACCAGACGCTGTGGCCTGCGACCGCCGATGCCCGGCAAGCGGCGGAACAGATGGTCCGCACCGGTCACGTACGGAATTTCAATCCGCAATCGATCGAGGACTGACCCCGCGGACTTGTCCGGCCTCCACGGGCTCCGTTCAGCGGACGCTCCCGCCAGATCCGGAGTTGCGCCTTCGTCACGTCCGGGAAAACCGGGCCTGCCGCGCGACAATTGCGCGTGCTATACGGCCCCGCAAAGACAACACGGGGAACCCTCATGCTGACAGCCATGCTGATCCTGGTCCTGGGAATCGTCATCTTTCTCGGCACCCACACCTTCACGACCTTCCGCGACCGGCGGGCCCACCTGATCGAGAGCCTGGGGCCGAATCCCTTCAAGGCCATCTACTCCATCATCGCCCTGGCCGGGTTCGCGCTGATCGTCTGGGGGTTCTCGCTGTACCAGGCGCAGGGGAGGATCCCGCTGTGGACGCCGCCGGCGTGGGGGCGCGACGCGGCGATCGTGCTGATGTGGTTCGCGTTCGTGGCGCTGGCCTGCTCGGGCAAGGCGCCCGGGCGGATCCGGGGCTGGCTGCGCCACCCGATGCTGGTGGCGGTCAAGATCTGGGCGCTGGCGCACCTGCTGGCCAACGGCGACCTCGGCGGACTGCTGCTGTTCGGCTCGTTCCTGGCCTGGGCGGTGTACGACCGGATCGCCGTCAAGCGGCGCGGCGACCTGGGCGCCTCACGCGTGCCGGCGTTCACCCGGGCCGACGCCATCGCGCTCATCGGCGGCACCGTCGCCTATGTGGCGATGATCTTCCTGCACCCGGTGCTGATTGGCGTGCGCGTCCTGGGCTGACAGGACCGGGACTTCGCAACGCAACCGCGGGCTGATGGGAACGTCCGCGGACCGGCGGGACCGGAGGCCCGGCCTGCGGGCCTGGCCATGATACCGCGGCATCCGGGGCCATGGGTTGCCCGGGTTCCGGGGCCATGGGTTGCCCGGGTGTCCCGACAGCAGGCCCGGGACGTCCGCAAAGGACCCATCAGGAAATTACCGCGTCATTGGGTGCGGGGCACCGTCCTCTCCGCGTCATGGTCCGCGAAGGCGGACCATCCATGCCTTGCGGTGCGGATCGGGGCAAAGGCGTGGATGGCGGGCCTGCGCCCCATTGGCGTTAAAATAGGGCTGGCTGTTGCCTCCTCGTCATGGCCCGGCTTGTCCGGGCCACCTGTCGCGGCACAGTGCTGGAACAGGTGGCCCGGACAAGCCGGGCCATGACGGAATGGCAAGCATCGTGCCGCCGCCACGCTATTTTAACGCCAATGGGGCCTGCGGCCGCTATGACGCGGAAGGGCTGGTGCGCCCGCTCCGGCGGATCGGTTGTTTCTCCCCAAGCCCAAAGCCGACGGCGCGGCGTTTCGCGGGTCGGACAACCACTGACGTTTCACGTCGTTGGAACTGGCACGGCGGTTGCCGAGCCCGACCGACTGCGCCCGGAGGAGACAATGCGGACATCAACGGTCTGGCTGACCATCACGCTCGCGACGGCGCTCGCCCTGCCGACCGCGCCGCCTGACCCGGCCACGGCCCCGCCGCCGGACCGGTAAGGGCGGCGGCATGGCCGGCAACCGGACACATCCGGCATCCGCCCGCTCGCTGCATGGGCTGGATGCGATCAACCTGCTGATGGCCGACGTGCGCGACGGCGTCGGTCCGTTCCTGTCGGTGTTCCTGAAGGGCTCGCAGCACTGGGACGCGGGCGCCATCGGGCTGGCGATGGCGGCGGCGTCGATCAGCGCGGCGATCTGCCAGGTCCCGGCCGGGCTGCTGGTCGACTCGGCGCGGGCGAAGCGGCGGCTGATCGCCGCCTCGGGCCTGCTGGTCGCCCTGGGCTGCCTGCTGATCGTCCTGGTCCCACGCTTCTGGACCGTGATGGCGGCGCAGGCAGCGCTGGGCGCGGCCTCGGCGGTGATCCCGCCGGCGATCGCGGCGGTCTCGCTCGGCTTGGTCGGGCGGCGGCTGCTGGATGGGCGGATCAGCCGCAACGAGAGCTTCAACCATGCCGGCAACCTGACCGCCGCGGTGCTGGCCGGGGCGATGGGGCAGTTCCTGGGCTACGATTGGATCTTCTACCTGGTCTGCGGCTTCGCCGTCGCCAGCGCCATGGTCGTGACGCTGATCAACCCCGGCGAGATCGACCACGACCGGGCGCGCGGCGGCGAGGACCCGGCACACCGGTGCGAGCCGATTCCGTTCCGGGAGCTGCTGCGCAAGCGGGACCTGGTGGTGTTCCTGGCCTCGGTGGTGCTGTTCCACTTCGGCAACGCGGCCATGCTGCCGATGGCGGGACAGGTGCTGGCGAAGACCCATCCGGGAACCGACACCATCGCGCTGTCGGCCTGCATCATTGCGGCGCAGCTTGTCATGGTCGGGGTTGCGTGGTGCGTCGGCCGGGCCTCGGCCCGCGGCGTCGGGCGCAAGCCGATCTTTTTGCTGGCGCTGGGGATCCTGCCGGTGCGCGGGGTGTTGTTCTCGATTGCCGCCGGGCCGTATGCGGTGGTCGCGATACAACTTCTGGACGGCGTCGCCGCGGGGATCTTTGGCGTGATTTCAGTTCTGATTGCCTCCGACCTGATGCGCGGCACCGGGCGGTTCAACCTGGCGCAGGGGCTGACGGCCCTGGCTGTCGGCATCGGCGCGAGCCTCAGCAACGCCACCGCCGGCTTCGTGGTGCAGTGGTTCGGCTATGCCACCGGGTTCCTGTATCTCGCGGCGATCGCCGGCTGCGCCCTCGCCTTCTTCGCGCTGCTGATGCCGGAGACCCGGGCCTCCGCCGCGGAAGCCGGCCTGTCCGCCGCGGCCGCCTGATGGACGCGCTGGCGGCTTCGCCCCTGCTCACCTCGCCCTGGACCGTGTGGGGGATCGCCGCGGCGGCGGTCCTGGGCGTGATCCTGCGGCCGTTCGCGTGGCCGGAGTTCATCTGGGCGATCGCCGGCGCCGCGCTGCTGATTGGCCTGCGGCTGCTGCCGGCGCACGATGCGCTGGCCGGGGTGCTGAAGGGCACCGAGGTCTACCTGTTCCTGACCGGCATGATGCTGCTGGCCGAGCTGGCGCGGCAGCAGGGGCTGTTCACCTGGCTGGCGGCACGGGCGGTGAAGCTGGCGCGCGGCTCGCCGCGGCGGCTGTTCACCCTGGTCTATGGCGTCGGCATCCTGGTGACGGTGTTCCTGTCGAACGACGCGACCGCCGTGGTGCTGACCCCCGCCGTCGCCGCGGTGGCCCGGGCGGCGGAGGTGAAGCGGCCCCTGCCCTACCTCGCCGTCTGCGCCTTCATCGCCAATGCCGCGAGCTTCGTGCTGCCGATCTCCAATCCGGCGAACCTGGTGATCTACGGCCGCCACATGCCGCCGTTGCTCGCGTGGCTGCCGCTGTATACGTTGCCGTCGGTGCTGGCGATCGTCGCAACTTATGTGATGCTGCGGCTGGCCGAGCGGCGCGCGCTGCGTGACCCGGTTTCGTCCGGCATCGCGCTGCCGATGCTGTCGCTGGGCGGCAAGGTGGCAGCGTTCGGCATTGCCGTGACGGCGGTGGGGCTGGTGACGGTCTCGTTCCTCGGCCTCCCGCTGGGGCTGCCGACCTTCGCGTCCGGGGCCGGGACCGCGCTGCTGGTGATGATCGTCACCCGCAGCGGGCCGGTGCGGCTGGTCCGGGGGATCTCCTGGGGCGTGCTGCCTCTGGTGGCCGGGCTGTTCGTGCTGGTGGAGGCGCTGGGCCATACCGGCGTGACGCAGCAACTGGCGGCGCTGCTGGGCGAGCTGGCGCGGCAGTCCGTGGCGAAGGCGGCCTGGGCGGCAGGAGGCGTGATCGCCGTCGGCTGCAACCTGGTGAACAACCTGCCGACCGGGCTGCTGGCGGGCCGGGTGGTAGAGATCGCGCAGGTGCCGGAACCGGTGCGCGCCGCGGCACTGATCGGCGTCGACCTGGGGCCGAACCTGTCGGTGACGGGATCGCTGGCGACGATCCTGTGGCTGGCGGCGCTGCGGCGGGAGGGGATCCGGGTAGGCGCCTGGACGTTCCTGAAGCTCGGGCTGCTGGTGATGCCGCCGGCGCTGGCGCTGGCCATCGGCGGCGTGTTTGTCTCCCGGTTGTTGTTCTGAAGAAAGGAGGATTGATGCAGAGCCTGAGCACGGTCTGGCTTTATCCGCTCATTCTGGCGGCAGGCGCGCTGCAGGCCTGGGGACCGCCGATGAACGGGGCGTTGCGCAATGCCCTGGTCAATCCGTGGCTGGCCAGCCTGGTGTCGTTCGTGCCGATCGTTATCCTGCTGGGGATCATCCTGTTCTTCCTGCCGCGGCCGATGCCGACGGTCCAGACGGTGCTGGCGACGCCGTGGTGGGCGCCGTGGGGCGGGGTTGTCGGCGCGTTCGCGGTGGTGGCGGGGCTGCTGTTCGTAGACCGGATCGGCGCGGGGCCGTTCGCCGGGCTGACGATCACGGCGAATATCCTGATGTCGCTGGTGATCGACCAGTACGGGCTGTTCGGGATGCCGGTGCATCATCTGAACAGTGGGCGGATGCTGGGCGGCCTGCTGATGGTGATCGGCATCGTGCTGGTGACGCGGTTCTGAGCGGGCTGTGCGGGGGTGTCCAACGCGCACGCATGATACCAGCAGCCCCATCCAACGACGTCTTTGACCCAGCATCTCGGGTAATCCCGCAACCGGACATTCCGTCCCGCCTGCTGGTGGCCTCTTGGCGACTATTGTGCGCCGGAGGCTCACTTCCGTCTCAGAGCCTGTACGTCGGGCGGTTCATCATCGCGCGCCGTCATACCAAGGACACGGTCAAACCCCTGACGTCTGGCCCGTGCGGCAGCGAACCGCCCCTCTCGTCATGGCAGCTACCCGGGACAAGCCCGGGCACAGGCTCCGAGCCGCCATCCACGCCTTTGCTGATAGCGGCACCGCAAGGCGTGGATGCCGGGCCTTCGCCCGGCATGACGATCGGGGATGGCCGCCCTTTGGCCGTCTCGTTAGTAGTTGGGATTTCTGCAGGTTCAGTCGCCATTTCGGCCCAAATGGCCCTCGGTGGCACAACGGTTGGGTCCAGGCCCTGTGGCGGGGACCGCGGTCAGGCGACCTCGCGCAGCTTTGCCCTGGCTGCGTCGGCGAGAAAGCGCGACCTGTTGTTCGTGCTGCGGTCGATCGCCTCGACCAGGTCCGCCGGCAGCATCACGTTGACGCGGACCGATCGCGCCGGCTTGCTGGCGGCATCCACCAGGAATGCGACGGCATCGCGGTTGCCGGGGTCAGCCATGATAGCATCAAGCGACGATGGTTCGGGGAGTTGTTCGCTGTCCTCGACCATGCCGCGGATGTGCAGATCCAGCGCATCGCTGGCCATCCGGCGCGCTTCATCCAGCGTCCGCCCCGCGGTGACGCAGCCCGGGAAATCAGGGAAGTCCACCCCGAAGTCGCTGCCAGGCTCTTTGCGAATGAGCGCGATGTAGGCCGTCATCTCAACTTGATCCCCGCCTGTTTCTCAATGCTCCGCAACGTGCCGGGTGGCAAATCCCGCTTGGGATGCGGCACCGTCACCCGTCCGGGTCGTGTGGGATGCTTGAATTGCCAATGGTCCCCGCTCGTCTGGACATGCTCCCAGCCGGCAGCCTTGAGCGCGCGAATGATCTGCCGGCTGTTCACGCCTGCCTCATAGAGGCTGCCATCCAATGTGTAAAGAGTGTGTAAAAACGAATCAGGGGTCTTCGCATTGCGAAGCCGGCGCAAAAAACTCGTTGGATGAACGCGGTGGGGGGAGGAGGCCGGTTGACCGCTGCGGAGATTTCACCCCGGACGCTCAGCGGTGTGAGCGCTGATTGCCGCAGGCCGGTGTTGATTTGACGCGTTCGGCCCCGGAATGACATCTCGGCGCGGCGGGTTTGGGATGGCGATTGGAGTCGTCCGGGTCACGGCAACGGCCATCGGCGGCGTTGGGGACAGCGGCGCCCGGTGGCGTGCTGCGGCGCGCGGGGACCAGGCCAGGATACGGGCGGATGAGAACGGGTTCCGAGACACCTTCCCGTTGCGCCGGACGGCACTCTCCGGCCGGAATACATTGTGTTCTGCCCTTGACCTGCATCTACCTCATACCAGTCCGCGAACGGAATCACCCATTCGCGCTGTGAAGATGTGACCAATATCACAGACTTAACCACGCCCGCCCTATCCTGACGACTTGCCTGCCAGATCCCGCCAGGACCCCACCGCCCCCGGCCCGCCATTGCCCGCGCAATCCCACATCAGCCGCGGGTCGAACATCCGGATGGCCAGCGTCGAGATCACCAGCACCGCCAGGAACGCCGGCCCGCCGCCGCCGAGCACGACATGCGCGAGCGGGCCGAACTGCAGGATCGGCGCGAAGATCATCACGGAAAACGGGTCCAGGTTGGACCAGCGGCTGGCCGTCTCCAGGATGCGGTAGAACCGCGTCTTCATGTGCAGCGCGCGGCGGGACCGGCGCATCACGGACAGCGAGAACCACCCCACGCCGCCGATTTTCAGCAGCGGCAGGGCGATGCTGGTGCAGAAGATCAGCAGGCCCACCGGCGCATAGCCCTGCTGGAACAGAATCCGGATATTGGCGAAGATCGTCCGCGGATGCAGGTCTCCGACCTCCCACAGCAGGCTGGCGGGGAAGTAGTTCGCCACCGGCAGCAGCAGGAAGGCGGTCAGCGCCAGGGCGTTGGTCCGCATCAGTGAAAACGGCTTGCGCCGGTGCAGCGACGCGCCGCAACGCGCGCAGTGCCTGGCGTCCCCGGGCATCACCATGTCACAGGCGATGCAGGCGAGCCGGTCCGCGGCCACGCGCTCCGCTGGCAAGGCGATCCGCCGCCAGACGGCCCGGCGATCGAGCGTGGCGCGGGTCAGCATCGCCAGCACCGCGGCCGCGACCAGGCACAGGCCGCCATCCTGGATGTGCGTCGGCACGAACACGGCGATGCGGCCGTAGCCGATGATGCCGCCGATCAGCAGCACATCCGGCATCGCCCACAGGTCGAGATATTCCGCATAACGGAACGCCCGGCCGATCCAGGGCGGCTGCTCGCCGAGCCGCAGCGCCCCCAGGGCCGCCACCAGCAAGCCGAACCGCAGGAACGGCAACAGAATGCCCTGCAAGCCGAGCACGGTGGCCGCCAGCGGCCAGCCCTGGTCCCAGATCAGCGCGCAGCCCGAGCCGAGATACGTGAACGCCTCGATCCCGGCCGGCCCGCGCACGCGGACCAGCGGCAGCAGGTTGGCCGGGAACAGCAGCAGCAGGGTCGCGATGGCGCAGGCGAAGGCGGCATCCAGGCTGCGGCCGGAGCGCCGCTCCAGGACTCCGCCGCAGCGGCGGCATTCCAGGCGGCCGCGCCGCGGCGGCGACGGCAGGCATTGCACAAGCCCGCAATCCGGGCAGGCGATGATCATGACCGGTCTCCCGCCGAACGGAACTCGCACGCCCGCCCGCCGTTTCGTGCGGTCGGCTGACCAGATGGTAAAAAAACCAAACCGCGTCGTTTGCGTTTCCGCCACCGCAACCTCTGGTGATCGTGGCTGGCCCCTGATGCTTCTTGCCTGTCCGGACTGTGGGACCGCACAGCACGTCCCCGCCTTGCGCGGACGCGGCAAGCTGCTGTGCTGCCGATGCGGCAACACGCTGGAGCGTTCCACCGGGCGCGGGATGGACGCGCCGCTGGCCCTTTCCCTCGCGACCCTGCTGCTGCTGTTCCCGGCCAACCTGATGCCATTGCTGCGCGTCGCGTTCGACGGCCTCAGCCGCTCGTCACGACTCGGCTCGGGCGTGATCGGCATGTGGTCGGAGGGCTGGCTGCTGCTGGCCATCGTCGTCGGGCTGCAGGGCATCATCCTGCCGTTCCTGCGCTTCGGCATGCTCTCGGCCGTACTGGCCGCCGTCCGCTTCCGCCGGCAGCGGCCCTGGACCGGGCGGATGTTCCGCTGGGCGGAGCACCTGGACCTGTGGGCGATGCCCGATGTCTTCCTGATCGGCGCCGTCATCGGCTACAGCCGCGTCGCGGCCCGGCTGCCGATGCACATCGCGCCCGGCGGCTGGTGCCTGCTGGCGGCGGCGGGGTTGTCGATGCTGACGCGGGCCACGCTCGACCGCCGCGCCGTCTGGCGGCGGATTGCAACCCCGCCGCCACCACCACCACCCAGGGATAACAGCATCGCCTGCATCGAATGCGAACTGATCCTCCCCGGCAGCATGGAGGGCGGCCGCTGTCCGCGCTGCGCGGCGCCGTTGTTCCGCCGGCGGCCGTTCTCACTGGTGCAGGCCACCGCGCTGGTGGCGGCCGGCTACCTGCTGTACCCGGTGGCCAACTACTTTCCCATGAGCATCGACATCCAGCTTGGCGAGACCAAGCGCCACACCATCGCCAGCGGTGTGGAGCAGCTTATCGGAGCCGGCCTGTGGCCGCTGGCAGCGGTGATCTTCACCGCCAGCATTGCCATTCCACTCCTGAAGCTGATCGGCATGACCTGGCTGATCTGGTCGGCGCGGCGCGGTTCGCCGCGGCGATTAGTGTTCAAAACAAAACTTTATCGCGTGATCAAGGAAATCGGCCGCTGGTCGAACATCGACATATTCACGATCGCCATCTTCCTGCCGCTGATGCAGTTCAGCGGCCTGGTGAGCGTGCGGGCCGCCACCGGCGCGCCGGCGTTCCTGGCGGTGATCGTGCTGACCATGCTGGCGGTGCGCGTCTTTGATCCACGATTGATCTGGGACCACGTGCGATCATGAGCGAGAAAGCGCCCGACAACGAAAAAGTGCCCGAGGCCGTGGAACACCACAGCCGGTGGCCCGGCTGGATCTGGAGCGTGCCGATCGCGGCGCTGGCCGTTGTCGGCTACCTGGTGTTCCAGCAGTTCACCCAGCGCGGGCCGTCGGTCACCGTGACCTTCCCGACGGCCGATCTGAAGGCCGACGACACCAAAGTGAAGTTCCACGGCATGAATGTCGGGCAGGTCGAAAGCGTCACGCTGGAAAAGAGCGACCTGACGCATGTGCAGGTTGTACTACGTCTGCATGCCGATCTGGCCGGTCATCTGGGACCGGGCACGAAGTTCTGGATCGCCGGCCAGAAGCCCAGCTTCAGCAATCTCGCCGCGCTGAAGTCGGATATTTCGGGCCCGTATATCGGCATCGAGCCGCATCCCGGGAACAAGCAGGATCATTACACGGGCCTGTCCGAGCGGCCGGTCACCGCCGATGAGCCGGGCGGCACCCACTATGTCCTGCAAGCCTCCAGCCTCGGCAATGTCGGCCACGGCGCGGTGATCTATTACCGGGACCTGGAGGTCGGGAAAGTCGAAGGCGCGCACCTGGAGAAGGACCAGCGACATTTCCGCGTCGACATCTCGATCACGACGCCGTTCGACAAGCTGGTGCGCCAGGATACGCGGTTCTGGAATGCCGGGGCGGTGCAGGTCTCGATGGCGAACGGCGGGCCGCGGCTGCAACTGCAATCCGTGCCGGCGCTGCTGGAGGGGGCGGTGGCGTTCGAGACACCCGACATCCCGGGCAATGCGCCGGCCGCGAAACCGGATACGGTCTTCAAGCTCTATGACACGAAGGACGCCGCGGTCCATGCGCCCAACAGCCGGGCGGTGCGCTACCAGGTGGTGTTCCACGCCGCCGAGGCCGGCGCGCTGACGGCCGGCGCGCCGGTGACGCTGGATGACAAGCGCGTTGGCACCGTGACCGAAAGCCGCCTGCAGTACGATCCGTCGGACGGCTCGCTGCACACCGTTGCGACGCTGGCGATCGAGCCGGGCGAGATCGACCTGGCCGGTAATGCCAGCTGGGCAGACGACCCGAAGCCGCAGATGGACGCGCTGATGCGCCGGCTGATCGGCCAGGGGCTGCGGGCGCGGCTGGGCAGCAAGATCCCGCTGGTGGGGGGGAAGTCGGTGCAGCTGGCCTTCGTGCCGTCGGCAACGGCGGCCTCCCTGGGGTCGGGGCCGGTGCCGGAGATCCCGGCCGGGCCGTCCTCCGGCGTGTCGGGGATCATGGCGTCGCTCAGTTCCGTGGCCGGGAAGCTCAACGCGATGCCGCTGGACCAGATCGCCGACGAGGTGCACACCATGACGCAGCATTTCGCGTCCATCGCCGCCTCGCCGGAGCTGACGCAGAGCCTGGCCAACCTCGACAGGTCGCTGGCCAATATCGAGCAGATCTCGCGCAAGACCAACGCGCAGGTGGACCCGCTGCTGACCGAGCTGCGGCGCGCCGCGACCGAGGCGCAGGAGACCATGCGGGCAGCGCAGGGCATCGTCGGCAACTCGGCCCTGGCCTCGACCGAGCCGGGCAACGGCAGCCTGGGCGGCACGCTGTATGAGCTGAACCGCGCCGCCCGCAGCCTGCGCGAACTGGCCGACTACCTGGATCGCCATCCGGCGGCGCTGCTGCATGGCCGAGGAGGTTTCTGATGAAGCGAGGCGTTGCGGTCGTGCGGCCGATCCACCGGCTGCCCATCCTGCTGCTGCCCATCCTGGTGCTGAGCGCGTGCGGCGGCAGCCCGAAGACGCATTTCCACACGCTGGTGACGGAGCCGCCGCAGCACGGCAGCGTCGCGTCGGACCGGTCCGGGCCGCCGATACAGGTCGGCGACGTCGACCTGCCCGGCGCGCTGGACCGGCAGGCGCTGGTGATGCGCGGGCCCGGCACGACCGTGAACGTGCTGAGCGTGGACCGCTGGGTGGCCCCGCTGGACGGCCTGATGCGCCACACGCTGACCGACGACCTGCGCCAGCGGCTGGGCGATGCGCAGGTGCTCGCGCCCGGCGATCCGACGCCGCCCGGCGGCGTGCGCACCCTGGTGGTGAACGTGCAGGAATTCAGCGGCGACAGCCAGGGCGAGGTGCGGCTGGTGGCGGACTGGGCCATCGGCCGTCCCGACCAGCGCGGCGGCACGCGCAGCCACCACGTGGACGTGCGGGTGAACGCCGGGTCCGCGAACCCCGATGCGGTGACGGCGGCGATGAGCCAGGCTGTGGGCCGGCTGGCGGACGATATTGCCGCCCGGGTCTGATACCGGCGGACCGTAGACAGGTTGAGACGCGCAGTCGGTGCCTCATCGTCATGGCCGGGCTTACCCCCCATGCGTATCAGCGGAGGGAGGGCTTCTCCCTCACCGTCATGGCCGGGCGTGTCCATACGGGATGCACAGATTTCGGAAACGGTCCGCTGCAACCGTGGCTCATCCTGTCACGGCCTGTGCCGGTTTCACCGGCAGCAATCAAGCGAACACGGAGTTACACGGGGTTGGCACGGAGTTTCACGGAGTCGTCCGGGCGCCCGCAACATGGTCGCCCCTGTGGCAGCGTTCGATGATTTCAGGCGCTTCGCGCGAAGCGCAATATCCACGTCCTCCGTGAAACGCCGTGCAAACACCATGGAACTCCGTGTCCGCTTGATTGCGGTGGCAAACCCGATCCCGCCCCATCCCGGTGGGCAGGATGCCCCACACCGGATGTGCGAGCCACGCACGCCATAGCGCCGTGGCCCTGCGCACCCTCGGCCGGCCGCTTGCCAGCAAATGCGCCGCCGGGACCGAGCGGCAACGTTCCCGGGCACGGGCGAGCGCCTGGTTTCGCAGTTGTTTCCACGATGTGTGCATGCGGTAGGGCGTGTCCCGGCCATCTGCGCTGCGACGGCGGGGGGTGGATGGCCGGGACACGCCCTACGCAATGCACACATCCTGGAAACGAGTCGGAAATGACCGTAAAATCAAGTGCTTGCCTGGGCGCCAAGAGCGTTCCACCATCGTCATGGCCCGGCTTGTCCGGGCCACCTATTCCAGCACTTGTGCCGCGACAGGTGNGCCCGGCTCGTCCGGGCCACCTATTCCAGCACTTGTGCCGCGACAGGTGGCCCGGACAAGCCGGGCCATGACGAAAGGGAAACGCCGCGGCGGACCGTTTCCGAGATGTGTGCATTGCGTAGGGACACGCCCGGCCATGACGGTGAGAGAACGGCCGCGGCGCCAAATCCTCCTCCAGCCGCCGTGTTAATCCTGATACGTATGGGCACCGGCCATGACGATGACGAAACGCGGGGCGACCATGCGGCTGCCGCGCATTTGCGCTCCACGCGGCTTGCGCTAATCTGTCCGGATTGTAACGATAGAGGTGCCGGCCATGGGCGCGCAGGTCAAATACGTGCTCGACGAGACGAAAATCCCAACGGAGTGGTACAACATCGTTGCCGACTTGCCGCGGCCGCCCTCGCCGGCGCTGCATCCCGGCACGCTGCAGCCGCTCGGCCCAGCCGATTTGGCGCCGCTGTTCCCGCCCGAGCTGATCATGCAGGAAGTCACCGCCGAGCGGCAGGTGCCGATCCCCGAGCCGGTGCGGGAGATCTACCGGCAGTGGCGACCCTCGCCGCTGATCCGCGCCCGGCGGCTGGAGGCGGCGCTGGACACCCCGGCGCGCATCTATTTCAAGTACGAAGGCGTCAGCGCCCCCGGCAGCCACAAGCTGAACACCGCGGTGGCGCAGGCGTTCTACAACAAGGAAGCCGGCATCCGGCGGCTGACGACCGAGACCGGCGCCGGCCAGTGGGGCTCGTCGCTGGCCTATGCCGGCGCGATGTTCGGGCTGGAGGTTCGGGTCTTCATGGTGCGCGCCAGCTTCAACCAGAAGCCGTACCGCAAGGCGATGATGGAGGTCTGGGGCGCCAAATGCGTCTCCAGCCCCAGCACCGAGACCGAGGCCGGACGGCGGGTGCTGGCCGAGCATCCGGACACCTCCGGCAGCCTGGGCATCGCCATCAGCGAGGCGGTCGAGATCGCGGCGCAGAACGCCGACACCAACTATGCGCTCGGCTCGGTGCTGAACCACGTGCTGCTGCACCAGTCGGTGATCGGGCTGGAGGCGCTGCAGCAGTTCGAGATGGCGGACGACTATCCCGATATTGTCATCGGCTGCGCCGGCGGCGGGTCGAACTTCGCCGGTCTGGTGTTCCCGTTCCTGGGCGAGCAGTTGCGCGGCGGGCGCAAGGTGCAGGCGATCGCCTGCGAGCCGACGGCCTGCCCGACGCTGACGCGCGGGCGCTATGCCTATGATTTCGGCGACACCGGGCACCTGACGCCGCTGGTGCGGATGCACACGCTGGGCTCTGCCTTCGTGCCGCCCGGCTTCCATGCCGGCGGGCTGCGCTACCACGGCATGGCGCCGCTGGTCAGCCTGGTGCAGGAGCTGGGACTGATCGAATCGCGCGCCTACAACCAGACTCCGTGCTTCGACGCCGGCGTGCAGTTCGCCCGTGCCGAGGGCATCGTGCCGGCGCCGGAAGCGACGCACGCGATCCGCTGCGTGATCGACGAGGCGCTGCGCTGCAAGCAGGAGGGCACGGCGCGGACGATCGCGTTCAACCTGTCCGGGCACGGGCACTTCGACATGCAGGCGTACCTGGACTACTTCGCCGGCAAGCTCGAAGACCGCAACTACGACGAGGCGGTGCTGCAGGCGGCGCTGGCGGACCTGCCGAAGGTGCCGGCGTAGCGGCAGGTGCCGGGCGGTGACGCGCCGCCCGGCCGCGCAGTGACCGCTCGAGCGGGCGACACGACGATCCGTATCCGATCGATGAGGCGGGAGCAGATCGGTCAGCGTTGCTGGTGCGGCGGCTGGTCCCGTTCTCCGATGCCGGAGGCGCTGAAGAACCCTTCCCGGGCCGCATTCGTCCGGGTAACGGGCTGACATGTGTCAGTGCTGACGATTTCGGCCCACTGAAGGGAGGGCGGAGGGGCCATCTGCTGATCCTGCGGCTGATCGCGACGCGTTCCGGTCATTGGGAGTCTGCCCGGCAGAGAGGACTCGGACCCGGGCTATCTCGCACCGGATCACAGCAAGCGCACCTGAGCATTGGCATCAGAGTGGGTATGCAAGCCATGTCGATCGTGTGTTGCGACATGCATCTGATGTCCAAGCGCACCAAGTTGCTGGGGTAGCGCGCAATTCCAATAATTGAGACGCGCATCATCTGACGACGAAAGTTGACTCTCCCGTCATCCATCGCCATAAGCGGCCGATCCGGGTCAACCTGTCACCCGGTCCCCGCCATGGGCGGGGGCTACGCCGCTCCGCGAGGGTTCGCGCAGCGGCGCTTAACCGTTTGGAACAACGCGCACCCCGCGCGCCTGGAGTATCGGCACACGTGTTCGAATCCCTGTCGAACAAACTGTCCGGCGTCTTCGACGGCCTCCGCGCCCGCGGCGCGCTGAGCGAGGCCGACGTCACCGAGGCCTTGCGTGAGGTCCGCCTCGCGCTGCTCGACTCCGACGTCGCCCTGCCCGTCGTCCGCGACTTCGTCACCAAGGTGCGGGAACGCGCCATCGGCTCCGAGGTGCTCGGCTCGGTCACCCCCGGCCAGCAGGTGGTGAAGATCGTCAACGACGTGATGATCGAGCAGCTTGGCGGCGAAGGCGCGGTGCCGATCAACCTCAACGCCCCCGCCCCCATCCCGATCCTGATGGTTGGCCTGCAAGGGTCGGGCAAAACCACCACGTCGGGCAAGATCGCGCTGCGGCTGAAGGATCGCCTGCGCCGCCGCGTGCTGCTCGCCAGCCTCGATACCCAGCGCCCCGCCGCGCAGCTGCAGCTGGCCCAGCTCGCCGAGCAGGCGGGCGTGCCGTCGCTGCCCATCGTCGCCGGCCAGACCCCGGTGCAGATCGCCAACCGCGCCATGGACGTCGGCCGCCGCGAAGGCTTCGACGTCGTCATCCTCGACACCGCCGGCCGCCTGTCGATCAATCAGGAGCTGATGGACGAGGTCCGCCAGGTCCGCGCCGCCACCAATCCGGCGGAAACGCTTCTGGTCGTCGATGCCATGACCGGCCAGGACGCCGTCAACACCGCCAAGGCGTTCAACGACGCGCTGCAGATCACCGGCGTCGTGCTCACCCGCATGGACGGCGATGCCCGCGGCGGCGCCGCCCTGTCGATGCGCGCCGTCACCGGGGCGCCGATCAAGCTCGTCGGCGTGGGCGAGAAGCAGGACGCGCTGGAGGACTTCCACCCCGAGCGTGTTGCCGGCCGCATCCTGGGCATGGGCGACATCGTCGGCCTGGTGGAAAAAGCCAGCGAGACGATCGACCACGCCGAGGCCGAGAAGCTTGCCGCCAAGATGCTGAAGGGCAAGTTCGACCTCGAGGACTATGCCGCGCAGCTGCGCCAGATCACCAAGATGGGCAGCCTCTCCGGCATGCTCGAGATGCTGCCGGGCCTGGGCAAGATGAAGCAGCAGATCAACGACGCCAACCTGGACACCACGATGTTCAAGCGCCAGGCGGCGATCATCTCGTCGATGACAATCAAGGAACGGCGCACGCCGGACATCATCAAGGCCAGCCGCAAGAAGCGCATCGCCGCCGGCTCCGGCACCACCGTGCAGGACGTCAACCGGCTGCTGAAGCAGTTCGACGACATGTCCGCCGTGATCAAGAAAATGGGCAAGCTCGGGCAGAAGGGCCTGATGCGCCACGGCCTGAGCGCCCTGATGCCGAAGGGCATGTCCTCCCAACACCGCAGACCATTCTAAGTAGAACCAGGAGTTACCAAGACCCATGGGCCTGAAGATCCGCCTCGCCCGCGCCGGCGCCAAGAAGCGCCCCTACTATCACATCGTCATCGCCGACAGCCGCAGTCCGCGCGACGGCCGCTTCATCGAGCGCGTCGGCAGCTACAACCCGATGCTGCCGGCCGAGCACGAGGACCGCGTCCGCCTGCAGGAAGACCGCCTGACCCACTGGCTGCAGAACGGCGCCGTGGCGACCGAGCGCGTGGCGAAGTTCCTCGGCAAGGCCGGCCTCGCCCCGATGCCGGCGTGGAACGAGCAGCCGAAGCAGTCCGCGCCGAAGAAGAAGGCGCAGGAACGCGCCAAGGCCGCGGCGGCCGCGTAAGGACCGCCGGTGCCGGACAGCCGCATCCAGGTTGGCGTCATCGGCCGGGCCCACGGCGTACGTGGGCACGTGCGGGTGACGAGCCACACGGCGGATTCCGCGGACCTGACCGCGTACGGACCTCTGTCCGACGCGGCCGGCCAGCTTTACGTGCTGCGCTGGGTGTCCGACGGCGTCGCCGAGGTGTCCCGCCTGGTGAACGGCAAGCCGGTGAAGGTGGCCGATCGCACGGCGGCGGAAAAGCTGACCAACACCAGGCTGTTCATCGACCGCGCCGCCCTGCCCCGGCCCGGGGACGACGAGTTCTACCTCGCGGACCTGATCGGGCTGGCGGCGGTGGACCCGGATGGGAACACCCTGGGCACGGTGGCGGTGGTACACGACTACGGCGCCGGCGCCAGCCTGGAGATCGAGCGTCCCGGCGCCGCGTCCCTGCTGCTGCCGTTCACCAAGGCCTGCGTGCCGACGGTGGACATCGCCGGCGGCAAGCTGGTCGTGGCGCTGCCGGACGAGATCGTCGTGCCGTCAACGCCGGAGGACGCCGCGGCATGACCTGGCGCGCCTCCGTCCTGACGCTGTTCCCGGCGATGTTCCCGGGCCCGCTCGGTCTTTCCCTGGCCGGGCGGGCGCTGGAAACCGGCGCCTGGTCGCTGGACGTCGGCAACATCCGCGACTTCGCGGCCGATCGGCATCGCACGGTGGACGACACGCCGTTCGGTGGTGGCGCCGGCATGGTGCTGCGGCCGGACATCGTCGATGCCGCCGTGGCATCCGTGGACGACGGCCGGCCGCTGGTCTGCCTCACGCCCCGCGGCCGCCGCCTGGCCCAGGCCGACGTCCGGCGGTTCGCCGCCGCGCCCGGCGTGGTGCTGCTATGCGGCCGGTACGAGGGCATCGACCAGCGCGTCATCGACGCCCGCTTCATGGAGGAAATCAGCATCGGCGACTACGTGCTGTCCGGCGGCGAGCTGGCGGCGCTGGTGCTGCTGGACGCCACCGTGCGGCTGCTGCCCGGCGTCATGGGTTCGGCCGACAGCGCGGCCGAGGAAAGCTTTTCCGCCGGCCTGCTGGAATATCCCCAGTACACCCGCCCGGCCGAGTGGCAGGGGCGCCGCGTGCCGGAGGTGCTGCTGTCCGGCCATCACGGCGCCGTCGCCGCCTGGCGGCAGGCGGAAGCTGAACGAATCACGCGCGAGCGCCGTCCCGATTTGTGGGCCGCGTTCGCCTCACCGGAACATGCGGCTTCCGCCGCCTCATAGGAAAACAGAAGGGTCAAGCCATGAACATCATCCAGCAGTATGAGGCGGAGCAGATCGCGCGCCTGACCGCCCAGCGGGCGGTGCCGGACTTCATGCCGGGCGACACGGTGCGCGTCTCGGTGAAGGTCGTCGAAGGCGAGCGCACCCGGACCCAGGCGTTCGAGGGCGTATGCATTGCCCGCTCGAACAAGGGCCTGAACAGCAACTTCACGGTGCGGAAGATCAGCTACGGCGAGGGCGTGGAGCGCGTCTTCCCGCTGTATTCCCCGACGATCGCCGAGATCGCGGTGGTGCGCCGCGGCGACGTCCGGCGCGCCAAGCTGTATTACCTGCGCGGCCGCAGCGGCAAGTCCGCCCGCATCGCCGAGCGCGCCCGCTCCCAGACCCAGGCGCCCGAAGCCGCGGCGGAGTAAGAGCGTAGGGACTGCCGTTGCAGGGGCGTGGGTGGCCGGCCCACGCCTCATCGACGTGAGGACAAGGGCAGTGGTTGCGGCCGCGTCATGGTATCGGCTACAGCCCCGGCATGGCCCGGTTTGTCCGTACAGGCGCTGACATAGTCGGCTGGCGCCGCGGCCATTCTCTCACCGTCATGGCCAAGCCTGTCCCCATGCGAATCAGGACAGGGTGATTGCCGGAGAAGGATTTGGCGCCGCAGCCGTTTTCCCTCCGTCATGGCCGGGCGTGTCCCGGCCATCTACCCCCCGCCGTTGCAGCGCAGATGGCCGGGACACGCCTGGCCATGACGACGGGGAGACGACCTTGCTCCGCGGCTCCGCTTATCCTGATACCATGCGGACACACCCTGCCCGGACGAGCCGCCCGGGCTGCGGCGCATGACAATTGTATCGCACCGCGTCCGCACATCCCTATCCCTTTCCTCCCGTCGCCGGACAGGACCCTGCCCCCAAGACTCGACCGCCCCGCCGCCGCTGGTATCATTGGCACCGTTCCGAAGCCACGACCGCAGAGCGCCCAATGAACCCACCGCCGCAACGGATTGAACTGAAGTCGCTGGCGCTGATCTGCGCCGCGCATCTGGTCAGCCACTTCTATTACCTCGTGCTGGTGCCGCTGTTTCCGATGCTGAAGGCGCGCCTGGGCATCGGCTTCGTCGAGCTTGGCCTGGCGATCACCCTGTTCAACGTCGTCAGCGGCCTGGTGCAGACGCCAATGGGCTATGCGGTGGATCGTTTCGGTGCCCGCCGCGTGCTGGTCGCGGGGCTGACGCTGGGCGGGCTGGCGTATGTCTCCATCGGCATCTTCCCGGTCTATGCCTGGATCCTGTGCGCGTCGGTGCTGCTGGGCGTGGCCAACGCCGTCTATCACCCCGCCGACTACGCCATACTCGGCGCCGTCATCGAGCCCGCCCGCCTGGGCAAGGCGTTTTCGTTTCATACGTTCGCGGGGTTCGCCGGCAGTGCCATCGCGCCGATCGTGATGCTGCTGGCGGCGCAGCATTTCGGCTACCGGACGGCGATCATCGCGGCCGGGGGACTTGGCTTGGCCGTGGCGGTGCCGCTGGCGTTCGCCGGCTGGCTGGACCGAACCGCGGCGCAACGCGCCCCGGGCGCCACGCACATTCCGCTGAAGCACCTGCTGACGCCGACGGTCATCGGGCTGGTCGGGTTCTTCGCCCTGCTCAGCCTGAGCAGCGGCGCGCTGACAAACTATTCCGCCGTCGCCCTGGTGTCGGTGTACGGCGTTTCGCTGTCGGCGGCGAACCTGGCGCTGTCGGCCTTCCTGTTCAGCTCGGCCATCGGCGTGCTGGCCGGCGGCGTCATCGCCGATCGGACACAGCGGCACGGCGACGTCGCGGCGCTGGGGTTCGGCGCGGCGGCGGTGCTGGTGCTGCTGGTGGGAACCGTCGCGCTCGGCACGCCGCTGCTGGTGGCGGCGATGGGCGGTGCCGGGTTCCTGTCCGGCATGATCTCGCCGTCGCGCGACATGCTGGTGCGGGCCGCCTCGCCGCCTGGCGCCTTCGGCCGGGTGTTCGGCATCGTCACCACCGGCTTCAACATCGGCGGCACCATCGGCCCGCTGCTTGGCGGCTGGATCATGGATCACAACCTGCCGCGCTGGGTGTTCTTCTCCTCGGTGCTGTTCATGGCAATGACGTCGGTCATGGCGCTGGCGAGCGACTGGCGGTCGCGGCGGCGGACCGCCCTCTTAAGCGCCAACATGGCGGGCTGACGGCACGGCCGTTGCCGCTCCGTCACGGCCATGCCATAGCGCAGGCCGGCCCTGGCCGGATCACAAGACAATCCGGCCGGGGCACCGTGGATTATTGCCCGCCGCTGTGGCCGTTGCCGCTCTGCGACCGCCGCATGTGGACCGTCGCGTCGGGGTGGTTGGTCTGCGAGGGCGCGACAAGGGTGTGGCCCGAGGCACCCGCCATTTCGCCTGACGCCGCGGCGGAATCCGCGCCGGTCGTGGCACCCGATCCGGCATTCCCGGTGTTCATGCCGAACTTGCCCCCGTTGTGCCCGGCCCCCGTGGTGGCCGTTGACCGGTTGCTTTCGTAATTGCTGCCGGGACCGTTCGCCTGCGCGATGGCTGCGACCAGCGGCGCCGCCGTCAGGGCCGCCGACAGCAGTAGCGTGCGTGAAATCGCGATCATCATGAGCATCCTTCCACATGAACCGGACGAACATTCGCCGGTCATGCGGGAAGAACGCCGCCTGTCTGTTTCAGTTTGGCTTGCCGCACCGCGGCATCACGCAGAATCGACCGCGCGCAGGATGCTGACGGGAAGATCCGACAGCAGAACATCAAGCCGAAGCCCGGCCTGAGCAACGACAATGTCGTTGCTATCAAGCATCGACTGCATGGGCCTGCCGCGCAACTCCGGCGGGAGGATGACGGAGCTGTCGCGAAGCTCGGCGGGATCGAGGTTCAGGTGGGCCCTGCTCTGCAGCAGCGCATCCGCATGGCGCGGCACCACGACCACCACCGCCGCGCCGGCGCCGCAGCGTGCAAACGCAATGATACGATCCGCCTGCGCCCCCTGCACCGCCAGAGGCTGGTAGCTGCCGCGGGCGAACAGCGACTCCAGGTCGCGACGCAGCGCCAGCGTCGCGTGGATCACGGCCTGCTTGATCCGTCCGTCGCGCCAGGAGTCCAGCAGGTGCCGCGCCTCGATGCCGGCCGACAGCGCGGTCCGGCGCGCCAGGTAATCGACCGGCCTGCGGTTGTCCGGATCGACCAGGCTGAAATCCCAGAATTCCGTTCCCTGGAAGAAATCAGGCATGCCGGGAACGGTCATTTTCAGCACCGCCTGCGCCAGGCCATTCACCGCGCCGGGTGCCGCGATCTGGTCGATGAAATCCCTCGCCAGGGGCAGGAATCCGTTTCCCGGTTCAAACAACCGGGCCAGGAAATCCCCGGCCGCGGCTTCATACGCCTCGTTCGGTTGGGTCCAGTCGGTGCGCAGCTTGGCTTCACGCAGCGCCTTCTGCTGCCAGCCCGCCAGCCGCTCGACGAACTGCTGCCGGCCGGCCTCGTCGCTCGCATCCAGTTGCAGCGGCCAGGCGCCGACGATCATCTGGTACAGCATGATCTCATCGCCCGGATCAGGCCGCGCGGCATCCTTGTTCAGGTCCAGGCAGCGGCGGACGAAATCCTCCCACGCTTCCGGCATTTCGCTGATCACGGCCAGGCGGGCGCGCAGATCCTCGCCACGCTTGTGGTCGTGCGTCGCCGTCGCCAGCATCGAGTCGGGGAAGGTTTCCAGCCGCCGTGCCGCCGCGGCATGGAAGTCGGCGATCGAGCAGCCCAGCCGCGCCGCATCGAAGCCGACGTCGTTGCGGGACAACAATCGTCCGTAGCGGTAGAACGCCGTGTCCTCCACCGCCTTGGCTGCGACCGGGGCACTCAGCTGCTGGAACCGCGTGCCGGCCAGCTTGCGCAGCGCCAGCGTCTCCGGATCGCCGTCCTCGCCGCCGAGCCAGCGATTCAGGTGATCCAGCACGGCATGCGCGGAAGCGGGCGCCGCGGCCTTCGCGGCCATCAGCGCCCGGGCAAACGCGGCCTGGTCCATGTCCGAGCGTTTTGCGCCGGCATCATAACCGCGATACACCGGGAAATGCGCCAGCAGCGCAACGAGCGCGCGCCGGATCGCCGCGGCGGAGATATCCCGTGTCGCGACGTCCGATCGCGCCAGGCGATGCAGCGCCGCGGTCACCGCGACAAGCTGGGCCTCGAAGTTGCGCTGCAGGATCTCCCGCCGGGCGGCGACTTCCTCCCGCTCGAAGTCCGCCGGACGATGCGTCAGGTCGTGCCACAGCCGGGTGAGCACGGCGGCGCCCGACTCGGCGTGCTGGACGGCACTGACCTCGTTCATGAAATCATAGCCGCTGGTGCCGTCGATCCCCCAGTCCGTCGGCAAGGCCTCGCCGGCGCCAAGAATTTTTTCCACCACCAGGTAGGCCCGGCGATCCGGCGCCAGTTCGTCGAGCCGCTTGCGCAGGCGGCGGCAATAGCCCGGCGGGTCCGACAGGCCGTCGACGTGATCGATGCGGAATCCATCGATCAGGCCGTCGGTGTAGAGGCGGAACAGGGTGGCATGGGTCTCCTCGAACACCTTCGGGTCCTCGATCCGCAGCCCCGCGAGGCCGTTGATGTCGAAGAAGCGCCGCCAGTTGATCTCGTCGCCGGCCACGCCCCATCACGCCAGACGGTAATGCTGGCGTTCCAGCAGCGCGTGCAACTGGCAGCGTCCGCGGCGCGTGGAGGGATGGAACGATTCGATGCCGCACTCCGCGATGTAGGCGTAGGTGTCGGGATCGATCGGAAATTCGTTGTCGAAGTAGCGGATCACCGGCTCCCCGGAGGGGGACTGGTGCAACTGGATCTCGCCCGCCGCCAGCGCCTCGCCGTAGTTACGGCCAAGGAACGGCGCCAGCACCTTGCCGCGCAGGGCGGGGTCCGGACAATCCCAGTCGATGTCGAAAAAATCGGCATAGCGGCTGGCGCGGCCATGGCGCAGCAGCTCCAGCCACCAGGGATTGTCGGAGCCGCCGACGGCCATGTGGTTCGGCACGATATCGACGATCAGCCCCAGCCCCGCCGCGCGCAGTGCCGCGACGAACCGGCGCAGGCCCGGCTCGCCGCCCAGTTCGGGATTGACCGCGGTCGGATCGATCACGTCGTAGCCGTGGATCGATCCCGCCCGCGCCATCAGGATCGGCGAGGAATAGACATGGCTGATGCCCAGGTCGACGAGATACGGGATCAGCGCGGCGGCGGCGTCGAAGGTGAAGCCCTTGTGCAGCTGCAGCCGCATCGTCGCCCGCGGCCGGGCGGAGACGGCGTGGGTCACTGACGCGGCCTTTCCGCCGCAATGGCCTCGACCCGCCGCGCCACGGTCTCATCCAACAGGATGTCGCTGGCGGGAACCTGCAGGCGCCGCCGCCAGTTCGGATGCTCCGTCACCGTCCCGGGCAGGTTCGGCTGGTCCTCCTGCCCCATGAAATCCTCCAGCGGGATCAGCGACAGCGGCACTTCGGTCTTGGCGATGAACCTCACCGCGGCATCGACGACGCGATCCGTTTCCTCCGGCGACGGAACGGGGCCCTCGGTGACGTTTTCCCGCACGAACGCATGCCACAGCAGCGGCCGATCCTTGTCGCGCTGGGCGCGGACTTCCTCGGGATTGACGCCTTCGCCCAGGCGCCCGTGCTCGTGCCGCACGTCGATGTCGCTGCCTTTCCACCAGCCGGCGACCGTCGGCAGGTCGTGGGTCGAGGTCATGGCGACGGCGCTGCTGCCCCATCCGCGCGGCGGAACGAAACCGGCCTGCCCGTCGCGTTCGAACCACAGGACCCGCATGCCGTGGATACCGCCTTGCTCCAGCATATCGTGGAAGCCTTCCGGGACGGTTCCAAGGTCCTCTCCGATCACGACCACGTTGTGGCGGACCGATTCCAGCGCCAACAGCCGCAACAAATCCACGACCGGATAATTCAAATATGCGCCATCGGCCGGGTCGGCCCCCTCGGGGATCAGCCACAACCGGGCCAGGCCCATGGCATGGTCGACCCGGATGCCGCCGACATGCCGCATCGCCGCCCGCAACGTGGCCAGGAACGGCGCGAAACCGTTCTCTTCCATGGCGCGGGGCGAGAAGCTGGTCAGGCCCCAGTTCTGCCCGGCCGGGTTCAACAAATCCGGTGGCGCTCCGATCGTCAGGCCGAGCAGGATGTCGCTCTGCCGGCTCCAGGCATGGCTGCCGCCCGGGTCCATGCCGACGGCGAGATCACCGATCAGGCCGATGCGCATGCCGGACTGGCGCGCCGTCAGTTGCGCCGCTTCGACCGAGCGGTCGGCGATCCACTGCAGGAACTGGTGGAACAGCACTTCCTCGGCCTGCGATTCGGCGAAGAACGCAACCGCCGCACCGCGCGGATCACGCAGGTCCAGCGGCCAGTTGCGCCATTCCGCCTTCGGCATGCGCGCGGCGTGCAGCGCCTCGAAGCAGGCATGTTCGTACAGCAGCGGCCCCCGGTTCGCCCGGAAGCGCGCGAAGTCGGCGCCCAGCGGCCCGTCCCACTCGGCACTGTCGAGGAAATTGTCGAACAATCGGCGCAGCACGGCGTATTTCGTGGCCGAGGCGGCCGGCCAGTCGATCAGCCCGTTCGACGGCCCCGGTTCCGCGCCTGGCACCTGGGCCAGCACATCGCCATAGGCCGCCTTGCCGAACACCAGTTCCGGCGCGGCGTGCAGCGGGTTGAGAAACAACCGGCTCGACGGCGCGTACGGCCCGAAATGCTCGGGATCGGCGGCGTACAGCGCGTGCATCGGGCTCAGGGCGACCGCGTCGGCGCCCTTCTGCCCGGCCACCCGCGACAGATCGGCCGCGCCGCCCAGGTCGCCGATGCCGACGTCGCCCGGGTGAGTCAGGCCGTAAAGCTGGGCCGCCACGCCCCACAGGCGGGCGTCGGGCACCACGTCCTCGATCGAGCGGCACCGGGCGGGCGATACCGCCAGCACGATCTCACGGTCCTCCACCCGCAACCGGTGATAGCCGATTTCGGCGATGGCCGGGATGCGCAGGCGGCCCCGCGCGGGCAGCAGGGAGATCTGCCGCGTCTCACCGCGCTCCAGCACCAGCTCGGCGGGTTGCGATTCGTTGCCGCCGACATCCAGCCGCGTCGGGCGGCCGGCGACCGCCGTCACCAAGGGCGGCAGGTCCGCCAGGGAACTGCGCTTGCTGAGTTCCCGGCGGCTGGCCGACAGCTCCCGCCCGGTATCGGCCGGCAGCCCCAGCGCCGCCAGCACGCGACGCAGCACCGGCGGTGAAACGACATGCGAATTGCCGGCATAATCCTGCCATTCGACCGCAACGCCCGCCCGGCGGGCCAGGTCGCGAAGGACTTCGTCGCTCATGCAACAATCTCCAGATACGCGGTCGTTACCGGACCGGCTTTCCCCGGATCAGCAGAGGAGAACAGCAGCCGTCCCTGCGGCGCATCAAACGGCACGGAGTCCGTGCCCAAATTTGTTACGATCGTCAAGCGGGCCCCGTCGCCCATCCGCCAGCCGGCGCGCACCGCCCTGGGTCCGATGACGGTGGCGCCGGTCGATGTCGTCCCCGGAAGCCGGGGCACGATCTCCTGCATGCGCAGCGTGATCAGGCGCTGGTAAAGCGCGAAGCGTTCGGCCGCGCCGGGTCCGGGCCTTGGGATCGAGGCCACGAACGTGGGCTCGGCGTTCGGGTCCGGGATCTGCGCGCGCTTTGCGGGATCGGCGAAGGCGGCAAAGCCGGCGAACTCCTGCCGGCGGCCTTCCCGCACCGCGTCGGCCAGCTCGTTGTGATGATCGGTGAAGAAAAGGAACGGTGTGGTGGAGGCGATTTCCTCTCCCATGAACAGCAGCGGGATCTGCGGGCACAGCATCTGCAGGGTGATGGCGGCTTCCAGCGCCCTGGGAGAAACCAGGGTGGTCAGCCGCTCGCCGAAGGCGCGATTGCCGATCTGGTCGTGGTTCTGCAGGAACAGGACATGCGCGGTGGGCGGCAGATCGCCGCAAGGCTGGCCGCGCTGCTGGTTCAGGTAGGCCGATCGCTCGCCCTGGTACACCCAGCCCTCGGCCAGGACCCGGGCGAGCTTGGCCGCGGGATCATCCGCATAGTCGGCGTAGTAGCCGCCGTCCTCGTTGGTCAGCAGGGCGTGCAGCACGTTGTGGCCGTCGTCATTCCATTGGGCATCGATCCCATTGCGCAGGTGCGATGCCTGGTTGTGGTGCTCCAGGATCAGGTGGACGTGCCGCCCGGGCTGTGTGCCGCGGCGCACGGTGGCGGCCATTTCCTCTATCCAATCCTGTTCCTGGATCGCGTGCACGGCGTCGAATCGCAGGCCATCGAAACGATAATCCACCAGCCACATCATGACGTTGCAGATGAAATAGTCTCGTACCTCACGGCGCCTGAAATCAATGGCTGGCCCCCAGGGCGTCTTGACATCGTCCCGGAAGAACTGCGGCGCATAGGTAAAGAGATAGTTTCCATCCGGCCCGAAGTGATTGTAGACGACGTCCAGGAACATCATCAGGCCCAGGCCGTGGGCGGCATCGATCAGTTCCTTCAGGTCCTCCGGCGTGCCATAGGCCGAGTCGGGCGCATAAGGCAGGACGCCGTCGTAGCCCCAGTTGCGCTGCCCCGGGAAATCGTTGACCGGCATCAGCTCGATCGCGGTGACGCCGAGCGTCTTCAGCCGCGGCAGGTCGTCGCGGATGGCACGGAAGCCGCCCGCCACGCCGGGATGAACTTCATAGATGATTGCCTCGGTCCACGGCCGGCCTTTCCAGTCCGGATGGCGCCAGGCGAAGTCGTCGGCCATCACGATACTTGCCCCATGAACGTCGGAGGCCTGCGCCAGCGACGCCGGATCGGGCACCATCAGCCCGTCGGCCAGGCGGAAATGATAGCGCGTGCCGGCGGGCACCGGCGCCGTGGCGACGAACCAGCCATCCGGTGAGCGCTGCATCGGCAGCACCCCACCGCTTTCGATTGCAACTGATACGGTTTCCTGGGCGGGCGCCCACAAGCGGAACTCGACCGCTCCGCTATCCAGCCGCGTCGCACCAAACCGACATGCAGAAGACGTCTTGTAATTCATGTGTGCCTTCCTCGCCCGCCGTGCTTGCTGCTGCGGCGGAGGCGATCAAATGGCAAAAACTCAGTCAAATAGCGCATCTATGCCAACAGCCGGCCCATCGGCCGCGAGCGGACGGGGCCGAAACGGGCTTTTACCCGTTTCGTTCCGCGACTCCGGGTAAACTGGCTGATATTGCGCCGCGCGCCCGGTAAAAGGGAAATGACGTCGCGCTGTTCAGCTGGCCGGAGCCAGGAAAAGCGTCGATAATGGCGGCAATGTGAGAACCAGCGACTGCGCTTCACCGTGCAGTTGCCGCGGCACGGTCTCGACGCCACCGCCATTCCCCATATTGGATCCACCATAAATCTCAGCATCAGTATTCAGTAATTCCCGCCAGTAACCCGGGCGAGGCACGCCGATGCCGTATCCCAGCCGCGGCACAGGCGTCATGTTGCAGACGACAAGCACCGGATGGGCATCATCATTTCCATATCGTAAGAAGACAAAAACCGAGTTCGACGTGTCGTCGCCAATAACCCAGCGAAAGCCGGTCGAGAGTGAATCCCTTTCGTGAAGAGCATGATGACGACGATAAAGCGCGTTTAAGTCGCGCACCAGTGCCTGAATACCACGATGACGTGCATGATCGAGCAAATCCCACTCAATCGCTGCATCGTGATTCCATTCTCGCCACTGCGCGATTTCGCCGCCCATGAACAGCAGCTTCTTGCCGGGATGGCCCCACATGAAACCAAAATACGCGCGCAGGTTGGCGAATCGCTGCCACTCGTCGCCCGGCATTTTCTCGATCAGCGAGCCTTTGCCATAGACAACTTCGTCATGCGACAGCGGCAGCACGAAATTCTCCGAGAAGGCATAGATCAGCCCGAAGGTCATTTCATTGTGGTGCCACCGCCGGTGGATCGGCGCATACTCCATGTAATGCAGCGTGTCGTGCATCCACCCCATGTTCCACTTGAAGGAAAAGCCCAGGCCGCCGTCGCGAATCGGGCGCGACACGCCGGGCCAGGCGGTGGATTCCTCGGCAATGGTCAGGGCACCGTGGCTGCGTTCCTGCACCACGGCGTTGAAGTGGCGCAGGAAGCCGATGGCCTCCAGGTTTTCCCGCCCGCCGTAGATGTTGGGAATCCACTCGCCCTGCTTGCGGCTGTAGTCGCGGTAAAGCATGGAGGCGACGGCGTCGACGCGCAGGCCGTCGACGTGGAAATGCTCCAGCCAGTGCACGCCGCTGGCGATCAGGAAGCCCTGCACCTCCCGCCGTCCAAAGTTATAGATGTAAGTGTTCCAGTCCTGGTGGAACCCCTCGCGCGGGTCCGCATGCTCGTACAGCGCGGTGCCGTCGAACCACGCCAGGCCGTGCCCGTCGGTCGGGAAATGCGCCGGCACCCAGTCAATGATCACGCCCAGGCCGGCGCGGTGGCAGGCATCGACGAAGCGCTGGAAGCCTTCCACCGGGCCGAATCGGCCGGACGGCGCGAACAACCCCAGCGGCTGGTAGCCCCACGACCCGCCGAACGGATGCTCGGCGATCGGCATCAGCTCGACATGGGTGAAACCCAGTTCCACCACGTAGGGCACCAAACGCTCGGCCAGCGCGTCCCAGTCGGCGGTCTGGCCGGGGCCGGGACGGAACCACGATGCGGCATGCACCTCATAGATCGTGAGCGGGGCATCGGGGGTGTGGCGCGCGGCGCGGCCTTCCATCCAGGCTTCGTCGTGCCAGACGAACGGCTCGGGGTTGGCGACCACCGAGGCGGTGGCCGGGGGCGGCTCCGTCGCCTTGGCCAGCGGATCAGCCTTGTCGGGCAGGCGCGATCCGTCCGGCCCGACGATGGAGAACTTGTAGCGCGTGCCGGGGCCGACGCGCGGGATGAACAGTTCCCACACGCCGGACGGGAAACGCAGGCGCATCGGGTGGCGGCGGTTGTCCCAGGTGTCGAAGTCGCCGACGACCGAAACGGCGCGCGCGTTCGGCGCCCAGACGGCGAAGCGGGTGCCGCGCACGCCGTCCACCGTCGCAGGGTTGGCGCCCAGGGTGAAGGCGATCTCGAACAGCCGGCCTTCGTTGAACAAATGCAGGTCGGTTTCGCTCAGCAGCAGGTCGAAGGAATAGGGATCCTCGGTTTCCTGCACCGCGCCGGGCCATTCGATGCGCAGGCGATAGGGCTCGTGGCTGTCCACGCGCCCCATGAACAGACCGTCCGGCTGCGTCGGCGACAGGGTGCCCAGGTGCCGGCCGTCGCTGCGGGCGAGCACTTCCACCCCGCGGGCGCCAGGCAGGTAAGCGCGGACATAGCGGCCGGCTTCGGTGTCGAACGGCCCCAGGACCGAGAACGGATCGCGCAGCGTGCCATTCGCCAGTTGCCAAGCCTGGTCCGGCGAGACGGAGGGGATGACGACAACGTCATTCATGCCACGGCCTCGACGCCGAGCAGATGCCGGGTGCGGACTGCCAAGCCATGCAGCGGCACGTCAATCCAGGTGGGACGATTGGCGGATTCATACACCACTTCGTATGCTGCCTTTTCGATCAGGAACAGATCCAGGAGATCCTGCTGCAAGCTAACAGGCGATCCGGCGTCAGTCGATGCAAATGCTTTCCGATACCCGGCCAGGAAGCACTCGGTGGCCCGGGTGACGAAGCTGTCCAGAAAGGCGTTCACCTGCTCGTCCGGCACGTGCGCGTGGCTGGCCTGGCTGCGCCGCTTCACCACCGCGGCGGCATAGGCGAAGGAACGGATCATACCCGCGACATCGCGCAGCGGATGGTCCTTGGCGCGCCTGGCCTCGACCGGCCGAGCCGGTTCGCCCTCGAAGTCGATGATCGAGACGTCGCCGTTGACCACCAGGACCTGCCCCAGATGCAGGTCGCCGTGGATGCGGGTCAGGGTCGATCCCTGGATCGCGTTGGCCAGGGCGGGCAGCCGGGCGAAAAGCGCATCGCGAACGCCCAGGACGGTCTGGCGATCCGGTTCGGCGGCAGGCTCCCACTGCGTGGTGGCCTCGATCGCGGCATAGGCGGCGTCCAACTGATCGCGGACGCGCTCGGCCACCGCGCGGCCGTCATCGGCGCCGGCGGTGACCGGGGCGAACGCCTCGTCGCGGGACGGCCGCGCCAGGATCGCGTGCATCTCGCCCAGGCGGGTGCCGAGCAGTTCGCCGAATCCGGCGTAGTCCGCGTGATTGGCGGCATCGGCGGCCGTGGCGCCGTCGCCGCTGGTGATGTCGGACAGGCCGCGCACCAGCAGGTCGAGCGTCCAGCTCCAGGCGTCGCCCTGGTTGCGCACGAAGGCCTGGGCGATGACCATGGCGTGGCGGACGCCTTTCGGATCGATGCGCACGACCTCACCCAGCAGCGCAGGGGTGTTGGCGAAACCCTGCTCGGTCAGGTAGCGGCCCATTTCGGCCTCAGGGTGCGGGCCGCTGGTGACGCGGCGGAACATCTTGATGATGGCGATGTCGCCGACAATGACCGAGGAATTGGATTGCTCGGCCGAGATCCACTGCAGTTCCACGCCGTCCGGCACGACGATGTCCTTGATGCGCGACGTCGGTTCGAACCGCACGACGCCATGCTCGGTGGCGATAACGTCGCGCTGCGCGAGGCCGGACAGCACGCCGGTCGGGAAACCCGCCAGGGCGAAGGCATCGGTCAGCAGGCCGACTTTGGGGCCGCGGCGGATGCGGGCGAGCGCGAGCTGTGTCGGCAGGGGCGGCGTGGCGCCGTCGCCCCAGACGATGCCAAGCGGCAGCAGCCAGCGCGCCTTGCCGGCGGTGGTTTCGGTTTCAATCTCCACCAGCAGGGCTTCCTCGGACATGATCCGGGTCAGCAGGGCGATGCGGACGGATTTCAGCTTCTGGTCCTTCTGCGCGTACCAGCGGCGCTTCGCCAGGTAGGGCGGCAGGATCTCGCGCTCGATGACGGATCTCATGGCCAGGACGGCGTCCGCGAGGTCGCGGCGCATGACGATGGTCTGGTATTCGGGCATGGGCTCCGGCGCCGGGGTGTGGGTGGAGGGCCAGTCGTCGGCTTCAGACAGCAGGAACCAGTAGAAGCCGTAGGGCGGCAGCGTCAGCAGGTAGGTCAACTGGCCAATCGGCGGAAACACCGAGTGGCCGTCGAGTTCGATCGGGATGCGGCCCTGGAATTCCGACAGGTCGAGCTCGACCGCCTGCGGCGTGCGCGAGAGGTTGGCGACGCACAGGATGGTGGTGTCCTCGCCTTCGCGCAGATAGGCCAGGATCTTGCGGTTCTTCGGGTAGAGCAGGCGATAGCCGCCGCGGCCGAACACCTTGTATTGCCGGCGGATGGCGATGGTGCGGCGCATCCACATCAACAACGAATGTGGATCCGCCGACTGGGCTTCCACATTGACGCTCTGAAAATCGTAGAGCGGGTCCATGACCATCGGCAGCACCAGCCGCGACGGGTCCGCGACCCGGGAAAATCCGCCGTTGCGGTCGGACGACCACTGCATCGGCGTTCTGACCCCGTTACGGTCGCCGAGATGGATGTTGTCGCCCATGCCGATTTCGTCGCCGTAATAGATGACCGGGGTGCCGGGCATGGAGAACAGCAGGTAGTGCATCAGCTCGATGCGCCGGCGGTCACGCTCCAGCAGCGGCGCGAGGCGGCGCCTGATCCCCAGGTTCAGCCGCGCCCGCCGATCGGCGGCGTAGGTGGCCCAGAGGAAGTCACGCTCGGATTCGGTGACCATCTCCAGCGTCAGTTCGTCGTGGTTGCGCAGGAAGATCGCCCACTGGCAGTTGCCGGGGATGTCGGGGGTCTGGCGCAGGATGTCGGTGATGGGGAAGCGGTCCTCGCGCGCGATCGCCATGTACATGCGCGGCATCAGCGGGAAGTGGAACGCCATGTGGCATTCGTCACCGTCGCCGAAATAGTCCTTGGTGTCCTCGGGCCATTGGTTGGCTTCCGCGAGCAGCATCTTGTCCGGATAGTGTCCCTGCAGTTCCCGGCGGATACGCTTCAGGACGGCATGGGTTTCCGGCAGGTTCTCGTTGTTGGTGCCTTCGCGCTCGACCAGGTACGGCACGGCGTCGAGGCGCAGGCCGTCGACGCCAAGCTCGGCCCAGTAGCGCAGCACCGACAAAACCTCGCGCATGACCCGCGGGTTGTCGAAATTGAGGTCGGGCTGGTGGTGGTAGAAGCGGTGCCAGTAATACGCCTTGGCAGTGTCGTCCCAGGTCCAGTTCGAGCGTTCCGAATCGACGAAGATAATGCGCGTGCCGGCATATTTGCGGTCGTCGTTGGACCAGACGTAGAAATCCCGGTAGGTCGAGCCGGGCTTGGAGGTGCGGGCGCGCTGGAACCACGGGTGCTGGTCCGAGGTGTGGTTGACCACCAGCTCGGTGATGACGCGGATGCCGCGTTCGTGCGCCGCGGCGATGAAGCGCTTGACGTCCTGCAACGAGCCGTAATCAGGATGGACGCCGCGGTAGTCGGCGATGTCGTAGCCGTCGTCGAGTCGCGGCGACGGATAGAACGGCAGCAGCCAGATCACGTTGACGCCCAGCTCGGCGATATAATCCAGTTTCGAAATCAGGCCGGGGAAATCGCCGATGCCGTCGTTGTTTGCATCGGAAAACGATTTGACATGAAGCTGATAGATGATCGCATCTTTGTACCACAGGGGATCGAGGTCAGCCGCGGCCGCGGCGACCTGCGGGCGGGGATGGGCAACGTTCATTCAGATGGCTCCGGTCAGGCGCCATACTGAGAACGGCATTTCTCCCGGATCAAGACGGATACGCTGGAACTTGCCGTACCACGTGAAGTTTTGATCGCGCATCAGGTCGGCGACGCGAATGGCGGCGTGGTCGGGCAGGCCGAGCTGCCACAGCGGCAGCTCGACGTCGGCCTCCTGCACGCCGCGCGGGTCGAGGCTGACGGCGACGACGATCAGGCTGCCGTCGGCCGCGTCGCCCTTGCTGTAGAACAGGACACGGTCGTTGTAGGCAGGATGGAACCGCAGGCCGAGGTGCGTCTGCAACGCGGGGTTCAGCCGGCGGATGCGGTTCAGCCCGGCGATCTGCGGCACGATGTTGCCGGGGACGTGGTAATTCCTTGGGCGAATCTCGTATTTTTCCGAGTCCAGGTATTCCTCGCGGCCGGGCAGCGGGGCGGATTCGCAGATTTCGAAGCCGGAATACATGCCCCACAGGCCGGACAGCGTCGTGGCCAGCGCGGCACGGATCAGGAAGCCGGCACGGCCGGAGGTCTGCAGATAAACCGGATTGATGTCCGGCGTGTTGACGAAGAAGTTCGGCCGGAAGAAATCGCTGACCGGTGGGGTGGTCAGCTCGGTCAGGTACTCGATCAGCTCCTGCTTGGTTTCGCGCCAGGTGAAGTAGGTGTAGGACTGGCTGAAACCAACCTTCGCCAGGCGGTACATCAGCTTTGGCCGGGTGAAGGCCTCGGACAGGAACAGCACGTCCGGATGCCGCCCCTGGATGTCGGCGATCATCCAGTGCCAGAACGGCAAGGGCTTGGTGTGTGGGTTGTCGACGCGGAAGATGCGCACGCCCTGGTCGATCCAGAACTGGATCACGTCGCGCAGCGCCAGCCAGACCGAGGGGAAGGACGCCTCGCCGTAGAAATCCGGGTTGACGATGTCCTCATACTTCTTCGGCGGATTTTCCGCATAGCGCATGGAGCCGTCGGGACGCCAGCGGAACCAGTCCTTGTGCTGGGTGACCCAGGGATGGTCGGGCGCGCACTGGATGGCGAAGTCCAGCGCCAGTTCCAGCCCGTGTTCGTGCGCCGCTTGCAGCAGGACACGGAAATCCTCCAGCGTGCCAAGCTGCGGATGGGTGGCATCGTGGCCGCCCTCGGCGGCGCCGATGGCATAGGGGCTGCCGACGTCGCCACGTTCCGCCCGCAAACTGTTGTTGCGTCCCTTGCGGTTGACCCGGCCGATCGGATGGATCGGCGGGAAATACAGGACGTCGAAGCCCATGGCGCGGATGTCGGGAAGGCGTTCGATAACTGATCGGAACGTGCCGTGCACTGCCGGGTCATGCGTGGCCGAGCGCGGGAACAGTTCATACCAGCTGGCGAACACCGCCGCCGGCCGATCGGCGCGGACGGCGACGGTGGGGCTGCGGGACGCGAAGGGGCGGCTGTCGGCCTGCTTCATCGCGGCGGCCAGGTCGTCGGACAGCAGGTCCACGACGTCGCCCATCAGGTAGCCGGCAAGCCGGTCGCGCAACGGTCCGGTGGCGCGCTGCACGGCGTGATCGACCAGCAGGCGGCCTTCTTGGACTTCCAGGTTCACCTTCTGCCCGGCGGCGGCCTTGGCGTGCAGGTCGTGGGTATAGGTGCCCCACTGGTCCCACCAGCCTTCGACCGCGAAGTGGTACAGGCCGGTCCGTTGCATCCGGAACGAGGCGGCCCAGCGGTCGTTGCCGATTCTGGACATCGGCACGCGCTGCCACGTCGTTTCGTCGGCGGCGCGCCACAGCACCTCGGCCGCCAGCACGTCGTGGCCGTCGCCGAAGACGTCGGCGCTGACGGTGAAGTCGGTTCCGATTACGGTCTTGGCGGGAAAATCGCCGTCCGGAATGACCGGTTGCACGGCCTCGACGGCGATGCGGGTGGATTCGGCCCAGGTTCGCGCCAGGCTCGACGGCCCGCCGCCCACGATGTCCGGCGTGCGGTGGCAGCGCAGGATGCGGATTTCGCCCGGCCGCAACGGAAGCGTATCCGGATCGTCGGCGGCGAAGGGCGCGCCGGCGGCCGGCGGCAGCGGCGACAGCGGGAACGGCAGCGGCGCCGGACGCACGGTGTCGGGATTGATCAGCACGAGGCTGGCCTCGTCGGCGTCGCGGATATCCGTTGCGGCGGCGCGCAGCAGCCCGGTGATCCGCGCGGAGGACGCCGTCAGTGGACGCAGTATCCGGGCGGCCGGCAGGCCCGCGGTCAACCGGATCGCAGCCGCAATGTCCGCGGACAGGTCCATTGGCGCGTCGCGTTGGACCGCCGCCATATCGCCGGGCTCCGCACGGATCGGATCGAACTGCCGGTCGGTGGCATATTCGAAGCCCATCGGCACGAACAGTCCCGCGCCGGTCGCGGCGGCGATGCCGAGCGACAGGCGATAGGCGGTGGCGCGGTCCGCATCCGGTGGCAGGCGGCGCGCCAGCCGATCAAGGAACGAAGGCTCGGGTCCGGCCAGTGCCGGCGCGACATGGCGCAGCACGGACTGTTCGTCCAGGAACCAGGGATCGCGCCCGTTCCACCAGCCGGCCGAGGAGCAGGTCAGGTCGAACCCCGTGCCGGCGAGGCGGTAGATCACGTCGCGGTCGATGCCGGGGGTCCAGGCCAGGAACAGCGTGCCGGGATCGCGATCGCGCAGCGTGGCGATCAACCGCCGCCAGAACGAAGCGGGGACGTAATCGATCGTCAGGCAACGAAATCCCGCAACCCCTGCCCTGACCAGCCCCGCCAGCCGATCGGCCCACCAACCAGAGACGGCATCGGCAAGATCGGCGCGATCGAAGCGCGGCACGGCGACGTCGATGCGTTGCGGACGCCGCCGCGGATCAGCGACGCTATCCTGCAAGGACGAAACGAACCAGTCCGCCTGCCGGGCGCGCAACGGCGAGTCGGGCGCAACCTGTCCCGGCGCGATGTCAAGCATCAACCGCAGCCCCGAGCGCCGGGCCGCGTTCGCCATCAGGGCAATGCCCTGTTCGGCCGGGCCGTCGAACTTCAGCGCCGGGTGAAGCCGATCGAACGTGGAATGAACAAAGATATCGCCAGCACTGCCCGGCTCGAACGGCGGCGCGACACAGACATGGGAGAAACCCATCGCAGCGACGCGGGCAAACGTTTCGGGCCAACTGTCGAGTGGTCCGGCGGCGAGGGGATGCAGATGGTAAACATTGACCGCAGACGGGGCCGCTCGGGCCCGATCTTCGGTTGGGGCGGACCAGTCGTAGCCGGTCCTGGAAATCCCGGGCTGAGGCAGATTCATCACCGCTTGTGAACGCCCGGAATATAGAATGAGTTCCGCCGCGGTTCGACCGTAGAACGATCACACCCGCGTTAGCACCTGCAACCGAGACGATAGTGCACAGTCCTGCCGCGGTTAATCCGCGGCGATGGCGTTCTGGGTATTGGCATCCATATCGGCGGCACGGTGCAGATCGATTACCCGCATTTCGCGATAGATCAGATCGGTAATTTTGCGCGGCGGCAGGTTCAGCCAATCGTGGTCGCTGAAACGACCGCGTACTCGGGCATAGGCATCCTGAAAAGTCGGATCACGCATCGCCCCTCCCTCCGTTCAGTCAAGGTGCGCAGAAAGAACGCCAACTGACATTGACCTGGATTGAAATGCTAATACAACGTGAAAAAAACGTCAAAACATCATCGTTGTTTCAGGGTGCCGCGCAATGACAGACACGCATTCCTACCTGCTGTCGCTTTCGGTCCGGATTGTTGGCGCACATGTCGCGAACAATCATGTCGGCCCCGACGTGATTCCGAATATGATTCGCAACGTTTACCGCACTTTGGCGACGCTTGGTGACGAAACGGCTGAGACGCATTCGGATAAAGAATACATCCTGAAGGAGAGCAAAGCGAATGGATCCGACAGCAGCAATTTGAAACAGACGAAGAAGAACAACCCTTACGTGCATCCAACGTACGGACAAACCGTCTTTGGCGACCATCTCATCTGCATGGAAGACGGGTTGAGTATGAAAATGCTCAAACGGCACTTACAAACCGTACACAGAATGAGCCCCGAAGATTACCGGGCGAAATGGGGGTTGCCGGATGATTACCCGATGGTGGCAAAGGACTACGCCAAGCTACGGTCCGACCTGGCGCTGCAAAGCGGGCTGGGGCTGAAACCGGAAGATCGCCCTGCGAAGCCCGGCAAGACCCGGAAAGGCCGCCGGTCACCGGGCCGATAACGCAGATGTGTTGGCCGCGTCAGAAGTAATTGTGGCGAAATGTTTCAACTCGCGCGAACGGAACCCGCACCACACGCCAACAGCGGTGACTGCAGGAAAGCGCCTCGCCTACCGGGTGCCCGCCGCCGGCCCGTTCCCCGCAGGCGGCGGGGTCCGCCCCGCCCGCAGGTCGGCGATGGTGGCGCGCGTGGTGATCTGATCGGGGTTTGCCCGCAGTTCGATCAGCGCCGGCTTGCCGCTGGCGACCGCGCGCCTGAAAGCGGGCGTGAACTCAGCCGTTTCGACAACGGTTTCGCCATGACCGCCAAAAGCCTCGATCAACCGGCGGAAATCCGGGTTGGTCAGGTCGGTGCCGGAAATCCGCCACGGATACGCCTTTTCCTGATGCATCCGGATCGTTCCATACATGCCGTTGTTGAACACCAGCACGATCGGCGCGACGCCGTGATGAAGGGCCGTCGCGACCTCCTGCCCTGTCATCATGAAGCCGCCATCGCCGACCATGCTGACGACCATGCGGCTGGGGAAAGCGATCTTGGCGCCAACGGCCGCCGGCACGCTGTATCCCATCGCCCCGTTGGTCGGCCCGATGTAGCGCTGGTGCTCGCCGAAATTCAGGAATCGCGTGGCCCAGCCGGAGAAATTGCCGGCGTCGGTGGTCACGATGGCATCCGGCGCCAGCAGCGACTCCAACTCCCGCATCACCGTGCCAAGGTTCAGCTTCCCCTGATAGTTCGGCACCGCCCGCTGCGCCTCGCGCAACGATCGCAAATCGCGCGTCCACTGGCTCCAGGCCGGCTGCACCGGCTCCAGCCCCGCGGCGGCGATGGCGAACGCGTTCAGGTCTGCAACGATCCCTAGCCGGGTGCGGAACACCCGCCCGATCTCCGCCCCATCCGGCAGCACCTGGATGATCGGCACGCTGCCGGCCATATCCAGCAGCGTGTAGCCCTGCGTCACCGCGTCGCCCAGGCGGCTGCCGATGGCCAGCACGAGGTCCGCTTCCTTGAACCTGCTGATCAGGCCGGGATCGGAGCCGACCCCCAGGTCGCCGGCGAAGTTGTCCAGCGTGCCGTCGTAGTGCGACTGGCGGCGAAAGCCGACTGTTACGGGGATGTTATTGGCGAGCAGGAAGCGGCGCAGCGCGGCGCGGCCTTCGACGGTCCAGCATGATCCGCCGACGATGGCGACGGGCCGCTTCGCCTCGGCCAGCAGGGTGCGCATGCGCAGCATCGCGTCGGGATCGGGAAAGGCGCGGCTGACCACGGCGCGCGGCAGGTCGGGGACGCTGACGATGTCCTTCTGCATTTCCTCGGACAGCGCGATCACCACCGGGCCGGGACGGCCACTGACGGCGACGTCGACGGCATGGGCGACGATTTCGGGAATACGCCCGGCGTGGTCGACCTGGGTGACCCATTTCGCCAGCGGCGCGAACATCTGGCGGTAATCGACTTCCTGGAAGGCGTCGCGGCCGGCGTCCTGGTGCGCGATCTGGCCGATGAACAGCAGCATCGGCGTGCTGTCCTGGTACGCAACATGAACGCCGATGGACCCGTGGCACGCGCCGGGGCCGCGCGTGACCATCGCCGCCGCCGGACGGCCGGTCAACTTGCCGTAGGCGTCGGCCATGGTCACCGCCCCCGCCTCGAACCGGCAGGTCACGAGCTTCAGCGCCCCGCGCTGGTCGTAAAGGCCGTCGAGCGTGTCGAGGAAACTTTCGCCCGGCACCTCGAACACGTGGTCGATGCCCTGGGCGACCAGCGCGTCCGCCAGCACGCGCCCGCCGTGACGCGGTGCCTTTTGCCCGGCCGTATCCATGCGATGTCTCCTCCTCCAAGCCGCGCCGGAGGATAGGCGAGCCAGGGCGCCGCGTCACGCCCGGCCCCGAGACGCATTGTAACGAACTGCCATGAAACCGACACCGGCGGCACCGAATCCCGCCTTGCACCGCAGCAAACCTGCCGCCGTCCAAGACCGATGGAGGGTGCGATGCTACAGGCTGTAGATCGCCAGGCCAATGATCATATTGCGCGGGCGCAACTGGATCTGTTCCACGACCTGAGCGACCGGATACACCTGACGCCGGACGAACGCCGCCGGGCGCTGGCCCTGAGCGACGGCGACTGGCGCGCCTGGGACAACTTCCTGGCGGACGGGCCGTTACCGTCGTGGCCGCCGTTGCCGGACATGCTGCGCCACCTGGGAAACGTCACCTTCAAACTATTGATAGCGTCCGATTCCAGAACCTTGTGATCAGGCGCGCCGGCCCGGGCCCTTGCCGGCTTGTGCGACTGTACCATAGAGAATGGGCATTATCGGTTTTCTGCAAGGATGCCATGGCCAGCACAACCACTGTTCAAGACACCGGACCGGACAGCTTCGAATCCCTGCTCGAGGATCGGCAAAAGATGTGGTCCGGCTTTACCGCCGCCATTGCCGGCCTCGTCGCCTTCGTGGTTATCCTGCTGATCGGGATGGCGGTCTTCCTGCTGTAGACGCAGGTCCTGCGTGGCGCCGGACACCGTCAGTATGTCGTTCCGGCGTCGCGCAACACGACCTGATACGCAGCCGGATCGTGTTCGGCCAGGCGGGCCAAAGCCTCCTGGTGCCGCTCACGAATTTCCGTGGCGGATGGAAACCGTTCGCGCGCCTCGGCCCAGCGCAAAGCTGCGGCCGTCCAGTCACCGCGCCTTGAGGCGAGCAAGGCGGGATAGGTGAACAACGTAATTTCATTTCGCTCGTCAGCGCGGATACGTGCCTCGTGCAGGACCGCGTCGGCGTCTTCCAGCCTGCCCTGCTGTTCCAGCGCGCCGGCCAGTTCGGTGTAGACCCACCAGGGCCGGATATCGAACGTCAGGGCCGTGCGCCAGTAAGTTTCGGCTTCGCACCAATCGCCCTGGATCATGGCCAGGCGGCCCAATTCCATCGGAAAGCTGCGTTCCCGGGGGAACAGCGCCGCGCCCTGGTCCAGCAACTGGCGCGCCTCATCCAGGCGGCCCAGTTGGCGCAGAGCGTCGGCGCCGCCGGTATAGGAAGGCCAGTACTCGGGAATATGCGTCCGGATCGCACGCCAGATCAGTTCGGCGGCGGCCCAGTTCCCGGCCATCGCCGCCTGCTCGGCCTGATCGACGAACGTTTCGTAGGTCAACGGTTCGTCCGGCGGGGGTGCGTCGGATGGCTGGACATCCGGCCGGGCTGGATCGGGCGGTTGAACGACCGGCGCAGCCGCCACCTCGGCGGCTTCAGGCGGACCGAGCCCTGCCTGGGCGCGCAGATAATCAATGCCGCCTGGCCCGGGGGCGCCTGCGGCATCCGGGGCGGGGTGATGTCGCCGGCGGGTGAAAAATCGCATCGGCGGAACCTCGTGGTTGGAAAGGATACGCACCGCATCACGCCAGTCACGCGATCATACGGCTTCCGCCCCACCGGGTCGCGTGTGAATCGCGGCCGGCCCTGGGCCTACGCTCCGAACCGAGGCAGATGCGCGGCGAGATCCGTATAGGCATCATCGTCGGTGCGGTCATAGCGCAACGGCGTGACAACGATCTTGCCGGCGCGCAGGGCGCTGTAGTCGCTCTCGGGTCCCTGGCGGATGTCGCCGGCGGGTGAAAAATCGCATCGGCGGAACCTCGTGGTTGGAAAGGATACGCACCGCATCACGCCAGTCACGCGATCATACGGCTTCCGCCCCACCGGGTCGCGTGTGAATCGCGGCCGGCCCTGGGCCTACGCTCCGAACCGAGGCAGATGCGCGGCGAGATCCGTATAGGCATCATCGTCGGTGCGGTCATAGCGCAACGGTGTGACAACGATCTTGCCGGCGCGCAGGGCGCTGTAGTCGCTCTCGGGTCCCTGGCGGATGTCGCCGCGCCGGAAATTCAGCCAGTGATACTCCATGCCGCGCGGATCGATGCGGCTTTCCACGTGCATGCCGGCGACCAGGCCCTCGCCCTGCCGCGCCAGGGTCACCGGGCCGACCTGGTCCGCGGGAATCGGGGGAAAATTGACGTTGAGCACGGCGGCTTTGCTCCAGCCGATGGCCAGCAGGCGGCGAATCGTTTCGGCACCCAGGGTGCGCGCTGTGTCCCACGGCACGGCGTCCTTGTCCCGGAAAGCCTGGCTCAGCGCCAGCGCGGGCACGCCCAGCATCATCGCGGTCATGGCGCCGCCGACGGTGCCGGAGAACACCGTCTCCATCCCCAGGTTCAGGCCACGGTTGACGCCTGACAGCACCAGCTGCGGCGGCTTGTCCTTCAGGACAAGGCACAGGCCCAGCGCGGCACAGTCGCCCGGCGTGCCGGTGACGCCGTAACGACGCTCGCCCCGTTCGCTGATGCGCAGCGCGTGGTGCAGGCTGATGGCGTGGGACTGGCCGCTCTGGTCGTGCTCGGGCGCCACGACCCAGACTTCGCGCGCGATCTGCGCGGCGAGTTCCTCCAGCACCTTCATGCCGGGGGCGTCGATCCCGTCGTCGTTCGTCAGCAAGACCCGATCCAGCACCGTCCACACTCCTTGATGGTCGCCCCTGTTTGGCCCGGTTGCGTCCCGCGCGGCAAGAGGCCAGCATCGTGGAAAAGAAACAGGAGGAACGACCATGCGGATCATCGATGCGCAGGTGCACATCTGGGGCAGCGGCAAGCCCAGCGGCCAACATCGGCAGACGTCCCGCTTCACCGCCGAGGAATTGCTGCTGGAAATGGGCCAGGCCGGGGTGGACGGCGCGGTGCTGCACCCGCCAAGCTGGGACCCGCATTCGAACGAACTGGCGATCGACGCGGTGGTGCAGCATCCGGGCAAGTTCTGCATCCTGGGCTGGTTTCCGCTGGACGATCCGTCGCAGCGGGAACGAATCGAGACCTGGAAGCAGCAGCCCGGCATGCTGGGCCTGCGCTGGTCGCTGACGCGGGAGGGCCAGGAACACTGGCACAAGGATGGAACGATGGACTGGCTGTGGCCGGCGGCGGAGAAGGCCGGGCTGCCGGTGGCAACGATGGCCTGGCGATTCCTGAAGCAGTTCCGGCAGATCGCCGAGCGGCACCCGCACCTGAAGCTGATCGTCGATCACCTGGGGCTGGTGCGATCCGCGCACGGCGCGGCGGCGTTCGCGACGCTGGACGACCTGCTGCCGCTGGCGAAGCTGCCGAATGTCGCGATCAAGGCGACCGGGGCGCCGGGCTACGCGAAGGAGGCGTATCCGTTCCGGGACATCCACGATGGGCTGCACCGGATCTACGATGCGTTCGGGCCGAAACGGTTCTTCTGGGGAACGGATATCACACGGATGCCGTGCAGCTACAAGCAGTGCGTGACGATGTTCACCGAGGAGTTGCCGTGGCTGCGGGGGAAGGAACTGGAGTGGGTGATGGGAAAGGGCGTGAAGGAATGGCTGGGGTGGAAGCGGCATTAGCAGCGGCGCCGCCGTCCCTCTATCGTTACGGCCGGGCGGGCCCCGGCCATCTGCGCTTCAACGGCGGGGAGTAGATGGCCGGGACACGCCCGGCCATGACGGATGCACAACGACCAGACGCCAGGTTCCTCTCCACCCCTCACCACGCTGTCCTGTACCCCTGAAACGCCGCCGGGATACGCTTGATATCCTGCAGCACATCCGGCGGAACCTCATCTCCCGCGCCCGAGGCGTCCGCCCGCAGGTTCAGCGCGTCACTCAGCCTGCCGAAACGTTCCTCAATCCGCGCAGCGATTTCGCGGTGCGTGCCGACCGCGGCGAAAAGATGTACGACATCGTCTGAAACGATCCCGGCCATCTCGTTCCACTTCCCCGCCTTCGACATCGCGTTCAGTTCCCGTCCCAGGTCGCCCAGACCGTGCAGTTCCAGCACGCCCCAATAGCCGGGCGTCGAGCCGTAGAACGCCACCCTGCCCCGCACCACCTCGAACATCTTCGCCGTGGCCGCCTCATCGGCGCCGGTGGCGACGAAGCCGCCGCCGGTGATTTCGAAATGCTCGCGCATCCTTCCGGAGCGCGCCATGCCCTCGCGCAGCTTCGGGACGATCTGCTCTTCCAGGTAGCGGCGCGTGCAGAAGCCGTGCAGCCGCACGCCGTCCGCCACCTCGCCCGCCAGCCGCAACGAATGCTCTCCCACCGCCGCCAGCGTGATCGGCACCATCCTCTGGCCGAACGACGGCGGCATGAAGTACGGCGGCATCAGCGTGAAGGTGTAGTGCTTGCCGCGGAAGTCGAGTTTCTCGCCCGTCTCCCACGTGGTCCAGATCGCCCGCAGCGCGTGGACGTATTCCCGCAGCCGCGGCGCCGGCGCGCTCCAGGGCACGCTGAACCGGCGTTCGTTGTGCGGACGTATCTGCGGCCCGATGCCCAGGACGAACCGCCCGCGCGAGGCGACCTGCAAGTCCCAGCCTGCATTCGCCACCACCATCGGGCTGCGCGGAAAGGCAATCGCCACCGACGTTGCAAGCTCGATCCGGTCGGTGTTCACCGCGGCGATGGCGTGTGCCAGGAACGGGTCGTGCTTGTTCTCCATCGTCAGCAGCCCGTCATAGCCCGCTGCTTCGGCCGCCCGCGCCGCCTCCGCCGTCTTGCGCAGATCGGCCTGCGGCAGCGTGGTCAGGACGCGCATCGCTCAGCGCCCCTTGAACACCGGCTTGCGTTTTTCCTTGAACGCCGCGACCGCCTCCCGATGGTCCTCGGTCTGCGAGCAGCGTGCCTGGTGCACCGCCTCCAGTTCCAGCGACGCAGCGAAATCACCCGTTTCGGCGGCGGCGAGATTCCGCTTTGTGTAGCCCAGGGCCACCTTCGGCAACGCCGCGATCCGCCGGGCCAGAGCCATCGTCGTGTCCAACAATTCCGAATCCTCGACCACGCGGTTGACCAGGCCGATATGCGCCGCTTCTTCCGCGCCGATGATGTCGCCGGTGAAGAACAGTTCGCGCGCCTTTGCCGTGCCGATCAGGCGGGTGATCGTCCAGGTGCCGCCCCAGTCGCCGGACAGGCCGATCCTGATGAAGCCGGTGCCGAAACGGGCGGAACGGCCGGCGATGCGGATGTCGCAGGCCGCCGCCATGCTCAGGCCGGCGCCGACGGCGACGCCGTTGATCATGCCGATGATCACCTTCGGCGTCGCGTGCATCAGCATTGGAATCCGGTTCGACTGCCGGATTCCCTCGGCCCGTTCCTCGAACACCTTGGCCGAGCGCCCGGCCATGGTCTTGACGTCGCCGCCGGCGCAGAAGCCGCGGCCGGACCCGGTCAGCACGATGCAGCCGACGGAGTCGTCGTGCCCCAGGCGATGAATCGACTCCAGCAGGCCCAGGCGGATCTCGCCGGACAGGGCGTTCAGGCTCTCGGGCCGGTTCAGCGTCAGGGTGGCGACGCCGTCCTCGATTGTTTCGATCAGGTCGGGCATGGACGTCCTCCGCGGTGGCAGATGCCGCAAGCTTGGCGGGGAGTGGCCCTGCCCGCAACCTTCGGCTAGGCTGCCACCACAACAAGCAAGCTCACCGGGAGGAGCCACCATGATCCTGATCGCCTGCCATCCGGGCAGGAGGTGCGCATGAGCGCGTATTTCATCGTCCGCGCGGTGGTCGCTGATCCGGCGGATCGCGAGCCGTTCGACCACTGGTATCGCACGGAACATCTGCCGGACGCGCTGACGGCGTTCAAGGCGACCGCGGCGATGCGCGGCTGGAGCGCGGTCGATCCGTCGGTGCACATGGCCTTCTACCGGTTCGAAACGCTGGAAGCGGCGCAGGCCATCGGCAGCAGCGACGTGATCAAGGGCCTGATCGCCGAGTTCGACCTCCGCTGGGGCGAGCGCGTCAAGCGCACCCGCGACGTCCTGTCCATTGCCGACGAACTGAAAGGATGATGCATGAGCGACCCTGAGATTGCCCGGCTGCGGGAGATCATCGCGGCGCGCCCGCGGGCGACCGAGATCGCGCAGATGCGCATCGACATCGACCAGCGGGGGCGGGCGTTCGGCCTGGCTCCGGACGTTTCGGTGCAGAAAGTCGATGCCGGCGGCGTGCCGGCGGAATGGACGGCGACGCCGGACGCGGATTCCGCCGGCGCCATCCTGTATTTCCATGGTGGCGGCTATGTCATCGGCTCGCTCGACAGCCACCGCCACCTGGCTGGGGAAGTCGGCCGCGCCTCCGGCACGCGCACCCTGGCGATCGACTATCGCCTGGCGCCGGAGCATCCCTTCCCCGCCCCGGTCCAGGATGCGGTGATATCGTACCGCTACCTGCTGGACAGCGGCATCGCGGCGAAGCGCATCGTGCTGGCCGGCGACAGCGCCGGCGGCGGACTGGTGGTGGGGGCGATGCTGGCGATCCGCGAGGCCGGGTTGGCGCTGCCCGCGGGCGGCTGGTGCATCTCGCCGTGGGTGGACATGGAGGCGAAGGGCGCCTCGTTCATCGACCGCGCCGAGACCGACCCGACGGTGCAGAAGGCGACGATCGAGATGATGGCGCAATGGTATCTCGGCGGCGCCAACCCGCGCCACCCGCACGCGGCGCCGCTGTACGGCGACCTGCGCGGCCTGCCGCCGCTGCTGATCCAGGTGGGCGCGGTCGAGACGCTGCTGGATGACTCGATCGCGCTGGCCCGCAAGGCGGCGATCTCCGACGTGATGGTCAACCTGCAGGTCTGGCCGGAGATGATCCACGTCTGGCCCCTGTTCTTCCCGATGCTCACAGCCGGGCGGTGCGCCATCGCCGACGGCGGTTCTTTCGTTCGCAACCTGACCAGGGGACACTAAGACGATGGACGTTCGTTTCGATGACAGGGTGGCAATCGTCACCGGCGCCGGCGCCGGCCTGGGGCGGCAGCATGCGCTGCTGCTGGCCTCACGCGGGGCGAAGGTGGTGGTGAACGATCCGGGCGGCGCGGTCGACGGCACCGGCGGCGCCAACGCGGTGGCCGACGCCGTGGTGGCCGAGATCCGCAAGGCCGGCGGCGAGGCGGTGGCGAGCTATGCCTCGGTGGCCGAGGAGGCATTGGCGCAGAGCATCATCGACACCGCCGTGAAGGCCTGGGGGCGGCTGGACATCCTGGTGTGCAACGCCGGCGTCCTGCGCGACAAGGCGTTCAACAACATGACGATGGAGGACTACGAGTTCGTCAACCGGGTGCATCATTTCGGCACCGTCTATTGCGTCAAGGCAGCCTGGCCGATCATGCGGAAGCAGAGCTACGGCCGCATTGTCGTTACGACGTCCGGGTCCGGAACGGTCGGCAATTTCGGCCAGGCCAACTACGGCGCGGCGAAGATGGCGGTGAACGGGCTGATCAACGTGCTGCGGCACGAGGGGGCGAAATACAACATCCGCTGCAACGCCATCTCGCCCTCGGCGCTGACGCGGATGACGGAGTCGCTGCTGCCGCCGGACATCGGGCCGTGGATGAAGCCGGAACTGGTCTCGCCGGCGGTGGCCTGGCTGTGCAGCGAGGAATGCGACCAGAACGGCGAAATCCTGGCAGCGACGGCGGGCGGCTTCGCGCGGGTGCAGTATTTCGTCACCGAAGGCGTGCAGTTCGATCCGGCGGAACCGGTATCGATCGAAATGGTGCGGGACTCGCTGGGCCGGATCCGCGACCTGTCCACGGCGAAGCCCTATACCGGGCTGATGGGCAACGTGGTGGAGAAGCTGCGGGAGATGGGCCGCATCAAGTAGATCCGCCGCCGGGTTCCGGTATGGCCCCGGTGACCCCTGGCCACCGCTTCGGGTTGTGGGGTAACACCATCCCGCCGCTGAACCCGGAATCGAGATCCCATGCCCCTGCTGGCCTTCGTCGCCTATCTTGCCTGCGTGCCGCTGGCCAACTGGATGATCGGCCATGCCGGCACGGTCTGCGTGCCGCAGGGGCCGTGCCTGGTTCCGGTCGGGTTCGGCCTGATGGCGCCCAGCGGCGTCGTGGTCATTGGCGCGGCCCTGGTGCTGCGCGACATCGTGCAGCGGACCAGCGGCTTCACCTGGGCGCTCGGCGCCGTAGCGATCGGCACGGCGCTGTCCTGGTGGGTGGCCGATCCGCGCATCGCGCTGGCCTCGGCCGCGGCATTCCTGATTTCTGAATCGGCCGATTGCGCGGTGTATTCGCCGCTGCAACGCCGGGGCCTGGTGCTGGCGGTGGTGGCGTCCGGGATCGCCGGGGCGGTGGTGGACAGCGCGGCGTTCCTGTGGCTGGCGTTCGGTTCGCTGGATTTCCTTGCCGGCCAGATCCTCGGCAAAGCATGGGCTGTGCTGGCGGCGATTCCGCTGATCCTTGGCTCACGCCGTTTCGTATCAGCACGGATCTGAGCCGGCGGACGCGGCCTTTCCTGCCATTGGATCGCCGCCTGGGGCTGCCGGAGCGGCGATCGCCATGGCAGGACGAGCAGATTGTAGCATACGCTTGTACGAGAGAAATAATACCATAGTATTATCAAATTCTGTTGTGTTTTGTGATCGGTCGTGCTGTTATTGTTCCGGACAACACAGCTTACGGCCTCTGGTGACCGTCATGTATCGCTGCTACCTCATTCGAAACGGCCGCATTGTACGTGGCGACAATCTTGATGCCGCGACGCTGGAACAGGCAGTGGCCGATGGGCGACGCCTGCTGGCGCTGCGGTCCCGCTCCGGGCCGTTCAGCGGGATCGAGATCTGGTCCGGCAGCACGCTGGTGTACAGCGATACACCCTACGGCGATGCCAAGGCGGCGGCGATCGACAGCCCGTTTGCCACGCCGGACACGACGATGCTGCCGGACTGGCGCCCGACGCTGGGCCGGCTGACGGCCGCGGCAGCACCGCCCGGTGCCCAGGACGGCGCCGAGGCCGATGCGCCTCGTCTTGCGGCGCCGCGGAAGGCGGTTCGGCGCAGGGCGGCGCGGGGGCTGATCGCGGCATAGACGGCAGCATCACAGGGATCGGCCTGGCCGCTGATGCCACCCTGGCGCCGGGCATTCCATAATCGCCCCGGTGCCGGCCCTCGATGGGCTATGTGATGCCGTTCGACCCAGAGGCAGGCTGCGAAAATCGTCAGGCCGCCTGATGGGCGAACGACCAGCGAATGTTCCGCCTGGGCTTGCATTGCCTGCATCGCACGCTATGTACGGTCATCATCGGCAGAGGGCCTGCCCCTGGGCGCCGTTGGCTGAGAGAGACTTGAGCTCCCGCCCATCTCTTGCGGGAGAGGCCCATGTCACTTGGCAAGAAGCCCACTATCCTGGTTGGGCTAGTCCGAGAGACTGTTCTGGCGCATCGCCACCAGGCCGCTGCCGTTATTGCCGAGAACGCTCTGCATGTGGCGGCATCGACAGACCTGATCCTTGAAAGCCGTGCGCTGCTTGCCCGGGTGGATCGCTTGCTTGACCAACATTCGATTTCTGACGCTGCATACCCTGCGGCGTTCTGACCCCGGGCTGGGACACAACGGGTTCTTCTGATCCGCTCCCCCCAGCCAACGGGCAGCCAGACGTGACCGCGTGATCTCTCAGCCGCTTCAACCGGCGCAGCAGGAGGTCAACGGCTGAACGTCCGCCTGCAACAAATGGCCGACCAGGTACCATCCGACCGAGGCTGACCGCTAGTTCAGGAACACCTTCCCCGGGTTCATCACGCCGCGCGGGTCCAGCGCCTGCTTCACCGCGCGCATCACCGCCAGCGCCGCGGCGCCGTGCTCCTGCTCCAGGAACTCCCGCTTGCCGATGCCGACGCCGTGCTCGCCGCTGCATGACCCGCCCAGGGCCAGGGCGCGGGCGACGATCTTCTTGTCCAGTTCCCACGCCCGCGCCAGGCCGTCCGGCTCGGGCGGCACCATGATCACGGTGTGGAAGTTGCCGTCGCCGACATGGCCGACAATCGGCGCGGTCAGGCCGGAGGCGGCGATGTCCTCCTTGGCCCCCAGGATCGCCTCGTCCAGGCGGGAGATCGGCACGATCGCGTCGGTGGCGAGCCCCTTGTGGCCGGGCTTCGCCGCCATCGCCGCCCAGTAGGCGTCGTGCCGCGCCTGCCACAGCTTCGCCCGCACCGCCGGATCGGTGGCCCAGGCGAAGCCCCGGCCGTCGTAGCCGGCAGCGATCTCCTCGGCCTGCGCCGCCTGCTCGGCCACGCCGGTCGGGGTGCCGTGGAACTCGAAGAACAGCGTCGGCAGCGGCGCCAGGCCCTCCAGCTTCGAGTAGGCGATGCACGCCGCCATCTGCACGTCGTCCAGCAGTTCCATCCGCGCCACGGGGATGCCGAGCTGCAGGATGGCGATCACCGTCTCCACCGCGTCGCGCAGGGTGTTGAACTGGCAGGTGGCCGAGGACACCGCCTCCGGTATGCCGTGCAGGCGCAGCTGGATCTCGGTGATCACCCCCAGCGTGCCTTCCGAGCCCAGGAACAACCGCGTCAGGTCGTAGCCCGAGGCGGACTTGCGCACCCGCCCGCCGGTGCGGATCAGCGTCCCGTCGGGCATGGCCACGGTCAGGCCCAGCACGGCCTCGCGCATCGTGCCATAGCGCACGGCATTGGTGCCGGAGGCGCGGGTCGCCGCCATGCCGCCGATGGTGCAGGCCGCGGTGCCGGGATCGACCGGGAAGAACAGGCCGACGTCACGCAGGTGCGTGTTCAGTTGCTCCCGCGTCACCCCCGCCTCGACGCGGCAATCCATGTCCGGCTGGCTGACGTCGATGATGCGGGTCATGCGCGACAGGTCCAGGCTGATGCCGCCGCGCACTGGCGTCACGTGGCCCTCCAGTGAGGTGCCGGCGCCGTATGGCACCACCGGCACGCGCTCGGCGTAGCACAGCGCCAGCACGCGGGCGGCTTCTTCCGAGTTCTCGATGAAGGCGACCGCGTCGGGCAGCACCGGCGGCTGGGTGTCCTGGCCGTGCGAGTGGTGGTCGCGCAAGGCGGCATTGGTGGTGATGCGATCGCCGAGAAACTCCCGGGCGGCGGCGATGACGGCTTCGACGGGCATGGACGTTCCCTGGCACGTGTTCAGGCAAGCATTGGACCCGGCCGGGCGGCGTGGCAAGTCATTCTGCCCCCACCGCAACGAAGGATGCCGCCCGCGACACCGCGGCAAGGTCAACGACCCTGGGCCAGGGTGCGCTCCCTGATCCGGATGCCCCACGTGCCACTCAAGCCGAACCAGAACCGCCGTCACCGTATCCCGCCGCAGGGTCACAAGGCGACCAACCGGCCGGACCATCAGGCCGGTCTGCGTCAGCACGGCAGCATGACCGGCGGCGAAGGCTGGATCAGGTCAGCCTGCTCATCGCCCGCGGTCCCGGCGAGCCTGTCAGGAGTTGGCGCTTGACTTGTCGTATGGTTTATATTACGAGACCAACCTAA
>NZ_NHRY01000215.1 GCF_002937115.1 Rhodopila globiformis | reverse complement strand
CCCTCCCCCAACCGGAAACCAAATCCCCGTGTAGAGCGTTGCTCTTCCCGCGCAGTTCGAGCACCATCGATACTCAGCAAGCGAAGTCACGCCGGGCCCTCAAAAGCCCTGATCGCAGAAGCAAGATTCTGCCCCCGATGCGAAGCCGCGCCGCTGCGCGGGGACAACAGGAGGAACCGCGATGACCACGATCAATTTCGGCGACGAAGACCATGCGATGGCGTCCCTGACCGTCAGCTCGGATGTCGTCACGTTCGGTGACGGACAAGGCGACATCCTGCTGCTGAATGGTGACGGTAACACGGCCACGCTCGGCGCCGGCAACCAGGACATGGCCGCCGTGGGCGGAACCTCGAACACGGTCACGCTCGGCGATGGAGACCGGGACGCGGCAACCACGATGAACGGGTCCTTCAACCAGATCACGCTCGGCAACGGGAACGCCGACACGGCAATCGTGAGCGGCGGCTCCCACAATACGGTCACGCTGGGCAACGGGAACCAGGACTCGGCCGTTGTCAACGGCGGTCCCGACACCACCATCAGGCTCGGCGACGGCGCCGGCGACACGGCCGCCGTAAGTGGCAACGAGGAAAACGTCTATATCGGCAACGGAAATGCCGACGCGGTCACCGTCAGCGCGCTCAACACCTATATCTATGCCGGCAACGGACAGGGCGACACGCTGACCATAAACGGCGACCTGGACAGCGTGTTTGGCGGCCAGGCCAATGTTATCCGGTTGGCGAACGGAGGTGGCACGGGCATCCTCAATCTTCAGGGGTGCAGCCAGCCGCTGCTGTTCATGGGGTCCGGCACCCACGCCTACCTCACGGCGTGCACCGCCCCGGTGGTGTCCATCCGTTCCGCCGCCTCCGCCTCGGTCGTCGATCAATCGATCGGCATGCAGCTCGATCTTGGGCCGACGATCGGCTCGGTCGCTCTCGGCGATTTCGGCCGGGACCTGGCCCATGGCGTTATCGATCTCATCGGCGGCATCGGCGGATTTGCCACCACCGGCGCGGTGCTGGCCGCGCTGGCGCCGGATGGTTCCGGGGGGACGCTGGTGCCGTTCGGACCCGGTAGCGCTCTCGATATCCAGGCCGTCGCGCCAAGCGCATTGACAGCCGCCAACTTCAGGATCGGCTGACAGACCGCCGGCGGCCGCTCTGGCCACACGCGCGGCCGGCGCCCTGGCCGGCGCCGTCGCGCGGCTTCCGGGAAACGTTACGGCGCAGCCGGTGGCGCATCAGCGCCCGGCGCGGCATAATGGCTTGCCGATCACTCATTATTACGGTGACAAGATGAAGCGACGACGCCGGTTATTGCCGTTCGCGATGGCGGTTGGATCACTGTTGCCGGCGTCGTGGCCGTGCATGGCCCAGCTGAACCCGTTTGGCTCGAACCCGAACGTGGCGCTGCTGACCGACGAGGACTGGCGCCTGGTGTGGGAGGATACCGTCTCCCTGAACCGGACGCCGGATGCCGCGGCCGGGGAAACGCGGGCCTGGACCGACGCGACCTCGGGCAATTCGGGGAAACTGACCCTGACGCGCGTGTACCAATCGAACGGCACGACGTGCCATGCCGTGCGGTACGCGATTTCCTTCCCCGGGAAGCCGGTGCCGCAGGAGTACAACCTCGACTGGTGCCGCACCGCCGCCGGCCAGTGGAAGATCACCCCAAGAAACGAATGAGCCGCCGCGGCCGGCGCCGCGCGGAAAAAACCAGGGCAGTGAACGGCTCAACAGCCGCCGGCACGGCCGGCCGCCATCCTGCCGCCAGGGACGTTGCCAACCCGGACGTCCGAGGGCACAGGAGTTTCCCCCATGTTCCGTACCCATCCTTCGCGCTTCACCCGGATCGCGGTCCTCGCGCCGGCCGCCGTGCTGCTGTTCGCCGGCGCCGCGCTGGCCCAGGCGGTGCCGGTGTTCGACGATGCGCCGCCGATCGAACAGTTGCGCAACATCATGATTCCGGAATCGCATCCCGGCGCCAGCCGCTCGATCGTGCTGCCGAGGCCCGAGGCGGCGTCCTCCCCCGGCGTGCGGACAGTGTCCACCAGGACACCGCCGGCGCCCGTACGTCCGCCCGCCCGGGCCACGCCCGCGCCGGTTGTCCAGGCCGCCGCCACGCCGGAGCGCGATGCCGGGGACCAGTCCGGCGCTGTTGCCTTCCACGTCAATTTCGCCTTCGACTCCGCCATGCTGCCTGCCTCCGCCCGCGGCATGATCGCCATGATCGCCCAGTTGATGAAAGAGGCGCCGCAGATGAAGGTGCGCATCGAGGGCCACACCGACGCGAAAGGTTCTGCCCGCTACAACCTTGCTTTGTCCGAGCGCCGCGCCCTGTCGGTGGGCGAATACATCGTCAGCCAGGGCATCGAGCCCACGCGCCTCGAACTCGTCGGCAAGGGCATGTCGGAGCCGTTGACCGCCAACCCCTATGACGCGGCCAACCGGCGGGTGCAGTTCATGCGGACCAACTGAGCCACGCCGCCGGGCCTTCCGCCACCGCCGTGGAAGCGGGATAATCCTGCCGCTTGTTTGAACGGACGCCGCGCCTCCGGGCCTTGCAGCCGATCGGCGTGCGGCGCGACACAGGCTTTTTGGCTTCGGGTGGCGTCGGGCATGTGCAGAAGGCAGATCGTCGCGGCGGGCTGGATGGCGGCCATCCTGGTGCTGTCGGCGGCGATTGCGCTGACGGCAACCCGCCCCCCGTCCCCGCTCGCCGCCGCCGAGCGCCTGTTCGAAGCGGTGGCGTTCCGTTTCCTCGGCCCGCTGCGCCCGCCCGACCCGAACGTCGTCGTCATCGGCATCACCGAGGAGACGCTCGCGGCGTTTCCGTATCGCTCACCGATCGATCGCGGCTTCCTGGCGGATGTGGTCGATGCGTTGGCGCACAAGGGAGTCGCGGCCATCGGGCTGGACGTGGTGCTCGACCGTCCGACCGAGCCGGCGAAGGATGCGGCGTTGCAACGGGCGCTGCGCCGGACCGACGTTCCGGTGGTGGCGATCTCGGTCGCGCCGGACACGCCGATGGCGCCCGGGCGGCGGCGCTTCCTGAACCGATTCCTGGCCGGCGTGCGCACCGGCAACGCCAACCTCGTGCGCGACCGGTTCGACGACGTCGTCCGCGACCACCTGCCGGTGCATCCGCTGACCGGCCTGCCCAGCTTCCCCGCCGCCATCGCCGCCGCGCTCGACGTTCCGGTGCCGGACCGGCCGTTCCCGATCGACTGGCGGCGGAGCGGCCGCGGCCTGCACGCCGCGCCGGATGTCCCGGTCTATCCGGCCGAGGCCGTCGGCCTGCTGCCGGTGGCCTGGTTGAAGGGCAAGGTCGCGCTCATCGGCAGCCTGATCCCCGGCAGCGACGAGCACCGCACGCTCGCCTCGGCGTTCGGGCGGCCCAGCTTCGGGGTCGAGATCCACGCCCAGGTCGTTTCGCAACTGCTGCATCATCGCGCCGTACCGCACGCGGCGCTGCCGTGGCCGGAGATTGCCGTGACGACCGGCCTCGCGGCCGCCGGCGCGGTGCTGGGCGTGCTGCTGGCCGGCTATGCCGCGGCGGCGGCCCTCGCCGGCCTTGGGCTGATGTTCATCGCCGCCGTGCTGGCGGCGTATGCCGAAACCGGCGTGCTGGTTCCCGTCGTCGGGCCGGTGCTGGGGCTGACCCTGGCCGGCGGCACCGCCCGCGCCTGGCGCAGCGGCCTCGATCGGCGCGACCGCTCGGCCCTGCGCGCGCTGTTCTCCCGTTTCGTCAGCGAGCCGGTTGTGAACGAAATCATGAAGGACCGCGACCTGTTCCTGTCCGGGGGGCGGCCGGTGCCGCAGGAGCTGACGGCGACCGTGCTGTATGCCGACGTGGCCAACTTCACCACCATGTGCGAACAGATGAAACCAGCGCCGCTGGTGGAGTGGATCGACCGCTACATCGACGCCATGGCGGCGCAGATCATGGCGCATGACGGCGTGCTGCTGCGCTTCATCGGCGACGGCATCCTGGCGGTGTTCGGCGTCCCCATCCCGCGGCTGACCGAGGCCGCCATCACCCGCGACGCGCGGAACGCCGCGCGTTGCGCGCTGGCGATGGAGCGCGCGATGCAGGACCTGAACGTCCAGTGGCGCGCCGAAGGCCAGCCGATTGGCGGCCTGCGCGTCGGGCTGCACACCGGCCCGATGGTGGCCGGCAGCCTGGGCAAGGGCGCCCGCCTGGAATTCTGCCTGCTGGGCGACACCGCCAACACCGGCGCGCGGCTGGAGCAGCTTGGCAAGGAATACGCCGATCCCAGGCCCGACTACTGCACCATCGTCGTGGGCGAGCCGACGTGGCGCCGCCTGGACGGCGAGTTTCCAGGCATCCGCATCGGCGACGTCATGCTGCGGGGCCGGCAGGCGGCGATGGGCGCCTACCGTATCGATTCGGCGGCGGCCGAGCGCGCGGGCGCCTACAGCTCGGCCTGCGACAGGTCTTCCAGCGCCGTCTTGTCGCGGATTGTAATGAAACCATGATCGACGCTGAGGTATCCGGCGCGGGTCCAGTCAACGATATACTTGTTGATGCTTTCGCGGGAAATGCCGATCAGGTTGCCGATCTGCTGCTGCGACAGGCGAATGTCGAGGCGCAGGCCGCCCTTCTCCGGCCGGCCGAACGTTCCGGCCAGGCGCAGCAGGCCGCGCGCCACGCGTGACGGGGCGTCGCGCAGCAGCGCGTCCTCCAGCGCTTCGCTGGTCTGGCGCAGGCGCTGGCACAGCACGCCGATCAGCCGCGTCGGAATCTCGGGGTTGGCGCTCAGGAAGGGCATCAGCCGGGCGCGTTCCAGCACCAGCAGCTCGGTGTCCTCCATCGCCACGGCGTCGCCCGAGCGGGGCTGCCCGTCCAGCACGGCGATTTCGCCGAACAGGCCGCCGCGGTCGATGATGTTGAGCACGAGTTCCTTGCCGTCCGGGGAATAGGTGCAGATTTTCACCCGGCCGCTGACCACCGCCATCATGCTGGCGCCGGGATCGCCCTTCTGGAAGATCGTTGCGTTGGCGCGATGGCGCGCCAGGGTCGCGCTCGCGGCAAGGCGCGACAGTTCCTCGGCGCGCAGATGCCGGAGCAGGAAATGGCCTGCGAGAATTTCCTCGCGGTTCACGGCAGCCGCCACGGTTCCCTCCCAGGATGGGGATCGTGACGGCAAGAATCGGGCGTGGCGAGTCGCTTCGTCACGGCGGGAGCCGGACGCAAGCAAACGTGACTCGAAAAGGCGGAAATACTACTGTCAGCGGGCATATTAGTTGCGCCGATCACAGTAGGATCGCAACCCTCACGGCAAGCTCCGGTCCCCGGCAGGGCGCTTGTTCCGGGAAGCGGCGCTGGTGCAAGAAATACAAGTCATCGCCGGCATTCCAGATGCCGGCCCGATCCTGGATGGCGGCGCGCAGGTCCGGGTCATCCCCGGCGCACGGATCGCGGATGCACGACTGGCGGTGGAGGCCCTGCGATGATCACCCCACGCACGACACGCCTGGCAATTCTCCTGAGCGGCCTGCTGGCCGTGC
>NZ_NHRY01000214.1 GCF_002937115.1 Rhodopila globiformis | reverse complement strand
ATCGGGGCGGCAGTCAGACGGGGCATGAAGGCTCCGGTGAATCAGGGCGAGGCGTGAGCCTGTGGCCTGCCATATTCAGGCCGCTCCTGACTCGCCAGAACGGCTCCTGACGGCGGCTGGTCACGGCGATTGCCGCCAGACTGTGGCAAACCAGACTCACCCGCGCCGGGCCACCCATCAACGGAGTCGCCACTTCCGGCGAGGTGTACTAGAGCGTTTTCAGCCTGACTGGAAACGCTCCAGCTCATAATTTCACGAGCAATTTCATCGGCCTGAAATCGCTCCGCGATTTCCAGTCAGGCCGATATTGCTCTAGCCTTTTGTTCCCGGCGGTGTTCCAGGCACCGGGCGGAGCCCGGCCAGCCGCGGCTCGCCCCGCGCCATGCGGCCCCGCACCCGTTCCCGATGCGCGGTATACAGGCCGCTGGCAATGATGATGCCGGCGCCGATCAGGGTCCAGCCGTCGGGCCGGCTGCCGAACACCAGGAAGCCCAGCGCCGAGGCCCACAGCAGCTGGATATAGAAGAACGGCGCCAGCAGCGAGGCCGGCGCATGGCGATGCGCCAGGATGATGCCCCACTGCCCGCCCGAGGCCAGGCTGCCCAGCAGCAGCGACAGGCCAAGCTGCCGCCAGCTCGGCCAAGCCGCCTCCAGCGGCAGCAGCGTGCTCAGCACGAGGGTGCCGATGCCCGCGGACCAGAACACGGTGGTCTCCGGCGCGTCGGAGACGGCGATCATGCGGGTGATGATCAGCGCCAGCGCCCAGCAGAACGCGCCGCCGACGCCGAACAGCGCGGCGGGCTCGAAGCCGCTCAGGCCCGGCCGGACTATGACCAGCATGCCCAGCATCCCGGCGCCGACGGCCGCCCAGCGGCGCAGGCCCACCGTCTCGCGCAGCAGCGGGACGGACAGCACGGTGATCAGGATGGGCGACAGGAAGTTGATGCTCGTCGCCTGCGCCATGCTCATCTGCCGCACGCCGTGCACGAACAGGATCGACGACAGCACGACGCAGATCCCGCGCGCGACCTGCAGGCCCGTGTTGCGCGGCCGCAGCAGGCGGTGGGGCTGGCGGCTGCCCAGCAGCACCGCCATCACCAGGAACAGCGCGTAGCGGATCCACAGGAACTCGGCGATGGGCAGGCTGGTGCTGAGGTATTTCGCGATCGTGTCGGAGGAGGCAAACAGGACGGTCGCGCTGATCGCCAGCACGATCGCGCGGATCGGTTCGTCTGAAAGCATGGGGGCTTATACCGGGGTGGCCGGACGGATGCGATATTATTAAGAGATTGACGCAATGACGTATCCGAGCACTGCCCTGGCACCGCCCGGCGCTCTGCCGGATCGCCGCAAATACCGTGGCATCCGGCCTTCGTTTCCCCTGCGCCGCAGCCGTATTGTTACGAATCGGCGTCGAGGGACCGGACGTGCAGCGCTGTGCAACCAGAACAACCATCATCGGGCGCGGTTGCTTGCATCCCGTGCCGTCCCGCCATAGCCATTTTCAGGGATTTCGTACTGCCCTGCGTCCACTCCGGACCAAAGCCGTTACATGGCTTGCCGGGCAGCCTAATACGGAAAGAACCGCGCGTTGCCGAACTTCTCGTGCGCGTAGGTCAGAGCCTCATGCTGCGCCCGCTCGCCCTTGAAGACCATCCTTCCCTCCGGGGAGTCGCGATTGCCCGGCGGCTCCACGATCCAGTCGTTCATGCCGGGCTCGCGATAGACACGCGGCGGCGGCGACGGCGGATCTTCGGCCGGGACGGATGGGACGGGCAGCAGGTCTTCGGGAGAGGTGCGGTCATCCGAGGTCATATTGCGGTGCAGCATGCCATGCAACGAACCGTAAGGAAAGGGCTCAACTCGTTTGTGAATGCCGGCAACGCATTTACCGCTGGCGCGGCCGGTCACGGTCCCGTAACTGCGCCGCCACGAAAAAGTTCAACCGATTTTGGGGTTGTGGAAATTCTTCAAGGGCAGGACTACGAGAAATGAATGAGAACACTGCGGCCCGAGCGGGCGCAGACTGGGAGCGGGCGCCTAAGGACGGAACCCTCATCAACGTGGAATTTTCCGGCGGCGAGGTCATGCAGGTGCGCTGGGACGAGCGCCGGATGCACTGGCAGGTGCCGCAACCGAACGGCGCTCCCGTCATGCTGCGGGAGGAACGGCAGAACCCGCCGCAGGACTGGTGGCCGGTGATCTAAGTGGCCCGCGATCTAAACCGCGTCTACTGGATGGCGAGTTTGGAACCGTTGGTTTGTCCCCCTTGGCTGGAAATCTTGCCGTTCTCATATGGCGCGTTTCATCGGAACAAGGCCTTTCAGACCCGTGCTACACATTGACCATCCGCGCTGGGGCCAGACGGTTGCGGATCTGCGTGATCTGGCCTTGAGCGCCGCCCATCCCCGCAGCCGCGAACGCTTCCTGGCCCTGCACGAGATCGCCGCAGGCAGTTGTGCCACGGCGGTTGCCGAACGCACGGGACGACGCGCGCAGACCGTGATGGGCTGGCTGCACGCCTACAACGAACACGGCCCCGAGGCGCTGACCTATCAGCGCACCGGTGGCCGCCCCCATTTGCGTTAAAATAGGGCTGGCTGTTGCCTCCTCGTCGTGGCCCGGCTTGTCCCTACGGGATGCACACATCTCGGAAACGGTCCGCCGCTGCGTTTCCCTTTCGTCATGGCCCGGCTTGTCCGGGCCACCTATTCCAGCACTGTGCCGCGACAGGTGGCCCGGACAAGCCGAGTCATGACGGAATGGCAAGCATCGTGCCGCCGCCACGCCATTTTTACGCCAATGGGTGGCCCCGCTTTGCCCCGATATCGCCACCGCGCTTGGCGAGCAGGTTCGCGCCGCAGAATGCCAGGCAGCCAGTCCGCCGGTCGCCGGAGCCGATGTAAAGCCACGTTGGACGCTGCGCCGTCTGGTCGGCTTCGTGCGGGAGCAAGTCGGCCGCCGCTTCAGCCGCGAGACCATCCGCCGCGCGCTGCACCGGCTCAAGCTGTCGTGGAAGAAGGCCCACAAACTGCTCGGCCGCGCCGAGCCGGCTAACCGCTTGGCAAAGCATCAGTCCGCTTCGCGGCCTGATCCGGAGAAACGAGAGGCTTTCGTCGCCCAGAGCGGCGCGCTGTCGGATGGGGCGCGTGATGAGCGCCATCACGTGGTCTATCTCAATGAGACCCATATCCATCAGGATGTCGATCTCGGCTACGGCTGGGGAGAGCGCGGCAAGCGCTTCTAGGTCGCTTCAAGCTCACCCGGTCTGAAGGCCAAGGTTTCGTTCTATGGGCTGTACCTCTACAACGAGGGGCAGTTGCGGATCTGGCCCTATGACCGGGCCAATGGGGACAATACCATCGGCGTGTTGCACCGGTTGCGCGCCGAAATTCCGACCGGCAAACTGATCCTGCTCTGGGATGGCGCGCCCTATCATCGTGAAGACGGTCTGGTCCGCTGCGGGCAGCCTGGGCATCCATCTGGTGCCGCTACCCAGCTACAGCCCCGACCTGATGGCGGTCGAGCCGCTGTGGCGCTGGCTGCGCGAGGACGTCACCTACCATCACTGCCACGCCACCGCCGAGGGCCTGATCCGCCGCGTCGCCGCCTTCGAGGCCGACGTCAGTGCCGATCCCTGCGCCGTTGCCGATCGGCTTTGGGTCAAGGATCACCTCGATCCTGAGGAGGAGAAGCTACGGTTCTCAAAGTAGACACGGTTTAGTTTTTGACTCTTATTGGGTTCCGGGGTGGTGACTCTGGAGGGGTAGCGCTGAAGCGAGGTCTCGGATCTGATTGGATGAAGACGTGATCTGGTTGTTTGGGAGGCTGTGCACGCATGGCGGTATGCGAGGTGGTCAATCTCTCTGGCCTGCTGGACGAGGCCAAGTGCTTTGAGCTTGTACGTCAGCATCGTTGGCCGGATGGCGTGCGCTGCCTGCGGAGTCGGGGTAGACTGAAAAGCGGGTTCAATGCCAGCAGCGAGGGCGGCCGAGCTTACCGCACCAAACTCGGCGTGAAACCGGAAAAGTCCTGGGATGGCAAACTGACGCTCCGTCCGGCCGCTCTGGTTTTGCCGACAGATCCGGCATTCAGCCATGCCCCGGGCCCTTGCCGTTGCGGACAGGCTGCAGCGTGGCATCCCAACCACAAACCGGGATGAACCCAACCCCAACGTTGCGAGCGCCCCCCTCCGGACGTAGCCTCCCCGAAAACAGGGGAGGACACCATGGACCAGCCTGTCCGCGACCTGCCGGTTGGCGCCTGGCCGCCCGGCCTGACCCGTGTCCCCTATTGGGTCTATCGCGACCCCGGCATTGCGCGCGCGGAACAGGCGCGCCTGTTCGAAGGCCCATGCTGGCATTTCCTCTGCCTGGAGATCGACGTGCCGAACCCGGGCGACTACCGCACCACCATGATGGGCGCGATGCCGGTGGTCGTCGCCCGCGCCGAGGACGGCGCCGTTGTTGCGTTCGAGAACCGCTGTGCCCACCGCGGCGCGCTGATCTGCCTCGATGACGGCGGCTCGGTGAAGGACTTCCAGTGCATCTATCACGCCTGGCGCTACGACCTGCACGGCAACCTGAAGTCGGTGGCGTTCCGTCATGGCGTCGGCGGCAAGGGCGGCATGCCGGACGATTTCCGGCCGGAGGCGCACGGCCCGCGCAAGCTGCACGTCACCGTGCAATCCGGCCTGGTGTTCGGCACCCTGGTGCCCGACGGCCCGTCTTTCGAGGACACCATCGGCTCTGAAATCCTCGCCCGGCTGCAGCGCGTGCTGCACAAAAAGCTCGAGATCATCGGCCGCTTCACCCAGCAACTGCCGTGCAACTGGAAGCTCTACATGGAGAACGTGCGCGACACCTATCACGCCAGCCTGCTGCACACGTTCTTCACGACGTTCCGCATCACCCGCCTCAGCCACGGCGGCGGCGTGATGGTCAGCGACAACGGCGTCGCGCACGCCAGCACGACCCTGGCGCCGCCGCAGGGGCCGGACACGACGTATGCCGGGATGCGCGCCGACAACGAAGGCTTCCGTCTGCAGGACCCGTCGTTTATGCGTTCGGTGGCGGAGTTCAACGACGACATCAGCCTGCAGATCCTGTCGATCTTCCCGGGCTTCGTCCTGCAGCAGATCAACAACACCCTGGCCGTCCGCCAAATCGTGCCGCGCGGCATCGACAGCATGGACCTGCACTGGACCTATCTGGGCTTCGCCGACGACACGCCGGACCTGCGCGCCATGCGCCTGAAGCAGGCCAACCTCGCCGGCCCGGCCGGATACGTGTCGATGGAGGACGGCGCCGTCGGTGGTTTCGTGCAGCGCGGCATCGCGGCGGCCGAGGCGGAGACCTCGGTGGTCGAAATGGGCGGCACCTCGGCCGATACCACCGACACTCGTGCGACCGAGGCCTCGGTGCGCGGCTTCTGGAAAGCCTGGCGCGCGCGGATGGGCCTGTGACGATGACCGGCCCGCTGGAACTCGCCGCGCTGAACGCCGCCTGCGCCGCGGCAATCGACGCCAACCGGCTGGAGGCATGGCCGGACTTCTTTCACGATCGATGCCTCTACAAGGTCACGACGGCGGACAATTTCGAGAAAGGCCACCAGGCCGGCCTGATCTACGCCGACTCCCGCGCCATGCTGCACGACCGCGTCGCCGCGCTGCGCCAGGCCAACATCTACGAGCGGCAGCGCTACCGCCATGTCCTCGGCCTGCCGCTGGTTACCGCCGACACCGACGGCCTGGTTTCGGCGGAAACGTCATTCGTCGTCGTCCGCACCATGCGCGACGGCCAGATGATGGTGTTCGCGGCCGGCGTGTACCGCGACGAGGTGCGCCGGGATGAAACCGGGGCGTGGCGCTATGCCGAGCGCATCGTGGTCTGCGACAGCCAGCGCATCGATACGCTGCTGGCGATTCCGCTGTAGTGCCGGCCGGGAAAATTGCGATGGCGTCCTATTGCTTCTTTTCGGGTTCCGCGCCCGGCTTCAACGTCTTTACCACTTCCGCCAGGTCCACCAGCGCCTGCTTGTCTTCCTGGGTCAGCGGCTGCGGAGTCTTGCAGCGTGGATCGGTCTTCTGCAGGGCCCGGAACATGGGGCGCGTGATCGGGATCGGGGCGCACCCATGGTTTTCTTCACAGATCAGATCAAACTCCTTCCGCGCCAGCCGATGGCAGGCAAAGCAGTTCAAGCCAAAGCGATTATTTACGTTCTCGAAACCACGCTGGTAGATCTTGCTGCCATCCTTGCTCACGTCGATGGCGAAGAATTCCCAGTCGTGAGTTACGGGATTGAAGCCCTTCTGCTGCTTGATCATGACCTCGGTCGGGACCAGCTGCACGACCGAGCCTTCCGGATAATCGCCCTTGCCCGCTTCGGCAACGGCAACGGTGCCCTTCAGGTTGCCTGCCAGGTTGTCGACGTAGAAGTGGCGCACCGCCGTCATGTCGGTAATGCACTTGAACGTGCCGTCGTCCACCTTGACGGCGCGTTCGGCGCCCTGGTCCGCAGCCTGCGCCCACGTGGTGACGAGCAAGACCACAGCTGACGCGGACGCGATGGCACGTGCACGCTTCATCATGACATGTCCTCCCCAGGCCTGCATGTTACGGACGTTACATGGAACCTATCGTGCAGGGGCGGTCGGATCAATGACTTCAAATCAATCTCAGGGCTCGCCATCCGGTTCCACACAGCGATTGCCTCGCCCCCTCATGTGTTCCGGCGCCGAAAGTAACCCTGTTGCACGTGTGATCGATATCCGTCGCCCACCGGACCCGCACCGGGGTGCCGATGCGATAGACCGGCCACCCCTACGTCCGCCCCAGGAACCGCGCGAACGCCGCCAGCGTCACATCCGACACATGGTGCTCGATCCCTTCGGCATCCGACTCCGCCGACTCCATCGGCACGCCCACCGCCAGCAGCAGGTCCACCACCACCCGGTGCCGCGCCCGCACCCGCAATGCCAGCTTCTCCCCTGCCTCGGTCAGGAACACGCCGCGATACGGCTTGGCGACCGCCAGCCCCTCCCGCTTCAGCCGCCCGATGGTCTTGATCGCCGTCGCGTGCGTCACCCCCAGGCGGCGGGCGATGTCCGTCGGCCGCGCCTCCCCGCCATCCGCCAGCAGGTCGGCAATCAGCTCGACATAGTCTTCCAGCAGCGCGCCGGACTGCGCCGTGCGCGCCTTGCCAAACCGGCTGGCCTGGGTCGGCTCGGCCGGAAGTGCCGCGGGCGCGGCGGCGCGAGGCGGGCTGTTGGCCATGAATCGGATCGTTCCAGCAGTTGCCGTTGGCCGATGCTCCGCCTAACCGGCGATCATTTGCAACAGCAGGATCGCGTTCAGCGCCAGTACGATCATGGTCGCCACCAGTGTCGCCACCTGGCCCCCCCGGCCGATGGCGAAGGCACCCATCACCTGCGGCCGCCGGATCAGCACCAGCAGCGCGATCATCGGCACCGGCAGCACCAGGCTCAGCACCACCTGGCTCCAGACCAGCGCCTCGGTCGCCTGCACGCCCAGCGCCACCACCACGACCGCCGGCAGCATCGTCACCGCCCGCCGCACCCACAAGGGAATGCGGAAGCTGACGAAATCCTGCATGATCACCTGCCCGGCCATCGTCCCGACCACCGAGCTCGACAGCCCGGACGCCATCAGCGAGGTCATGAACGCCCCTGCCGCGACGATGCCCATCAGCGGCAGCAGCGTGTGGTACGCCGTCTCGATCTCGCCCACGTCGGCGTGGCCCTGATGGAACATGGTGGCCGCCATCGCCACCATCGCCATGTTGACGACTCCGGCGAGCGACAGCGCCAGCAGCACCTCGATATTGGAAATCCGGATCAGCCGGCCGCACTCGGCGTCGCTGCGGGCACTCACACGATGCGTCATCATCGCCGAGTGCAGGTAGATCGCATGCGGCATCACCGTGGCGCCGACAATGCCGACCGCCAGCGTCACGCTGTCCGCGCCGGAGAGCTGCGGTACCACAGTATGATAAAAAAACATCCCCCAGTCGGGTGGCGCGATGAACAGCTCGATCACATAGGCCAGGCTGATCACGCCGACGAACCCGGTGATCACCAGCTCGATCGGCCGGAAGCCGCGCGACTGGACCATCAGCAGGCCCCAGGTGATGACGAAGGTGACCAGCAGCCCGGTCAGCAGCGACACGCCGGCCAGCAGGCTGATGCCGATGGCCGCGCCGATGGTCTCGGCCAGGTCGGTCGCCATCGCCGCGACCTCGCTGGCCAGCCACATGGCGACGACCAGCGGGCGGGGGAAATGCTGCCGGCACAGGCCCGCCAGGCTGACGCCGGTGACGAGCCCGAGCCGGGCCGCCAGCGCCTGGAACAGCATGGCGATCAGGTTCGCCAGCATCACAACCCAGAGCAGCATGTAACCATGCCGCGCACCGGCCTGGATGTTCGTCGCGAAGTTCCCAGGATCCATGTAGGCGATCGACGCCACCACCGCCGGGCCGACGAACGGCAGGAAGCCGGCCACGCCCCGGCGGCGTCCGGCCAGCACCGCCTGCGCCGCCTGCGCGGTCCGCTCGGACAGGTTCGATGGCACCGACGCCGTGCTCACCGGCGATCTGTGCCAGGTTTCGGGCCGAATGAAGCTTTGGCCATAGATTACGCCCCTCGCTATATCTTGTAGCCAAAGCTACACTTGCCGGTGAAGAGATAGGCGCCGGCGTGGCGCTGTCAACACCCGCTGCTTCTCAGGCTTCCCCAATCCGCGAACTGTGCTAAAGCCCCCGCCCCATGCGTCACTTTCTTGACTTTGAAAAACCAATCGCCGAGCTCGAGGGCAAGATCGAAGAGCTCCGGCGCATGTCGGAGCCAGGCGGCATCAATATCGCCGACGAGATCGGCCGCCTGACCGCCGTCGCCGACAAGCAGCTCCGCGCCACCTACGCCAAGCTGACCCCGTGGCAGAAGACCCAGGTCGCCCGCCACCCCGACCGGCCGAAGGCGCGTGACTATATCGAGACCCTGATCACCGACTTCACCCCGCTTGCCGGCGACCGCGCCTTCGCCGACGACGCCGCCGTACTGGGCGGCATGGGCCGCTTCCGCGGCACCCCGGTGATGGTGCTGGGCACCGAGAAGGGCTCCGACACCGAGTCCCGCGTGAAGCATAATTTCGGCATGGCCCGGCCGGAAGGCTACCGCAAGGCCCGCCGGCTGATGGAGCTCGCCGGCCGCTTCCACATGCCGGTGCTGACCTTCATCGACACCGCCGGCGCCTTCCCCGGCATCGAGGCTGAGGCGCGCGGCCAGGCGGAAGCCATCGCCCGCTCGATCGAGGCCTGCCTGGAAGCGCCGGTGCCGATCGTCGCGACGATCATTGGTGAGGGCGGGTCGGGCGGCGCCATCGCGCTGGCGGCCGGTGACCAGATCCTGATGCTGGAGCACGCCGTCTATTCGGTGATCTCGCCTGAGGGATGCGCCTCGATCCTGTGGCGCGACCAGGCGCAAGCCTCGGTCGCGGCCGAAGCGCTGCGGCTGACGGCCGAGGATCTGCTGCGGCTCAAGCTGGTGGACCGGGTGGTATCGGAGCCGCTGGGTGGCGCGCAACGCGACAAGACGGCCACCGTTCAGTCGGTCGGCCAGGCGGTGCAGGAGGCGCTGGCCGATGTCAACGGCATGGACGGGGCCACGCTGCGGATGAAACGCCGGGAAAAATTCCTGGCCATGGGACGGGAATCGTTTGCGTGACAGCACGTCTGCGGAACCAGCGATGGTCCAGTCCAAGGAATTCTGCTTAGTATGCGTTAGGACTGGTTGGTAGAAACTCTATGCGTGACGAAATTTCGGCCTACAAGCGCGAGCGTATTCTGGAAGAAGCGGTCAAGCTTTTCTACGAGCGCGGGTTCAGCGGCACCACCCTGGACGACATCGCCGGCAAGCTGGGTGTAACAAAGCCTTTCATCTACACACATTTCCGCAGCAAGGTTGAACTGCTGGAAGCCGTCTGCCGCCCGACCATCGAGATGTCGCTGAATGCCATCGCGCAGGCAGCGCAGCACGAAGGCACGGCCGCCGATCGGCTGCATCGCGGCGTCGTCGACTTCACCAAGGTGGTGCTGCAGCGGCAGGGGAACATCGCGGTCTATTTCCGCGAGGAGAAGCACCTGTCCGAAGCCGGACTGGCCGAGATCAACGCGCTGAGAAAGCGCTTCGACCGAGTGCTGAGCGACCTGCTGCAGGAAGGCGTCAACAACGGGGAATTCCAGATCGAGGACATCCGCGTCGCCGCTCTGGCCATCGGCGGCATGGTGAGCTGGGCCTATACCTGGTATCAACCCGAGGGGCGGCTGTCGTTCGACGACATCAGCGCCCGCCTGGCGCATTTCGTCCTGCAGATGGTCGCGGCGCAGCCGGCGGCGGTGCCCGCCGAGACCTGAGGCACGACTGACGCGACCGGAGGCCTCCGCGCGCGTTTCCGGCGATCATCCAGCGGAGGCAAGGCCATGCAGCGACCGGTGACATGGTGGGGCAGGGCTCGCAACGCCGCCAGCGCCTGGTACTCCTGGTCGGCCGCGGCCGTGGCGGCGTCCGCCGCCTCCGCCCGTGCGGCGGACGAGGTGCGGGCGCGGGCGCTGCAAACCGCGCCGATCATCTGGATGCTGGGCAAGGTGCAGTCCGGGAAGTCCTCGATCGTGCAGCGCCTGACCGGCGCCACCGAGGCCGAGGTCGGCGAAGGCTTCCGGCCGATGACGCGGACGGCGCGGATCTTCGATTTCCCGCCGGAAGCGCCGGTGCTGCGCTTCCTCGACACCCGCGGGCTGGGCGAGATCGACTACAACCCGGCCGAGGACCTCGCCGCCTGCGAGGCGAAGGCCGAACTTCTGCTCGTCGTGATCCGCGCCGGCGATCCGGCGCAGGAGGCCGTGCTGGAGGCGGTGCGGGCGATCCGCGCGCGGCATCCCACCTGGCCGGTGGTCGTGGCGCAGACCTGGCTGCATGGCATGTACCCGCATCCGCCGGCGCACCTGGAGCCGTATCCGTTCGCGGAGGGCTCGGCCGATCGGCGCATCCCGGACCCGCTTGCCCGGGCGCTGGCGCATCAGCGCACGCTGTTTGCCGGCCTGAAGGGAAGCGGGCCGGTGCTGTTCGTGCCGCTCGACTTTACCCGCCCGGATGATGGCCTGGACCCGGCCGACTATGGGCTGGATGCGCTGCTCGCGGCCCTGTTCGAGGCGCTGCCGCAGGCAGTGATGGCGCGGATCGAGGCGCTGCGGGCCGATCAGGGCAACCGCACGGCGGCCGAGGCGCGGTCCACGATCCTGGGCTATTCCGTCGCCGCCGGCGCGGTGGACGCCTTGCCGATCGTCGCCATCGCCGCGGTGCCGGCGGTGCAGGGGGCGATGCTGCGCACCCTGGGATTGCGTTTCGGCGTGGAGTGGAGCCGCGCCGATATCGCATCCCTGCTCGGCGCCCTGGGCACCGCCGCGCTGGTCCGGCAGGGAGTCGGCTTCGCCGTCCGGCAGGGCGTGAAGCTGGTACCGGTCTATGGCCAGACCGCCGGCGCGATCGCCGCGTCGCTGTCCAGCTTCGCCTTCACTTACGGACTCGGCTATGCCGCCTGCGTCTACCTGAAGGCGCGCCAGGGCGGCGGCACCGCCACCGACCGGGAGATCAAGGAGGCCTACCGCGTCGCACTGGCCCAGGCATTCGAGATCTTCAAAGCCAGCCGCGAGCCGCCGAAGTGATCGGCCGCGAACTGCTGCGGGCGTTCCGGCGCGAACTGATCGCCCTGGCGCTGGTGCTGATCCCGCCGCTGCTGGTGATGCCGTTGGGCGGGCTCTGGCTGCTGGAGCGCGGCGGCGTGCTGGCGTTCCTGGCCGTCTGCCTCGGCTGTGCGGTGATCGCCGGCGGCATCATGCTGTATCGCCGCCCGAAGCCGCCGGCCGGTTTGCCGGAGGCTGACACAACGCCCACCGACTGGCCGGCGCGGGAACGGGCCGCCTATGACAAGATCGAGCGCCTTTCCCGCGAGGCCCCGGCGCTGACGTTCTCGGACCAGCAGGAGGCGCTGGACCTCGCGCATCGTACCGTGGACCTGGTGGCGCGGCATTACCGCCCGGACGCGGCCAATCCGTTGACCACGTTCACTATGCCGGAGGCGCTGCTGTCGCTGGAGACGGTGGCGCGGCGGCTGCGCCGGGCGCTGCTGCAATCCGTGCCGCTGTCCGATCGCCTGACCGTCACGCAACTGCTGTGGCTGCCGGGCGCCTGGGAGAAGGCGGGCCGCCTGGGGGAAACCGCGCAGCACCTTTATACTCTGTACCGTCTGGTCCGTCCGGTCGTGAATCCGGCCGGGTCGGTGATGGCCGAGGTCCGCGGGCTGATCCAGGACGAACTGCTCAATTCCGCCAAGGCCACGCTGCAAAGCCGCATGACCCGGCTGTTGGTCCTGGAGGTCGGCCGGGCGGCGATCGAGCTTTACTCCGGCCGCATGAAGCTGGACGCGATCGAACTGACCGAGGCCGCCACGGCCGTCGCGCTGGAGGGCGCGCCGCAGCCGGGGACTCCGCCCCCGCCACTGCGGCTGCTGCTGGCCGGACAGGGCAATGCCGGAAAGTCGAGCCTGGTGAACGCGCTGGCGCAGAACATCGTGGCGCAGGTGACGCCGCTGCCGGGTCCGCCTGGATTTGCCTGCTTCGAAGCGGTCGATCCGGCGGGCCAGGCCTGTGTCCTGGTTGACGCGCCCGCGCTGACGACCACGCCCGCGGCGATCGAGGCGCTGGCGGCGGAGGCGGTGAAGGCAGACGTCGTGCTGTGGACCATCAGCGCGGTGCAGGCGGCGCGGGATGTGGATGCGCAGGGGGTGCGGGCATTCCATGCGGCGTTCGAGCGGCGGGCCGACCTCAACCGGCCGCCGCTGCTGGGCGTCGTGACGCATATTGATCAGTTGCGTCCGTTCACCGAGTGGAACCCGCCCTACGATCTGGTCACTCCATCCGGGCCGAAAGCGCGGGCGATCCGGGAGGCGGTGACGGCGATCGCCGCGGACCTGGGGATTCCGACCGGCAGTGTGGTTCCGGTGTCGCTCGCGCCTGATCGGGATGCCTACAACGTCGACGTGCTGCGGACCCGGATCAGCGAAACGCTGCCGGCGGCCCGCCATGCGCAACTGGCCCGCGCTTATGCGCAGGATCGCCGGGGCGGCTGGTGGCGGGAGGTCGCGCGGCTGTACCAGGGCGTGCGGACCATCCTGGTGGACTGACAGCGACCGCGGTTGCGGCCGGCCGTCCCCGCCCACCATGACGATGGGACCACGCCCGCAGCGGATTGTTTCCGGCATCTGTGCATCCCGTCGCGTCACCCCCCCGCTCTTGCCAACCACCTGCCGGCGCCCCATCGTCTCCCTTTATGTGGTTCGCACCGCCGAAAGAGATCCCGACACGGATCCTGACCCGCGTGCCCGACCGGTTCCGCCGCCTGCAGCGGACCGAATGGGCTGATGCCAACCGCTCGGGGGAGCCGGTCGACTGCTTCCTGGAAGGCCCCTGCTATGACGCCCAGGGGCGGCTGCACGTGGTGGACATCCCCTACGGCCGCATCTTCCGCATCGAAGGTGACGATTGGACCCTGGTCGCCGAATATCCCGGCTGGCCCAACGGCCTGAAGGTCCAGCCCGACGGCAGGCTGATTGCCGCCGACTACCGCAACGGCCTGGTCCGCATCGATCCCGCCACCGGGGCCACCGGGGTCGTGCTGCAGACCGTCATGAGCGAGAGCTTCAAGGGCCTGAACGACCTGACGCTGCACCGCGACGGCTCCATCCTGTTCACCGACCAGGGCCAGACCGGGCTGCAGGACCCCACCGGCCGGGTCTGGCGCCTGCACGCGGACGGCCGGATCGACCGGCTGATCGCCACCGGCCCCAGCCCGAACGGCCTGGTGCTGAACACCGCCCAGACCCACCTGTACGTGGCGATGACCCGCTCTTGCGAGGTCTGGCGCTTCCTGCTGCGGCCTGATGCGGTGGTGGCAAAGGCGCAGTGCTTCGCCCGTGTGCCCGCCGGCCTCGTCGGCCCGGACGGCCTGGCGATGGACGGCGCGGACCGCCTGTATATTTCCAATCCCGGCCACGGCTGCATCTGGATCGTCGATCCGCACGGCGTACCGCTGTACCGCGTGCAGTCCTGCGCCGGCCGCATGACCACCAACTGCGCCCTGACCCCGGACGAGCGCCACCTCGTCATCACCGAATCCGAAACCGGCACCATCCTGATCGCGGAGGTCCCCAGACCATGAGCGGCGAATTCGTCTCCATCTGTGAAGTCGGCCCGCGCGACGGGTTGCAGATCGCCAAGACCCGCATGACCACCGACGACAAGGTTGCCTGGATCGCCTCCCTCGCCGCCGCCGGCCTGAAGGAGATCGAGGTTGGCAGTTTTGTCCCGCCGCGGGTGATCCCGCAGCTTGCCGACACGGCCGAGGTGGTGGCGCGGGTGCTGGAAACCATTCCCGGCCTGACGGTGCAGGCCTTGGCGCCGAACCTGCGCGGCGTGCAGAACGCCTACAACGCCGGGGTGCACAAGATCAGCATCCCGGTCTCGGTCAGCGAGGGCCACAGCAAGGCCAATCTCAACCGCACGCCTGCCCAGTCGATCGCGATGATGCAGGAGATCATGGACTGGCTGAAGGCGCAGCCGCGCAAGGTGCCGGTGGTGGCCGGCGCCTCCACCGCCTTCGGCTGCTCGATCGACGGCGTGGTGACGACGGCGCAGACGGTGGCGCTGTGCGAGGGCCTGGCCACGGCCGGCGTGGACCAGATCATGCTGGCCGACACCGTCGGCTACGCCCATCCGGCGCAGATCAAGGAGGTGGTGCTGGCGACGCGCGAGGCCATCGGGCCGGTGCTGTATGGCCTGCACCTGCACGACACCCTGGGCATGGGCATCGCCAACGCCGTGGCCGGCCTGGAAGTCGGCATCCGCGCCTTCGACTCCTGCCTCGCCGGCCTGGGCGGGTGCCCCTATGCGCCGGGGGCCTCGGGCAATGTGGTGACCGAGGACCTGGTGTTCATGCTGGAGAGCATGGGCTTCCGCACCGGCATCGAGATTCCGAAGCTGCTGGACGCGCGCAAGGTGCTGCAGGCCAGCCTGCCGGCCGAGCCGCTGCACGGCCAGGTGCCGCGGGCCGGCCTGCCGCCCACGTTCCGCAAGGCGGCGTGACGATTGTCGCCAGGCGTTGTTGATGACAATGCATGGCGGTACGGGTTCCACTGTCACTTTGTGCATGAGCATCTCGCGGCACAAACCGATGCCGCGCGAAGCGTTCCCGGCGTGGGAACGCCGGCGGGAAATGCGCCACGAATTCGACGGGTCCGAACCGGTCCTGATGAATTGCCGGCGGAATTCTCGATCACTTCGCCGTTTCGCCCGTGATGGCGAAAAAATGGATCGGCACGGCCCTGCTCGACGACGCCGGGCTGTCGATGCCGGCGACCGGCGTGGCCGGATGACAAACCGCCGGGCTGGGATTAGCCTTGAACCATTATGGCACGCATCAAGGTCCAGACTGAGGACTTCGACATCGGCGCGGAGATCGCCGCGCTGACCGCCGGCCGCACCGATATCGGCGGCATCGGCTGCTTCGTCGGCACGGTCCGCGCCGACGCGAAAGGCGGCGAAGGCCCGGCGGTGATCGGCATGACGCTGGAGCACTATCCCGGCATGACCGAGCGCGCCATCGGCCGGATCGCCGATGAGGCCGCCGATCGCTGGCCGCTGCTGGGCTGCACCATCATCCATCGCGTCGGGCCATTACGTCCGGGCGACAACATTGTGCTGGTGGTCGCGGCCTCGTCACACCGGCAGGCCGCGCTGGATGCCACGGCCTTCCTGATCGACTGGCTGAAAACCAAGGCGCCGTTCTGGAAGAAGGAAGACTACGCCGACGGCCACGGCGCCTGGGTTGACGCAAGGCAGGAGGACGACGCGGCCGCATCCCGCTGGCGCTGACGCACACGATACAGGGAGGAAAGGCAGACATGACAACAAACCTGCCCATCGACCAGATGATCGACCAGATGATCGACCCTGGTCGCGGCATGATCAGCCGGGAAATCTTCGTCTCGTCCGACTTCCATCGCGAGGAACTGGAGAAACTGTTCACCCGCGCCTGGCTGTTCGTCGGGCACGAAAGCCAGATCCGCAATCCGGGCGATTTCTTCGTCTCCCGCATGGGCGAGGAGTCGGTGATCCTGTGCCGCGACACGCAGGGCAAGGTGCATGTCTTCCTGAACTCCTGCCGGCATCGCGGCATGAAGGTGTGCCGGTACGAATCCGGCAACACCTCGCTGTTCGTCTGCCCGTATCATTCCTGGAGCTATACGACCGACGGCCGGCTGCAAGGCGTGCCGCTGTATCGCGTGCTGTACGAGGGGCAACTCGACCGGTCCCAGTGGTCGCTGATCGAAGTTCCCAAACTGCATCAGTACAAGGGCACGGTCTGGGCTTCGTGGGATCCCGATGCCCCGGATTTCATGACCTATCTCGGCGATGCGGTCGATCACCTGGACCAGGTGCTCGACTGCCGCGACGGCCGGCCCGGCGGATCGGAGGTCATTGGCCTGCACAAATGGGTCCTGCCCGCCAACTGGAAGTTCGCGGCGGAGAATTTCCTCGGCGACACCTACCACAACCCCTCCCACCGGTCCGTCGACATGATCGGCATTGGCCCCAGCGCCCGGGCCGGGCAATCGGGCCGGCGGGATAACGAATACGCCAAGGGCCAGCACGTCTGGGTGAGTTTCCCGCAGGGCCACGGCATGCACAGCGTATGGATGCCGGAGGTGTTCCAGTACCAGCCGTCCTACCTGCAGTATCCGGTCGTTGACGAATACTTCCGGCACTGTTTCGAGGAACGCAAGCGCCGCCTGGGCGACAAGGCACGGCTGCTGCCGTTCACCGGCAACCTGTTCCCGAACACGTCGTATCACGGCCGGCAACCGCGCGGCCTGTGCGTCTGGCACCCGCACGGGCCGACCCAGACCGAGGCCTGGCGGTTCTTCCTGGTCGACGCCGACGCGCCAGCCGAGGTGAAGGACGTGCTCCGCCGCTTCTACATGCGCTACTCCGGCCCGGCCGGCATGACCGAGCAGGACGACATGGAAAACTGGCTGTACGCGACCGCCGCCAGCAGCGGCACCATCGCGCGGCGGTATCCGTTCAACTACCAGCAGTCGATGGGCGCGTACAAGCGCAACGACCCGCTGCCCGGCGACGTCAGCACGCAGATGACCGAGCAAAGCGCCCGCAACTACTACGACGTCTATGCCCGCTACCTGAAAGGCGCCGACTGGGACACGTTGATCGGCCGTAACAACAGCGTCCGGCAGGCGGCGGAATGACCGCGGCGCAGCGGCTCGCCTGGTTCGCGCTGAAGCAGGAGATCGAGGATTTCCTGTATATGGAAGCCGATCTCCTGGACCAGCGGGAATTCCGCCAGTGGCTCGATCTGCTGGCCGAGGACCTGGTGTATTTCATGCCGATCAGGCGGAACGTGAAGTTCGGGCAGCAGGCAGAGAAGGAAAATACCAGGCAAGGTGAGGGGATTTCCTGGTTCGATGAAGACAAGTGGACGCTTGGCAAGCGGGTCGAGCAGATCCTGACCGGCGTTCATTACGCCGAAGAACCACTGTCCCGCGTCACCCACATGGTCAGCAACGTCCGCCTGCTGGAAGTCTCGCCGTCGGTCGAAGAACCGGCCGAGGTCGTGGCCGGTTGCCGTTTCCTGGTCTACCAGAACCGTGTCGAGTACGAAAGCAACACCTTCGTCGGCCGGCGCAAAGACCGGCTGCGGCGGCACGGGAATTCCTGGCTGATCGCGCGGCGGGAGATGATCCTGGAGCAGAACGTGCTGCTGGCGAAGAACCTGAGCATCCTGTTCTGAAAGCTGTTCCTGTGGAGGCCTGGCATGCTGGCGGTCCATGACGTGGCGGTAGGCGCGAAGCTGCTGATCGCAGGCGGCCTGGCCGCCGAGGTCGTCGAGAACATGGGCGATGGCGAGTGGTTGCGGGTGAGAATTCTCTCCGGCCCGGACGCCGGGGCCGAGGAACTCTGCCACGCCACCGACGTGCTGGAACGCGCATGATGCGCATCGGCTTCCTGCCCAGCGACTTCAATCCGATGATCCTGATGCTGGGCGAAGCCGAGGACTGCCGCGCGCTGGGCGGCGTGCTGCGGCAGTTCGCCCGCGACGGGCGCGACGTGGCGCTGCGCGACCTGGGTTTCTGCCGGGCCGCCGGGGTGGACATGGTGCTGACCGCCGCCCCGGGGCCGGCGGGCGTGCATCCCTCCGGCGACCACCGCTTCATCTGGCGCGTGCCCCCGGACCTCGCCGCGCAGTTCGCCGATCGGCTGGATGATCTGGCGGAACCGGGGCGGGTGGCAGGGTCCGAGGCGTTGGATTGCGACACCGCCGACGGCATCGCGGTGAAGGTATCGCGTGGGGAATATACCGACGACTTCCTGCGGGCGGATTGACGCAGGCGGGCGGGCGCACCGGGCAGCCGCGCTTACTCGATCAACGCCCGCCACTCCGCCTCGGTCATCGTCCGCACCCCAAGCTCGGCCGCCTTGCGGGCTTTGGATCCCGCGTCGGCGCCGACAACGACGATGTCGGTCTTCTTCGACACCGAGTCGGTGACCTTCGCCCCCAGTGCCTCGGCCCGTGCCTTCGCCTCCGGGCGGGTCATGGTTTCCAGCGTGCCGGTGAACACCACGGTCTGACCGGCGATCGGGCTGCCGGCGGCGTCGGCGCGGGCGGCGTCCTCGATCGTCAGTTCGGCGGCCAGCTCGTCCAGCGTCGCCACGTTGCGCGGTTCGCCGAAGAAGTCGGTCAGTTCCTCGGCGATGGTCGGCCCGATGCCGCTGATGCTGCCAAGCTCCAGCCGCGCGTCGGAGCCGATGGTGACGGCGGCCAGCATCTGCTCGCGCCAGTTCCCAAAGCTGCCGTAGTGCCGAGCCAGCAGCTTCGCGTTGGTCGCGCCGATGCGGCGGATGCCCAGGGCGTAGATGAACCGCTCCAGCGGGATCGTCCGGCGGGCCTCGATGGCGCGGGCCAGGTTGCGCGCCGACTGCTTGCCCCAACCTTCGCGGGTGGCGATCTCGGTCTCGCGCTGCGGCAGGCGGAACACGTCGGCCGGGCCGTGCAGCCAGCCTTCGTCGTAGAACTCCTGGATGGTCTTCTCGCCCAGCCCGTCGATGTCGAAGGCGGGGCGGGAGACGAAATGGATCAGCCGCTCGACCCGTTGCGCCGGACAGATCAGGCCGCCGGTGCAGCGGCGCACCGCCTCGCCGGGCGGGCGAACCGCGTGGCTGCCGCAGGCCGGGCAGGTTTCCGGGAAATGATAAGGTTTGGCGTGGCGCGGGCGACGATCGGTCACGACCGACACAATCTGCGGGATCACGTCACCGGCGCGTTGCAGCACGACCGTGTCGCCAACGCGGATGTCCTTGCGGGCGATCTCGTCCTCGTTGTGCAGCGTGGCGCGGGCGACCAGCACCCCGCCGACGTTCACCGGCTCCAATTCCGCCACCGGGGTCAGCGCGCCGGTGCGGCCGACCTGGATGCGGATCTCGCGCAGGACGGTGGTGGCCTGCTCAGCGGGGAACTTCCAGGCGATCGCCCAGCGCGGGGCGCGGCCGACGAAGCCCAGGCGGCGCTGCAAAGCCAGGTCGTCGATTTTGTACACGACGCCGTCAATGTCGTAGGCGAGGCCGGAGCGCTCCAGCGCGATCTCCTGGTGGAAGGTTTCGGCATCCGCCTCGCTGCCCAGGCGGCGGGACAGCGGGTTGACGGTGAAGCCCCAGTCCTTCAGCCGCTGCAGGTAGTCCCAGTGGGTTTCGGCGACCGGCTCGCTGCTCTCGCCCTGGGCATAGGCGAACAGCGACAGCGGGCGGGCGGCGGTGATCCTGGCGTCGATCTGCCGCAAGCTGCCGGCGGCGGCGTTGCGCGGATTGGCGAAGACCTTGGCGCCCGAAGCAGCCTGGGCCTGGTTCAGCGCCAGGAAGTCGGTCTTGGTCATGAACACCTCGCCGCGGATCTCGATCTGCGCCGGGGCGTGGCCGTGCAATTTGTTCGGCACGGACTTCATGGTGCGGAGGTTGGCGGTGACGTCCTCGCCTTCCGTGCCGTCGCCGCGGGTGGCGCCGCGGACGAAATGGCCGTTCTCGTAGGTCAGGCTGATCGACAGGCCGTCGATCTTCGGTTCGGCGACGAAGGCAAGCGGTTCGGTGCGGCCGAGGAAGCGCCGGGCGCGGACACAGAACTCGTTGAAGTCCGTGGCGTCGAAGGCGTTGTCCAGCGACAGCATCGGCGTGCGGTGGCGGACCTTGGCGAATCCGGCCTCCGGCGCGCCGCCGACGCGGCTGGAGGGCGAGTCGGCGCGGATCAGCGCCGGGAAGCGCGCCTCGATCGCGGCGTTGCGGCGGCGCAGGACGTCGTACTCGGCATCGCTGATCTCGGGCGCGTCGCGCGTGTGATAGGCGGCGTCATGGTGGGCGATTTCCCGCGCCAGGCGTTCCAGCTCGGCGGCCGCTTCGGCCTCAGTCAGGGAGTCGATCGGGGTCTGGGTGGTGGCGTCGGTCATTGTGGTCAGGATGTGGGTGCAGGAGGCTATCCTTGCATGGTGGCAGGTTCAGCCCTCCGTGTCATGATTGGCGTTTCATTGTGAAGGATAATGGCACCCCCGTCACGGCCGGGACCACCGGTGGTTTGCTGGACGTCACCGCTGTGTGTATGCGGCACGTGGCCGATACACACGAAAATGGCATGCGAACGAATATTGACATCGACGATGATCTGCTGGCCGCGGCGACGGCCGCAACCGGCCTGACAACCAAGAAGGCGACTGTGGAGGAGGCTCTGCGCCGGGTTGTCCAACTTCATCGCCAGAAAATCGCCGGAGAGGAACTCGCAGGGACCGGCTGGGTCGGCGACCTTGACGCCATGCGCGAAGGTCGCGACGTGTGATTGTTGTCGATACAAGCATCTGGATCGGCCATCTGCGGGGACAGGGCGATCTGCCGCAGGTGCAACGCCTGCGCCGGGCCTTCGGACGGGAAGACATTATCGTCGGCGATTTGATCCTGCTGGAAGTGCTGCAGGGCGCACCGAACGAGACGCAGGCGGCCAGGACCGAACTGCTGCTCCGCGACTTCACCGTGGTCAGGATGCTCGATGACGGGATCGTGGTCCGTGCGGCTTCTTATTACGAGCCTGTCAGGATTTCTGTGTGAAGGTCGGGTTTCATCAGGATCTTCTATGCGAGGCTGAACCGGTCGCCAAACAGGATGGCGAACTGCGTCTTGGCCGCAGTCCACTCACGCTGAGCATCTTCCAGTTTTTGCTGACATCGCACAAGACCAAATACAACAATTTCGTTGCCGCCTCGTCGGAGGGGAAGTGCCCCCGGCTGCGGACTGAGGAACGCAGCTTGCTGTTGAGGCTCTCGATGGCGTTGGTGTGTCGATGATCCGCCGCACCTCCGGCGGGAAGGCGAAGAACGGCACCACCTGCTGCCATTGCCGCCGCCAGGCCGGAGCGATGGCGGGATACTTCCGCCCCCAGGGTCCGGTCTCAAAGGCCTCCAAGGCTTGCAGTGCCGCCTCGACCGTCGGGGCCACGTAGATCGGCTTCAGCGCCGCCACCACCTCGCGCCGGTCCTGCCAGGACACATAGGCCAGGGAGGTGCGGATCAGGTGCACGATGCAGGTCTGCGCCAGGGTCTGCAGGAAGGCGGCGTTGATCGCCTTGGGGAACCCTTTCAGCCCGTCCACCACGGCGATCAGGATGTCGTTGACCCCGCGGTTGCGCAGTTCGTTGTCTATTCTCATCAAGAACCTTGCGCCTCCTATGAAAATGCGGTTTTTCCGGTGCCTGTCGTATCTCTATCGTCATGGCCGGGCGTGTCCCGGCCATCCTCCCCCGCCGCTCGTGCGCAGATGGCCGGGACAAGCCCTACGGGATGCACAGATCTTGGAAACGGTCCGCCGCTGCGTTTCCCTTTCGTCATAACCCGGCTTGTCCGGGCCACCTTTCGCGGCACAAGTGCTGGAATAGGTGGCCCGGACAAGCCGGGCCATGACGATGGGGGAACGCCCTCGGATGTCCGGCAAGCACCTGATTTTGCGCTTGTTTCCGAGATGTGTGCATCCCGTAGGGACACGCCCGGCTATGACGGAGAGGCACGGGCCTCGCTCATTTTCGGTCATCGCGGTACCGGCGCGCCGGCTGGCTAACTCCGTGTTAAAGATTAACGGCGTGTTAATCTCTTCGCCGCCGCCGGGGCGCACGCCCCCCAAGCCTCGCCCTGCATCCACCGCACCGCCGCGGACGATCGGGGCAGGGCTCGCCGGCGCTGGAGACCCTGGCCTTCCCCATTATTTCAACGGGAAGGCGCGACACAGTGGCTGACTTGCGCTATCGCTACGCTGCGTGACTGTCTGGAGAGACACCATTCTATGTGTGGCATCGCCGGCTTGATTCTGTCTTCCGGCGCGACGCCGCCGGATCCCGCTGTACTGTCGAAGCTGATCAACGCCCTGCACCATCGCGGCCCCGACGGCACCGGCCATGCGGTGATGGGCCGGGTGGCGCTGCTGCACAACCGGCTGTCGATCATCGACCTGGTCAGCGGCGACCAGCCGCTGTTCGCCGGCCCGGCGGCGCTGGTGGCCAACGGCGAGGTCTATAATTACCGTGAGCTGCGCCAGGCCATGCCTGGCGTGGTCTTCGCCACCAACAGCGACTGCGAGCCGCCGCTGCACCTGTGGCTGCGCGACGGGCCGGACTACGCGAAGCAACTCCGCGGCATGTACGCGATCGCGATCCATGAGCGGGTGCGGCGCACGGTGACGCTCAGCCGCGACCCGTTCGGCATCAAGCCTCTTTACATAGCACAGGTCGAGGGCGGCCTGGCCTTCGCGTCGGAGCCGCAGGCGCTGCTGGAAGCCGGGCTGGTGAAGCGCGCGGTGCGGCCGGCAGCGGTCGAGGAACTGCTGCAACTCCAGTTTACCACCGGCGCCGACACCATCTTCCCGGGCATCCAGCGGGTGCTGCCGGGCGAGACGCTGACCTGCTCGGACGGGCATATCCTCGACCGTCAGCGGATCAACCCGGTGCCGGCGGAACCGCCCGAGGACATCGACGAGGACGCCGCGATGGCCCGGCTGGACGCGGCGCTGACCGAGAGCGTCGACCTGCACCAGCGCAGCGACGTGCCATACGGCATGTTCCTGTCGGGCGGCATCGACAGCTCGGTGCTGATCACCCTGATGTCGCGGCTGAACGAGCAGCCGGTGCTGGCCTTCACCGCCGGATTTGACACCCCCGGCTCGGTGGACGAGCGCGAGCAGGCGGCGGCGATCGCCCGGGCGGTGGGGGCGAAGCACGAGGCGATCGAGGTGACCGAGTCGATGGTCTGGCGCTATTTGCCGGAGATCGTCGCGGCCATGGACGACCCGACGATGGACTATGCCATCATCCCGTCCTGGTTCCTGGCGCGGCGGGCGCGGCAGGACGTCAAGGTGGTACTCACCGGTGAGGGCGGCGACGAGATCTTCGGCGGCTACAAGCGCTACCGCAAGGCGCTGCTGCCCTGGTGGCGCGGCGGCAAGGCGATGTGGGCCACCGGCAGCTTCGACCGGGTGCCGGTGCTGCGCAACCGGCCGACCACCTGGCGCGACGGCATGGCGGCGGCGGAGACCCTGGCGGCCGAGGGTGGGCGCTCGCCACTGGCGGCGGCGCAGGCGCTGGACATGACCGACTGGCTGCCGCACGATCTGCTGCTGAAGCTCGACCGCTGCATGATGGCGCACGCGGTGGAGGGGCGGACTCCGTTCCTCGATCCCGGCGTGATGGCCGCCGCGTACCGCCTGCCGGATGACCTCAAGGTGCGCGGGGAGATGGGGAAGTGGCTCCTGCGCAAGTGGCTGGAGAAGAACCTGCCGGAAGCGCAGCCGTTCGCGCCGAAGATCGGGTTCACCGTGCCCGTCGGCGCCTGGATCAAGGGGCAGGGAACGCGACTCGGGCCGCTGGTGGCGGCGCAGCCGGGGGTGCAGGAAATCGCCGAGCCGGACAAGGTGAAGTCGCTGTTCCGCAACATCCGCCGCTGGCGGCACGGCTTCGCCTGCTGGCAGCTGCTGTTCTACGCGTTGTGGCACCGGCGGCATATCCAGGGGCTGCCGCCGGTGGGCGACGTGTTCCAGACGCTATCGACGCGGTAGCGCGAATTTTGCCGACGAAGCCGCTTGACTTGGACGGGCGCTGCGATCATTAGGGGCGCCTCGCGACGCTGAGCGGCGGCGCGATACCGGCGATGGGGCTGTAGCTCAGTTGGGAGAGCGCCTCGTTCGCAATGAGGAGGTCAGGGGTTCGATTCCCCTCAGCTCCACCATCGCCCGGCCCGGTTCCTTGTGGTGAAGCCCAGCGAAACATTGTAGATTCGGTTCGAATCCGGCGCCGGTGCGCACGGACTGAACCGAGGGCATGCCTTGGGCCATTCTGCTTCCTGTCATGGAACAGCCGCCGGGAATGGTCGGGCTGTGCCGCGTGCGTGCCGGGACAAGGATATGACGGAGCAAGGTCTCCGCCCCCTCGTCATGGCCGGGCGTATCCCCATGCGTATCAGGATAGGCGATCTGGCGGAGCCAGGTCTTCTCCCCATCGTCATGGCCGGGCGTGTCCCGGCCATCTGCGCTTCGACGGCGGGGGGTGGATGGCTGGGACACGCCCGGCCATGACGGAGAGAGAACGGTCCCGGCCACCAGGCCCTTCCGGCCAAGGAGACCCCGGGATGAGGCGCCTCGCCCCCTGGCTGGCGCCTGGCCTGTGTGCCGCGATCGCGGCGGGCGGCTATGTCCAGGTCCTGCTGTCGCGCAGCTTCTGGTGCGGGCGGGTCGAGGCGTATCCCGGCAGCGTCCTGCTCACCGCCCTCTGCCTCGGACAGGCCGCGCTCTACCTGGCCGCCGCCGCGTCGGACGGATGGGCCTGGATCTACCGGATCACCCAGTTCCTGGTCCTGCCAATCCTGCTCTACGCCCTGGTCCAGGTTTTGGCGCCCTATCCCCACACCCTGCTGCTGGCGGCGGCCGCGAGCGCGGTTCCGGCCCTGCTGGCGCTGGCGCATCCGGCCTGGCGATGGGCGCGGCCGGACCTGCCGGCGATCAGCGGCCTGTTCCTGGTGTCCTGCCTCGGCTTCCTGGCGGCATTCGGCCAGATCCCGCTGACGCTGCCGCGCGTGGTCGCATCCGATTGGCTGATCGCCCTGGCGGCCCTTGCCGCGGCCGCGGTCGCGGTGACGGTCATCGCCTCCTGGCGTCCGCGCCTGCCCGGCGATGCCAGGCGCTGGCCGGACATCGCCGCATACCTGCCGCTGGGGCTGCTGCTGTTCCCGGTGCTGCGCGCCCGTCTGCCGGATCTCGCCTACGACAGCGTGATGTACAAGACCACCCTGCCCTACCAGATCGCGGAGTGGCGCACCGGCGACAGCGCCATCCCCGACGGGTTCCTGGTCGGGACCAACCTGCAGGAGTTGCTGAACGGCCTGCTGGTGACGATCACCGGCGACTACATGCCGGCGCTGATCTCGACGCTGAGCTATGTCCTGCTGCTGCTGATCACGCCACTGGCCTTCCCGGTCGTACGGCAGGCCCCGCCCGCCAGGCGGATCGTCGTGGCTTTCGCCGGGCTGGCGGCCTTCGTGCTGCCCGAGGCCGCAAACATCCAGGGCACTTCCTACCAGGAAGCGTTGCTGCTGTTGTTGCTGGTGGCGTCGCTGATCCGCTGCCCGGCCTGGCCGGGTTTCCTGGCCATGGCGGTGGCGGTGAAGATCAATGCGGCGTTCATCGCTCCCCTGGTGGTGCTGTATCACGTCTTCGGATACCGCGGGTTTTTCACTTCGCCCCGGCGCCTTGTGGCCGGCGTACTGGCCGCCGCCATCGTACTGGCGCCGCAGCTCAACAGGAACGTGCTGTATACCGGGCGTATCCTCGGGCTGAGCGAGACGCTGGCGGCCGTCACCGATCCGCCCGGCCCGAACCGCATCCTGGCCCCCGGGAAGACCGTGTACGACACGACAGCCCGCGGCGGCGTGCTGAGCAACGCGCTGCTGTCGGCCTGCAACATGATCGCGCTCGACCAGGTCTGCCCGGTCACCTACCGGGGCGACGTGTCGCTGGGCTTTCATGTCTTCCCGGCGTCGCGCGCGCCGCTGCTCGCGCTGGTGCTGGCCGGGGCCGTGCTGGCCGGGGCCTGGAGCAACCGCCGGCTCCGCTGGCGCGGGATCGCGTCGGTGGCCGTGTTCCTGGGCTGCTATGTCGGCTTCCTGGGCTTCCTGACGGTGGGCCGCTACTTCCTGCCGCTGTCCCTCGGCTTCGCGATCCTGCTGCTGCTGGCCCCCGAGCCGGCGGAGGCGGCCGTGGCCAGGTTGCGGCTGTCCTGGCCCGGACGGCTGCTCGGCATTGGCCTGGGCTGCTGGCTCATAGGCTCCGACCTGGTGACCGGGACGTTCACGAATGTCGGCTGGATCTGCCGGCGGGACCTGACCGCCGCCGTGCAAGCGCGCGACCTGCGCCAGCCGGAGACCCCGGTGCAGCGTTTCCTCGCTGACCGGGTCGCCGCCTACAAGCGCAGTTGTCCGCCGCCCGGCCTGCCGCCGGTGATCCTGTCGGAGCACGACAAGCTGAATTCGCCCTACCTGGGCACGCAGCGGATCTTCCACGTCTATACCCAGGTGATGATCGGCCGGTTCTTCGCCGCCAACCCGGCCCGCCAGGCGCGCGCCGCGCATGCCATCATCGCGGTGGTGTCCCAGAACCCGGCATACCCGGCGTCGGTCCTTGGCCCGGCCCTGGCGGACTACGTCCCCTGCTTCCACGACGGCACGCTTGCCGTGCTGTGCTCGACGGTGCTGGCGCCGGCGGGCGGGCAATGCGCCACCAGCCTGTATGAGGCTCGGTAGCCCGGGCCGGCGTGTTCGTGGCAAGCGGGTCCGGGCCGGAACCGGCCCGGGGTATCAGGCGAGTGCCGTTCGCACCGCCTGCCGCAGGGCGGGCAGCAGGTCTTCGGTGAACCAGGGATTGCGGCGCTCCCACCCGGTGGTCCGCCAGGATGGGTGCGGCAGGGGCACCACCGCGGGGCCGTAGTCCCGGAACCGGCGCACCCGGTCCGTCATCGCGCCCTTCCCCAGCTGGTGCTGCTGGGCATAGGACCCCACCAGCAGGGTCAGTCGCAGTTGCGGCATCAGCCGGATGAAGCGGTCCAGCCACAGCGGCGCGCATTCCGGGCGCGGCGGTGCGTCGCCGCCGGCGGGCAGGCGGCCCGGGTAGCACAGGCCCATGGGCACGATGGCGATCTGCGATCCGTCGTAAAACCGGTCGCGGTCCATCTGCAGCCAGTCGCGCAGCCGATCGCCGGAGGCGTCGTTCCACGGCAGGCCGGTCATGTGGACCTTGGTGCCGGGCGCCTGGCCGATGACGAGCAGGCGCGCGGTGGCGGAGACGCGGAACACCGGGCGCGGGCCAAGCGGCAGGAAGTCGGCGCAAAGCCGGCAGGCGGACGCTGCGGCGACGGCGGCGGCGAGGGAGTCGGCGGGGCGGTCGGACATCGTGGCAGGATATAGGGATCGCCGCGCCCTCGGTGCATCCCGGCCGTTGCCGATCGGCAGGACGAGGGGCCGGACGCCAACCGGTCGGCACGCGGGATGGCGGTCAGCCACTGGCCGCGACATTTCTCGACAGGATTCGGCATTGTCGGGCGGCGGGACACCCGGTGCAACGATACTCAACAATCCGTTTCGTGACAGTCAAGAATTTCAACAGACTGTCGCGCGCAATCATTAGCATATCTTGCCGATGCGATTAAGATGTAATTGTTTTAAGTCCGTAAGATCACATTCGTTGCGGGCCGTCGATCAGGATTGACATCATGCGGAACGCCTGCCTGCCCGCCTCAGCCTCCCGCCTGGCTGCCGTTCCGGACGCTTTCAAGCGGACGCTGCGTTTCGTGGCGCCGATGATGGTCGTCGCCGGCATTCTGCCGTTTGCCCAATTGGCAAACGCGCAGACCGCCGCCGATGCCCAGGCGCTGGCTGAACGCGCCGTCGCCCATGTGCATGAAGTGGGCCGCGACAAGGCATTCGCCGATTTCAGCCGCCTCGACGGAGGCTTCGTCAATGGCTCACTCTATGTGTTTTGCCAGGATGCCAGCGGCGTTGTCGTCGCGCATGGCGGCAATCCAAGGCTGGTCGGCAAGAACATGTCCGATGTCCGCGGCCCGGACAGGCGGATGGCAAACGTCGAGATCAAGCGGCTCGGGCTGACAAAGGGCAGCGGCTGGCTTGAGTTCCGCTGGCCGAACCCGGCGACGAAGCGGATCGAGCTGAAGCACGCCTACGTCCTGAGAGTGGACGACCACACGGTTTGCGGATCGGGCTACTACACGAGCAATGAAAAATGACCCCGCCGGCTTCCGGACCACCGGCGAGCGCGTGACCTCTGGGAAACCCGCGCATCAGGCTTGTTCAAACACGAACCCACCCGCACGGCGCCGATCATCCGATTGAGTGCCGTTGCGGCCACGACGGAATTTCAGCATGACGGCTTCTGCGTCAAACGCCTCCAGGGTGGCGACATCCGGTCCATGCGACATAGACAGGCTGTGCGCCCCGCCGCATATCAGGTTGTTTCGGAGCCTGAAACCTTGTGCGGCCTTCCGCAACCTGCCGTTGGCCCGCAAGGTGGCGCTGATTCCGACGATCACGCTTGGCATCATGGCGCTGATGTTCTTCCTGGCGGCGCGCACGGGCGAACAAAGCACCGCGACGGTGCAGGCGCTCGACTACAACGTGTTCGAGCCATTGATCGAGGCGGAAACCGCGAAGGACGACATCACCCTGTTGCAGACGCGGTTGCTGAGCCTGATTTCCATCGGCACGAATGAAAACAACCCGGCGGCCCAGAGGGCGGCAGCCGACAAGGTTCTCTCGTCGCTCGACCGGAGGGCCGAGCGTTTTGACCAGTTCCTGAAACGCAGCAGTGCGATTACGCCGTCCCAGGCAAATACGCTTCGCAAGGAGTTCGCCACCTACCCGGCGCGTGTCCGGGACACGGCCCAGTTCGCCGCCTATGACGCCAGCTACGGCGCCCTGCTGACGGGCGTCACGAACGACGCCTTCGAAACGCTGCGCAGCGACCTGAAGAAGCGCATGGACGATCTCGCGCAGCGGCGCGGCGTGCTCACGCGGCGCGCGCTCGACAACAGCGAGCGGTCCCAGCAGTTCATGCTGCTGCTCGTTGGCGGGGCCGCCGTGGTCGTGCTGCTGGGCTCCACCCTCGTCGGACGGTGCGTCACCGTGCCCCTGCTCTCCCTGACGAACCTGATGAACCAGCTCGCCGGCGGCGACACGAACCTGACGGTGCCGGCAACCGACCGCGGTGACGAGGTCGGCGCGATGGCGCGGGCAATGCAGGTCTTCCACGCCAACGCCGTGGCCCGCCGTCTCGGGGAGGCGAAGCTGCAGGAACTCAATATGCAGTTCGATGCGGCGTTGAACAGCATGGCCCAGGGCATGGTCGTCTGGGGACCGGACCAGCGTGTGCAACTGGTCAACAACCGCTTCCTTTCCATGTGCGGCATTCCCGATGGCTGCATCGGCCCGGACATGACCGTGATCGAGTTTGTCGAGGCCATGAAGCGCCATGGCCTGCATCCGTTGGATGACGCCGGCGACGTCGCCTACCAGATCGCCTCGATCCTGAACGCGCGGCAGTCCAGCCAGATCGAGCTGGAGATGCGGCCGGACCTGCTGGTGTCGATCGCGAGCGAGCCGATGCAGAACGGCGGCGCCGTCGTGACGTTCGAGGACATCACGGCAAAGCGCCGGAACGAGGAATGTGTGGCGTTCCTGGCCCGGCACGACGCGCTGACCGGCCTGCCCAACCGTTTGCTGTTGCAGGAACGCATCAACCAGGCCGCGAGCCGGCTTGGGGAAACGGACCGGTTCGCGGTCCTCTGCCTGGATCTGGATCGCTTCAAGGCGGCGAACGACACGCTTGGCCATGGCGCCGGCGACGACCTGCTGCGGGCGGTGGCCGGACGGCTGCGCTACTGCGTGCGCGACGAGGACACGGTCGCGCGGCTCGGCGGTGACGAATTCGCCATCATCGTACGCGGGCCAATCGGCGACCAGGCGACCCTGCCGCAACTGGCCGAGCGCATCATCGCGTCCCTCGGCTCGCCGTTCGAGGTGCAGGGGCATGATGTCGTCATCGGCACGAGCATCGGCATCGCGGTGTCGGAGCCCGACCTGCCGGTGGGCGAACTGCTGAAGCGGGCCGATGTGGCCTTGTATGCCGCCAAGGAGGAGCGCGGCATGTTCGCCTTCTTCGAGGCCGGTATGGACGAGAGCCTGCGGGAGCGCCGCGGCCTGGAAGCCGATCTGCGGCTCGCCCTGCAACGTGACGAGTTCGAGCTGTACTATCAGCCGCTGTACAACCTTCCCGAGGATCGCGTCACGGCGTTCGAGACACTGATCCGCTGGAACAGCCCCAGCCGCGGGCGGGTCATGCCCGGCGACTTCATTCCCCTGGCGGAGCAGACGGGTCTGATCATTCCGATTGGCGAGTGGGTGCTGCGCACCGCCTGCGCGGAAGCGGTGAAGTGGCCGGCGCATATCCGCGTCGCGGTGAACGTCTCGTCCGTCCAGTTCAAGGACAAGCGGCTGGCGTCCATCGTGCGGGAGGTTCTGGAGCGGACGGGCCTCGCGCCGGAGCGCCTGGAGCTGGAGATCACCGAAACCATCCTGTTGCAGGACAGCGAGACGGTCCTGACGACGCTGCTGGACCTGCATGCCATGGGGGTGCGCGTGTCGATGGATGACTTCGGCACCGGCTACTCATCACTCAGCTACCTGCGGCGCTTCCCGTTCGACAAGCCGAAGATCGACCGGTCGTTTGTCGGCGACCTGGCGGCTCCGGCCGCGAACGGCGACATGGCGGCCGGCGGCGAGGCCCCTTGGCGGCTGACGCGGAGCGCGTTGCTGATCGTGCGGGCGATCACGGGCCTGGGGAGCGGCCTTGGCATCACCACGACCGCCGAGGGGGTCGAGACGGTGCACCAGTTCGAGCAGATGCGGCTTGAGGGATGCAAGGAGGTGCAGGGCTATTTCATCGGCTTGCCGCGCCCGGCCTCGGAGATCGCGTCGATGTGCTCGGTTCTCGATGCTTCCCTGCCGCTGCGGGCGGCGGCGCGGCAGGAGCCATCGCGCCGGGTTGCCTAGCGGCGGCGCGTCGCGAGCCTTGTCCCGTCTCTCAATGTGAGTAAGTTGGCCTGGGCGGCAACACGCGCCTCTCGCCGCAGGGCGATGGCGGACCCGCGTGTTGCCGCGCATGACGACGAAGCCCGAGAGAGACCGGACCATGAGCCAGACCGCCGAAGCTGCCTTCCTGCTGAAAACCCGGGGCACTTCCCGCGAACTGGAGGCGTTCGTCGTCGCCGCGCGCTTCTCCCGCGACAGCCGCACCGCCGGGTTCGCGCTCGGCGACGGCTCGGTGCGGCTGATGCGGGTGGGATCGGCGGACGAGTGGACCTCGATCCCGGCGCATGACGGTGCGATCCTGGGGTTCGCCATGGATCCCGGCGGCGACGGCTTCATCTCCGGCGGCGACGACGGCAAGCTGCGGCGCGTCGGCGCCGGCGGCCGCGTATCGGACATCAGCGATTTCGGTATGAAGTGGGTCGAGCACGTCGCGACCTATGCGCTGGACAGGGGCAAGGGGCTGATCGCCGCCAGCGCCGGCAAGATCGTGCGGCTGTTTGACGAGACCGGAAAGCTGCTGAAGGAGCTGACCCACCCGTCCACCGTCACCGGGCTGGCGTTCGACGGCAAGGGCAAGCGCATCGGCGCCTCGCACTACAACGGCGCGTCCTTGTGGTTCGTCGCGGCGAAGACGGACACACCGCGCAAGCTGGAGTGGAAGGGCAGCCACACCGGCATCCTGATCCATCCCGAGGGCGACGCGGTGGTGACGGCGATGCAGGAGAACGCGCTGCACGGCTGGAAGCTGCCGGAGGGGCAGCACATGCGCATGAGCGGCTACCCGTCGAAGCCGAACAGCCTGTCGTTCACCCGCAACGGCCGGTGGATGGCGAGCAGTGGCGCCGACGCGATGGTGCTGTGGCCGTTCTTCGGCGGCGGGCCGATGGGCAAGGCGCCGATCGAACTGGCCGGCGGCGACGGCATCCTGTGCATGCAGGTGGCCTGCCATCCGAAGGACGAGTTCGTCGCCGGCGGCTTCGCCGACGGGCTGGCCGTGGTGGCGGACATCGGCTCGTCCCGCATCCTGCCGGTGGTGCCGCCGGAGCACGGGCCGATCAGCACCCTGGCCTGGAGCGGGGGCGGCGCGCAGTTGGCCATCGGCTCCGAGACGGGGTTTGCGGCTGTGGTGGATTTCGCCGAACGATAGGACGGCGGGCGGGGCTGTTCCCAGGGCCCCGCTTTCCGGGCATGATCATGGTATGCAGCCTGATCGCCAGCCCGACCTGTTCGCCGGCGGTGGCGGCCCGGCGCCTGTGATCGCGCCGCAGCCCGCCTCCGTGGCGTCGGCGCTCGATGATGCCGCGTTGATCGCGGTGATCCCCGACGCCACCCAGCGCTCTTGCCAGGACCTGGCCGGGGAGGCCGCGGCGCGGCGGCTGGCGGCGGCGGTTCCGGCGCTGGAGGCGCTGTGTCGGCGCTTCAAGGGTTTCGGCCTGGCGCATCCGGTTCCGGAGCAGATGGCGGCGGTGCGGGCGCTTGGCGCCATCGGCGGGCGGGAGGCGGCGCAGGCGCTGGCCCGGATCGTCACGGACCAGGTGGTGCAGGGTCCCGGCGCCGATACCGTGCTGCGCGAGGCGGCCCGGCTGCGGCAGCGCCTGCCGGATGCCCTGGTGCTGGGACGGATAGCCCGGACACGGCCGGAGCTGGCGGAGGATGCCCTGGACGCGCTGCGGGACATCGACAGCCCCCCTGCGGCGGCCCTGGCGGAGGCGATCGCGCGGGAAACCGCGTAGCGGTATGTTTTCCTTGATAACGCATTGTTGCGGCTGGACCATCAGCGGGCGGTATGCTGTTATACCGGTGTCGAACCGGAGCGTGCCGTCATCAGCGACAAAGGTCTGCTTTCCGCGGAGGACGAAGCTCGGCTCCAGGCCACGCTTCGCCGCATCGCCGAAACCCATGGGTATGTTTCGAACCTGATGCAGACCGTGGCACTGGCTCCGGATGGACTTGCCGCGTTCGCTGCGTTGGCGGCGTACACGCGCCACGGCTCGCAGCTGACCGAGCGGCAGAAACAGCTCGCCATCCTGATTGCATCGCGGGACGTGCATTACGGCTGGGCGCATCACGCGCCGCAGGCGCGGGCGGAGGGCGTAACCGAGGACCAGCTGCAGCGTCTACGCGAAGGCCGCACGCCACGGGATCTGACGGCCAGCGAGCAGGCCCTGTGCGAGTATGCGTTCGAGATCGCCTACGGCCGCCGGCTGCCGCTGCGGGTGGCGGACCAGATGCACGGGCATTTCTCGCCGCGGCAAATCGTCGATCTCGCCCTGCTCATCGCCCACGCGATGTCGGTCGCGGCACTGGCGCTTGGCCTGGACGTCCCGCTGGAGGCGCCGGAGGTGCTGCGGTTCGAACTGGAGTGGCAGCAGCGCCGGGCAGCGGGGTGAACCTCCATTGGGGGCGACAGGCCGCGGGCTGCCGACAGCGGCTTTGCCTGTTTCGGCAAGGCTGGTCGCCAATGGCCGGCGCGGGCGATGCCGTGTTGGATGAGTAACGACTGCGCTGCCTGATTGGTTTTGTCCGGGGCTTGCTCGCCGGTGGCTATCGGACGAGGTGGGGGTTGAGGCTATCGGATAAGGTGAAGATTGGAAGGATTTGGTGCCGCGGCCGTTCTCTCACCGGCATGGCCGGGCGTGTCCCGGCCATCCGCGCACGAACGGCGCAGGGTAGATGGCCGGGACACGCCCGGCCATGACGATGGGGAAACGGACCTTGATCCGACAGTGGCGAAGCTATCCGCCGCCGTCGATCGTCAGTACCGTGGCGTTGGTGTAGGCCGACAGCGGGCTGGCGAGGAAGGCGACGGCATTGCCGATCTCGTGCGGCGTGGCGGCGCGGCCGAAGGGCATGGTGGCGGTGAGCTCGCGCCAGCGTTCGGGGTCGCCGAGTTTCTGCTGGGCCTCGGCGCGGCGCAGCATCACCAGGCGGTCGGTTTCCACCGGCCCCGGATTGATCGCCACCACGCGCAGGCCATCCGCCGGAGCGCCCTTGCCGAGCGCGCGGGTGAACGCCATCAAGGAGGCGTTGCCGGCGGCGCCGGCGATGTAGCTGGTGGGGAATTTTTCCCCCGCCGCGCCGATGACGTTGACGATCACGCCGGACCGGCGCGCCTTCATCCGGGCGTAGACCGCGCGGCAGAACGAGATGTAGCCGAAGACTTTCAGGTCCCAGGCCTGGCGCCACCTCGCGTCTTCGATGGATGCCAGGTCGCCGGGCGGGATGGCGCCGGCGTTGTTGACCAGGATGTCGATGTCGCCCGCCTCGGCCGCGACCTTGCGGACCGCTTCGTCGCTGGAGAGGTCGGCCGGGATGGTGCGGACGTTGACCTGGCGCTGGCCGCGGATGGCTACGGCGGTTTCCTCCAGTTGGGCGGGGCCGCGGGCAACCAGGATCAGGTTGCAGCCTTCCCCGGCCAGGACGTCCGCGGTGGCGCGGCCGATGCCTTTCGAGCCGCCGGTGATCAGGACCGTCTTGCCGGCCAGTTGCAGATCCATGTGTCATCCACCCTGTGCTTTTGTTCTTCGACAGGCATCGCCGAAAGCGCGGAAGATGGCAACACTGTGCGGGTTGCCGGCATAGGCCCACTCGGGGTGCCATTGCAGGCCCAGCACGAAATTCTTCGCAGCCGGCATCGCAACGCCCTCAATGGTGCCGTCGGGGGCGGTGGCTTCCACCACCAGGCCGGCGCCGAGGCGGTCGATCGCCTGGCCATGGATCGAGTTCACCATGATGCTGCCGGCGCCGAGGATCCGCGCCAGGCTGCCGGTGACGGAGACGGCGTGCTTCACGCCGTAGCGTACCTCCAGCGGGCCCGGGCCGCCGCGGTGATCGGCGCGGCCGTCGCGGATATGCACGCGCTGGATCAACGAGCCGCCGAGCGCCACGTTCAGCTCCTGGATGCCGCGGCAGATCGCCAGCAGCGGGACGCCTCTGGCGATGGCGGCGCGGATCAGCGGCAGGGTGGTGTGGTCGCGATCGAGGTCGTGCAGGTCGGGAGTTTCCGACTCGCCGCCGTCGTAGTGGCTGGGATGCACGTTGCTGGGGCTGCCGGGGACCAGCAGGCCGTCGACGTGGTCGAGCGCCGCCAGCATGCGCTCGCCCAGCGGCGGGATCAGCATCGGCAGGGCCTCGACGCCGCCCAGCACCGCTTCGGCATAGCGCGCGGGAGTCTGGTGGACGGGCATCTCGTTGACGGTTCTGGCGCAGACGGGAATTCCAACGATCATCGGCGTATCCATTCGGTCCGGGGACGGACTCTATCGGCGATGACGGCGCCAAGCATGCCGCATGCCATCATGGCGGCCATGCCGCGCGGGGTTCCGTCGGTCAGCAGCGAGACCAGCAGGCCGGCACTGGCGCCGAGGCCGAACTGGAAGGTGCCCATCAGCGCCGCCGCGCTGCCGGCATGGCCGGCGTGGCGAGACAGCGCGCCGGCATTGGTGTTGGCGTTGGCGAAGCCCTGGCAGCCGATGATGACCACCAGCGGCGCGATGATCGCCCACAGGATGTGCACGCCGCTGAACGCCAGGGCGGTCAACACCAGCGTGGCGGTGAACGAGACCCAGGCAATCACCGTCAGCATCCGCGACAGCCCGGCGATCGGCAGCAGCCTCGCGTTGAGCTGCGCGCACGCCACCAGCGAGCAGGCGGACAGGATGCAGGCGACGCCGTAGGCGGCGAGCAGCCAGAAGATGACGCGCCATTGGGCGAACACCAGCACGCCGCCGCCGATGGACGGGGCGAGGATGGGGGCGAGGCCCATGACCAGGACCAGCCGCGACATCATGATGGCGGCGGCCTGGCCTTCCGCGAGGTCGCGCACCACGGCGCGGGCGATGACCATGCCGGCCGAGGCACCGAACGCGGCGATCAGGCGGAACACCGCCAGCGCCGGCAGGGTGGGGGCGAGGGCGCAGCCGATGGTGGCGAGGGTGAACACGCCGAACCCGGCCATCAGCGGCAGGCGGCGGCCGAAGCGGTCCGCCAGGCTGCCCTGGTTGAGCTGGCCGAGGGCGAGGCCGGCGAACCAGGTGGCGAGGGTGAGCTGCGCGGTGCCGGGGGCGGTGCCGAAGGCGGATTCCACGGCGGGGAAGGAGGGGAGGTACATGTCGGTGGCGGCGGGACCGACGGCGATGAACAGGCCGAGCAGGCTGGGCAGCCAGTTCGGATGGGGGCGAATGGACGGGGTGGTCATGCGCCGGGGTGTAGCA
>NZ_NHRY01000213.1 GCF_002937115.1 Rhodopila globiformis | reverse complement strand
CCAATCGCCGCTCGCCGCGGACCTACGACCGCGACCTCTACAAGGCACGCCATCTGATCGAAAATTTCTTCGCCAGGCTCAAGCAGTTCCGTGCCATCGCAACCCGCTATGACAAGACTGCCCGCAACTTCCTCGCCGCGGTCCACCTCGCCGCCGCCGTCGTTTGGCTTAATTGACGACACGCCCTAGCCGGCTGGCGTCCAACGCCGGATTGCAACTTGAACGATAGCCACGATCAAGGTCTCAGGTGCGTTCAACGCCGCGCGCTCACTTCGTGCTTGCTCAAGATGATAACCGCGTCGCCGATGCGACGATACTTCACCTCAATGAAACGAATCGGCAAATTTCAACCAGCCGGGCGCCGCGTGATTTTCGGCGTCATCTCCGCCGGATATAGCCAAACGATCGTTCGTTCACGCCTGATCTGCAGGATAGACACAATAAAGATCAGCCGGCGGCAAGATAGCCGGCGGGGCTGAGGATGCGGACGCCGCGCCAAGGATCGAGCGCGTGCAGGTCCTTGTCGGACGAGATCAGGATGGCCGCGCCGGCCGCCAGCGCCAATTCGAGAGACTTGTTGTCCTTTGGATCGCGGCAAACGGTGACCGGAACCGAGGGGGTGAACCAGGTCGCATCGGTCAATAAGATAGATGCGATATTCGCCTGCTCGGATTACGTCAGGACCAAAGCGAATTTCGGTCGCGCAAGAACAGAGCGGATCTCATCGGCGACTGGATCGGACATCGCCAAACGATCGTGCTCCAAGGCATACATCAGGGCACGCCATGGAACGTTGCCCGGCTTCAGCGCAGCCCCTCCGATCGTGCTGGCATCAACGACGATCAATGGGATTCAGCAGCACGCTCGGCCTTCCAGGCCGCAAGTTCGTCATCGGTATCCTGATCTGTCAGGCCAAGAGCGGCCGCCCTGCGTCGGGTCGATCCAAGCAAGGCTGCCAGAAGGTCATGGCGCGAACCTGGGCGGACCATCTGCTTCACGAGTTCGCCAACCGCAGCCAGCCGATGCAATTCGGCCAGCGCCTCGGCGGTCGCTTCATCGACCGGGATTTCGACCATCACGGTTGGCATTGGACCTCCTTGCTGCAACGACGCATCGCATATCGGGCGGCCTCTCGCCAAGCGAAAGGGCCGCCCCGGTTCCCCGAAGCGGCCCCTGTCCAACCCGCAGGCACCCGGATCAGTGACCCAGGGACTGCACGATCTCCTCGGTCATCTTCTTCGCGTCGCCGAACAGCATCATCGTGTTCGGCCGGAAGAACAGCTCGTTGTCCACGCCGGCATAGCCCGACGCCATCGAGCGCTTGATGAACAGCACCGTCCGCGCCTTCTCCACATCCAGGATCGGCATGCCGTAGATCGGCGAGGACTGGTCGGTCTTCGCCGCCGGGTTGGTCACGTCGTTCGCGCCAATGACGTAGGCCACGTCCGCGGTGGAGAATTCGTTGTTGATCTCCTCCAGTTCGAACACCTCGTCATACGGCACGCTCGCCTCGGCCAGCAGCACGTTCATGTGCCCGGGCATGCGGCCGGCGACCGGGTGGATCGCGTAGCGCACGTCCACGCCCTCGGCCTTCAGAATGTCGCCCATCTCGCGCAGTGCGTGCTGCGCCTGCGCCACCGCCATGCCGTAGCCCGGCACGATGATGACCTTGGAGGCGTTCTTCATAATGAACGCGGCATCCTCGGCCGCGCCCGAGCGAACCGTGCGGTCGCCCGCAGGCCCGCCGACCGCCCCCGCGGCGCTGGTGTCGGTGCCGAAGCCGCCCAGCAGCACGTTGATGATGCTGCGGTTCATGCCCTTGCACATGATGTACGACAGGATCGCACCCGAGGCGCCCACCAGCGAGCCGGTGATGATCAGCGCCAGGTTCTGGATGGTGAAGCCGATGCCGGCCGCCGCCCAGCCCGAGTAGCTGTTCAGCATCGACACCACCACCGGCATGTCGGCGCCGCCGATGGGGATGATGATCAGGAAGCCCAGGGCGAACGCCAGCAGCGCGATCATCCAGAACAGCACCTGGCTGCCGCCGGACGCCACGAAGCTGACGATCAGGATGGCAGCCAGAATCCCCAGTCCCAGGTTCAGCTTGTGCTGGCCCGCGAAGATGATCGGGTTGCCCTTCATGATCCCCTGCAGCTTGGCGAAGGCGATCACCGAGCCCGAGAAGGTGATGGCACCGATGGCCAGGCCGATGGACATTTCGACCAGGCTTTGGGTGTGCACGTTGCCCACCGTGCCGATGCCGAACGCTTCCGGCGCGTTCAGCGCCGCGGCGGCCACGAACACCGCGGCCATACCGACCAGCGAGTGGAACGCCGCGACCAGCTGCGGAAGCGCCGTCATCTGGATGCGCTGGGCAACCACGGCACCGATGGAGCCACCGATCAGCACGCCCAGGACGATCAGCGTGTAGCCGCTGACCGCGAAGCCGCTGTGCAGCAATGTCGCCGCGGCCGCCACGGCCATGCCGATCATGCCGAAGCGGTTGCCCTCGCGGGAGGTGACGGGGGACGACAGGCCGCGCAGCGCCAGGATGAACAGGACAGCCGCGACGAGATAGGCAAGAGAAGTCAGATTGGCGGACATCAACGTGGCCTTATTGCTTCTTCTTGAACATCGACAGCATCCGCTGGGTCACCAGGAAGCCGCCGAAGATGTTCACCGACGCCAGGGTGACAGCGAGGAAGCCGAACAGCAGCGCCCAGCCGGAGGTGGCCAGGCCCGTCGCCAGCATCGCGCCGACAATGATCACCGAGGAGATCGCGTTGGTCACCGCCATCAGCGGCGAGTGCAGCGCCGGCGTGACGTTCCAGACCACGTAGTAGCCGACGAAGCAGGCCATCAGGAAAATGGCCAGCAGGAAGATGAACGGGCTCACGCCAGGGGCGACGGCGCCGGACACGCCGATCGCCAGCTCCTGCGCGTGGTGGGCGAGCGCCAGCGCGTTGTCCGACAGGCGCGTGGCTTCATCCGCCAGGGAAGTGGGGTTCATTGGGACCTGATCTCCGGATCTTAGGCCGCCTGCGAGGGCAGGAAATTCGGGTGAACGACGCTGCCGCCGCGGGTCAGCATGACGCCTTTGACGATGTCGTCGGTCTCCGGCAGCTTCGGCGCCTTCTGCTCCTTGTCCCAGAACGTCGTCAGGAACGTCAGCAGGTTGCGCGCATACAGCGAGGACGAAGCCACGGAGATGCGGCCCGGCCAGTTGTTGAAGCCCAGGATCGTCACGCCGTTCGGCGTGGTGATGCACTGGCCCGGGACGGTCGACTCGCAGTTGCCGCCGGCGTCGGAGGCAAGATCGACGATCACGCTGCCGGCCTTCATGCTCTCGACCATCGCCTTGGTGACGATCACCGGTGCCTTGCGGCCCATCACCAGCGCGGTGCAGATGACGATGTCGTTCTTGGCGACCGTAGTGGCCATCAGCTCCGCCTGCTTCTGGCGGAACGCGTCGGTCATCTCGCGCGCATAGGCGCCGGTCTGCTTGGCGGTTTCCTCGTCCTCGACGCCGACGAAGCTGGCGCCGAGGGACTTGATCTCCTCCTTGGCGGCCGGGCGGACGTCGGTGGCGGAGACGATGGCGCCCAGGCGGCGGGCGGTGGCGATCGCCTGCAGGCCGGCCACGCCGGCGCCGATGACAAACAGGCGGGCGGGCGGGACGGTGCCGGCCGCGGTCATCATCATCGGGAAGCCGCGCTGGAAGGCGGTGGCGGATTCGACCACGGCGCGATAGCCGGCCAGGTTCGCCTGGCTGGACAGCACGTCCATCGACTGCGCGCGGGTGATGCGCGGCAGCAGTTCCATCGCCGCGACGTCGATGCCGGCGGCGGCCAGGCTCGGCACCAGGTCCTTGTCGCCGAACGCGCCGGCGACGCATACCAGCAATGCGCCACGAGGAATCAGCGCCCGCTGCTCCGCTTCCGGCATCTGCACGGCAAAGACAACGTTGGCCCCGGCCAGGACGGCCTTGGCATCGGGCGCGATTTCAGCGCCCGCCGCGGCAAATTCCGCGTCTGACATGGAGGCCGAGGCCCCTGCCCCGGCCTCGACCGCGACGGTCAGGCCCAGAGCAATGAGCTTCTTGACCGTATCGGGCGTCGCCGCCACGCGGGTCTCGGCCGCCCGCCGTTCTTTCAGCACCGCAAGGCGCATATGTGTTGATCCTTCATTCGTATAGGAATCCCCGGGCGCTGTGCACGCCCGTTTCCCCGACCCAATAGCCGCGCCTCAATGCACGGCGAAAGCCAAGTGCGCAAGAGGGGCTTGTCCACGCAAGTTTACAATCGAGAATGTATGGTGGCGCGCAATCCTCAAGTGGTACCTAAAATGCAAGCAATAATTCGGCAGACGTTCAATAGCGGCAATCAGTCGGTCGGCCGGGTTACTTACGGGTTGCAGAATCATACCGACGGTAGCCTCAGGACGGGTGCGCAGTACGACTGTCATACCGGCGGCCCTGTTCATTGGCCATTTTCGTTCCGTAGGGCCGCTGGTATCCCATTGATTTCGCGCTCGGCCGCATGATGTTTGCCTCCGGCAACCCCGCGCGCATACCAGCCGGCCCGCCAGGCCGCTGGTCTCAGCCCCGCCCCGCCGCCCACGCGCCGTCGATCGGCAGCGCGGCGCCGTTGATGTCCTCGCCGTGCGGGCCGCACAGGAAGGCGATCAGCCCGGCGACGTTGTCGTCCTTGACGAACCGGCGGGACGGCTGGCGGACAGCCAGGAAGCTTTCCTCGGCCTGCTCGAACGTGGTGCCGTCGCGCTGCATCTCCTGCCGCAGCCGCCAGTCGATCGCCGGCGTCAGCACCGTGCCGGGACAGAGCGCGTTGCAGGTGATGCCGGTGCGGGCGACCTCCAGCGCCACGCCGCGGGTCAGGCCGATCAGCGCGGTCTTGGTGGTGATGTAGTCGATGCGGTTGACCGTGGCGAACAGGCCGTAGATCGAGGCCATGTTGACGATCCGCCCCCAGTTCGCCTGTTTCATCCCCGGCAGCGCCAGGCGGATGGCATGGAACGGCGCCGAGAGGTTGACTGCCAGCGCCTCGTCCCAGTGCTCCGGCGCGAAATTCTCCACCGCGCCGAAAGAACGGACGACCGCGTTGTTCACCAGGATGTCCGGGCCGCCGTGTTCGTGGTGAGTGGTGTCGATCATGTCGGCGATCTCGGCCGGCTGCCGCAGGTCGGCGCCGTGGTAGCGGGCGCGGACGCCAAGGGCATGCAGATCGGCCAGGCGCTGTTCGATCAACTCCGGTCCGGCCAGGCCGTTCAGCGTGATGTCGCAGCCCAGGGCCGCCAGCGCCCGGGCGGTGGCAAAGCCGATCCCGCCGAGCGAGCCGGTGATGAGAGCTGATTTTCCCTTCAGCATGATGTTTCCTCCCGTAAAAAAGCGGTCCCGCAGGCGCCAACGGTGGCGCGGAGCCAGGTCGTCTCCCTATCGTCATGGCCGGGCGTGTCCCTACGGGATGCACACATCTCGGAAACGGTCCGCCGCTGCGTTTCCCTTTCGTCCTGGCCCGGCTTGTCCGGGCCACCTATTCCAGCACTTGTGCCGCGACAGGTGGCCCGGACAAGCCGGGCCATGACGATGGGGGAACGCTCTTGGCGCCCAGGCAAGCACTTGATTTTACGGTCATTTCCGACTCGTTTCCAGGATGTGTGCATTGCGTAGGACGTGTCCCGGCCATCCACCCCTTGCCGTCGAAGCGCGGATGGCCGGGACACGCCCGGCCGTGACGGTGAGGCAACGGGTTGCTGCCATGTGGTCAACTCCGCTGTTTGCGTCAGCTTACCGGGCCGGGGCGGACTTGGAAGCCGCGCGCCGGGATGGGATGATCGCATCTTAACCAGAACCAGGAGGAAACCATGGGCATGCTGGACGGCAAGGTCGGCATCATCACCGGCGCCGCCTCGGGCATCGGCGCGGCCACCGCGCGGGTGCTGGCGCGGGAGGGCGCGAAGCTGGTGTTGACCGACATCGACGACAAGGCCGGCGGTGCGCTGGCCGAGGAACTCGGCGCCACCTACCTGCACCACGACGTCTCCGAGGAGGAAGGCTGGCCCGCGGTGATCGCCGCCGCCGAGCGCCTCGGGCGGCTGGACATCATGGTGGCGAACGCCGGCATCGGCATCATGGGCAATGTTGTCGACATGTCGCTGAAGGACTGGCGGCGGCAGATGGCGATCAACGTCGATGGTGTGTTCCTCTCGGTGAAGTACTGCATCCCGGCGATGCGGCGGGCCGGGCATGGCGGCGCGATCGTGATGCTGTCCTCGGTCGCCGGGCTGCGCGGCTCCGCCGGGCTGGCGGGCTACAGCGCGACCAAGGGCGCGGTGCGGCTGTTCGCCAAGTCGATGGCGCTGGAATGCGCACAGGCGGGGGACGGGATCCGGGTGAACTCGGTGCACCCGGGGATCATTGCGACGCCAATCTGGGACAAGCTGCCAGGCGGGGCGAACAACCGGATTGACCCGCATGCGATCGGTCAGGCGACCGTGCCGCTGGGCAAGGCGGGCGAAGCCTCGGAAATCGCCGACGGCATCCTGTTCCTGGTGTCGGACCTGTCGAGCCACGTGACGGGATCGGAGCTTGTCATCGACGGCGGCATGACGGCAGGACGGATCACGCGGCTGAGTTCGTGACGCTGTCCGAAATCGCCGAGGCGGTTGCCCACCCCGATCATGCAGCGACGATCACCCGGTCGGACGGCGCGCGCGGGGATATGGATTTCCGGCCGACGATCGACCGGGGCGGCAGGTTCACGCCGCTCCGGGACGGGGATTACTTTGCTGCGACGATGGCGACCCTGCCGGGCGGCGCCGCCTGCGTATCAGGATAGGCGATCTGGCGGAGCAAGGTCCTCTCCCTATCGTCATGGCCGGGCGTGTCCCTACGGGATGCACACATCTCGGAAACGGTCCGCCGCTGCGTTCCCCCATCGTCATGGCCCGGCTTGTCCGGGCCATGACGATGGGGAACGCTCTTAGCGCTTAGCGCCCAGGCAAGCACTTGATTTTACGGTCATTTCCGACTCTTTTCCAGGATGTGTGCATTGCGTAGGGCGTGTCCCGGCCATGACGGAGAGAGAACGGCCGCGGCGCCCAATCCTTCTCCGGCAATCGTCCTATCCTGATACGCATGGGGCGGCGCCGGACCGACCTGGGCGGGCGATTCCCGCGGGTCTGCACGTCGATGGCCGGTTGAACAAGCGGCCCGGGACACGCACGGCCAGGACCGCCAGGCGTGCGTCCGCGGCCGGACAACGCCTGCGTCAGGCAGCCTCCTCGAACGCGTTATGCGCCAGCGGCGCCGCCTGCGGCGTCAGCACGCTGAACGGGCGGGTGAGATGACGCGGCTCCGCCCGCACCCACGTCGCGGCAAGCGCCGCGGCGGATAACAGGCTGGCGAGGACGGCCATCAGATACAGCACGCCATCAAGACCAAACGGTCCCATCACGGCCGTGCCGATGATCGGACCAATGACCGACCCGATGCCGCTCACCAAAATGAGCCGCCCGCTGACCGCGACGATGCGATCGGCTGGCATGCGGTCATGCGCATGGGCGACGCAGACAGGATACAGCGTTGACATGCAGCCACCCAGGGCAGCGGCAAGCGGCACCACAAAGGCCAGCGTGTGCGGCAACAGCACCAGCGCGACCGCGACGCCGGTGACGCTGAGGCTGACGCCCGACAGCACAATCCGGCGGTCGGACCGGTCGGAGAGCCTGCCGACCGGGATCTGGAAGGCCAGGCCGCCGAGCACGGCGACAAGCATGAACAGTGCGATCGTCGTCTGGGCAACGCCTTCGCTCTGCATCCAGGCCGGGACCAGGGCATAGAACATGCTGGTGATCAGCCCGCTCACCACGCAACCCGTCACGCCGATCGGCGCCGTTCGCGACAGTTGCCCATAGGGCAAGGGCGCGGTGGCCTGCACCAACGGCGGTTCGGCCCGGGTCATGCACACCATGACCAGCGCGATTGCGAAGAGCGTTGCAATCGCATTGAACGGCGCAAATGTGTCGATTTCGATCCAACCAATCAGGATCTGTCCGGCGGCAAGCGCAATGAACGTGCCGACCATGTAGATGGAGAATACCCGCCCACGCTCCACCGGCTGCGCCTTCGCATTCAACCAGCTTTCCGTGGTGACGAAGAGGCCCGCGCAGCCGAAGCCGATAACGGCCCGCATGGCAATCCAGGGCCACGGACCCGTAAGGATCGGCATCAGGGCGGTCGCGGCGACGACAAGGCCCGCGAAGGCCGCATAGGCTCTGATGTGCCCGACCTGCTCGATCATCCGCCCACAGACCACCGCTGCCAGCGTGAATCCGGCGAAGAAGCCGCTCAGCACGAGGCCGGAGAGTGTGGGATTGAACGCGGCCGCGGCCACGCGCAGGGAAAAGAAGGTGCCAAAGAAGCCGTTGGCGAGTTGCACCAGGCTGGTCGCGACAATAAGGGTTCCGATCTGCGCTCGCATTCCGAAGATTCCGCTATGGGTTTTGTCGAATGGCCGGGACCGGCCCGCCCTTATCGCGACGGATGCCACGGAACGGCGGCGAAACCCCATGCCGGCTCCACGCAACGCGCCGGTGGTGGCGCCGGCAGCCAAAGCCGACCGCCGACACCGCCGGGGACCGTCGCTGCTGCCGCCTACAGCGCCTGGTAAACGTCCCTCTCGAACGCCTCGCAGGCCGCCACCGCCTTGGCATCGAAGAACGGCAGGATCTGCGTCGCGTACACCCCCGCGACCTTGCGCACCGGATCGATCCAGTAATAGGAATTCGCCAGCCCCGCCCAGGCCAGGCTACCGGCCGAGCGGCCCGTCGGCAGCGGCTCGGGATTGATCAGGAAGCTCAGCCCCCACTTCATCCCGGCAACGAAATCGACGTCGTTCGACAGCGACGGGGCCACCGTCTTCATCGCGCGGCACACGATATCACCCATCGCGTTCCGCGACATCGTCGCCACCGTCTCCGGCCGCAGCACCTGCGCGCCGTTGAACGTGCCGCCGTGCAGCATCATCTGCAGGAACTTCAGGTAGTCGCCGACGGTCGAATACAGGCCGCCGCCGCCCATGTGGAATTCCGGCTCCTGCGGCAGTTCCGTATCCGTTACGACGAAGCCGTCGGGCGTGCGCGCGTGGATCTTCGCCAGCCGCTTGCGCTGCGCTTCGCCGATTTTGAACGCCGTGTCGCTCATGCCCAGCGGCCCCAGCAGGTTCTCCTGCATGTAGCGGTCCAGCTTCTGCCCCGAGACCGCCTCGACCGCCTTGCCCGCCCAGTCGATCGAAATCCCGTACTCCCATTTCTCTCCTGGATCGGCCACTAATGGTAACGAAAGCGCTGCGTTCGTGCAGGAGATGATGCCGGGCGTGCCGGTCACCTCCATGTAGCGGGTGATGTCGGCGTTCCACATGTCGTAGGCATAGCCCGCAGTGTGGGTCAGCAGGTGCCGCAGGGTGATGGCGCGCTTCGGCGCCCGCAGCCGCGGCTTGCCGGCGGCGTCGAAGCCCTCCAGCACCTGCACCCGGCCAAGCTCCGGCAGCACCGCGGCGATGTCGCCGTCCAGCGACAGCTTGCCGCGCTCCACCTGCTGCATCGCGCAGGCGCCGGTGAGCGCCTTGGTCATCGAGGCGACCCAGACCACCGTGTCGGCGGTCATCGGCTCGTTGGTGGCGAGGCTGCGCTTGCCGTAGCCGCCCTCGAAGATCACGCCGTCGGCCGTGGCCGCGGCGGCGACGACGCCCGGCACGTCGCCGGACTCGGCGGCGCGGCGAAGACCGTCTGCGATTTTACTTGTATTGACCATTGTCCCTCCCGGCTCCGGGTTGCCCGGATGCGTGCGGTTCAGCGTTCTGCTCAGGGCTCTTGCCTGCCCCGCCTGGTATTTGAGGCATGAGGATCGTTTATTGGCAAGATATCACGAATGTAGTCACGGCTTTTCCACTCCGGCGCCGGCGTTTCGTAACCCGGCCGCGGCAGATAGGGCGAAAGCTGTCCACCCTCCAGGTCATGCGCCGAGCGAGGGCAGTTCGAATACAACTCGCAGACGACGCGTACCACCAACTTCGCCGCATGGTGGCGGGCTAGCGCGTCGGCATCGTCCAGGATGGTGGCGCGGCCATTGATGCGAACGCGCGGCGTCCGGCCGTCGAACTTCACGAACAGCAGGCCGACATTCGGGTTGCGGGTGATGTTGCCGAGCGTGCGGTACATCGAGTTGCCGTCATACTCGGGAAATTCAATTGTCCCCGGCCCGACGATCCGCACGAAACCCGGCATGCCGGCGCGCAGGCTGCAGTCGGTATAGTCGCCGAACGACGTGGCGATGAAGAAGAACGGCGCGTTCTCGATCAGGAGGCGGTCCTCGTCCCAGAAGTCGTACCGCCGGCGGTGCTCGGCCAGCCGATCGGCGACGCGGCGGCCGTCGAAGCGGTCCTGCAAGGCGCGCATGCCGTCGTGATAGAAGTCCCCCCATTCCGCCATTGTATCGCTTCCTTCCCTGCCGGTGGAGGCTACAGCAAACCGCAAGAAAGTTGAGACGGATAGACCGGCACTTGTGGCCGCCTCCCTCACCGTCATGGCCGGGCGTGTCCCCATACGCGCTAACATAACCAGTTGGCGGCATGGCTGTTGCCTCCCCGTCATGGCCCGTCTCGTCCGGGCCACCTGTCGCGGCACAGGTGGTGGAATGGGTGGCCCGGACAAGCCGGGCCATGACGAGGGAGCAACGTGCCCCGCTATGTTAGCGCCAATGGGGCGTGTCCCTGCCATCTGCGCTTCGACGGCGGGGATGGATGGCCGGGACACGCCCGGCCATGACGATCAGAAGCCCACGGCCACGTCTCAACCGGCTTGCGACTTGTCGTGGCACGGGCCCGCACGCGCCCCCTACAAATCGTGCCCAGAATAAGAACAGTTGAAGCTCTTGTTGCAGATCGGGAAGTCGGCGACGATGTTGCCCTCGATCGCCGCCTCCAGCAGCGGCCACTGGAACCAGGAGGCATCGCGCAGATGGCAGCGCTCGATCACGCCATTGGCGATGCGCAGCCACACCAGCACGTCGCCGCGGAAGGCTTCCGCCACCGCCATGCCCTCGCCCACCGCGACATCCCGCAGCGGCGCCGCCACCGGGCCTTCCGGCATCTCGCGCAGCAGGTGGTCCAGCAGGATCAGGGAGGCGTCGATCTCCTTCAGCCGGATCCACACCCGGGCGTTCACATCGCCCTCCTGCAAGACCGGCACCGCGAAGCTCAGCACGTCGTAGGGCGCATAGGCCAAATCCCGGCGGGCATCGAAGCTGCGGCCCGAGGCGCGGCCGACATAGCCGCCGGCGGCGAACTGCTTCGCCAGCACGGGATTCAGGATGCCGGTGGTGACAGTGCGGTCCTGCAATGACGGCGTGTCGTCATACAGCCGGACCAGCCGCGGCACCGCCTCGCGCAACCGCCGCAGCAGAGCCTGAAGGTGCGTCACGTCCACCGGACGGAGATCACCGGCCACGCCGCCCGGCACGATCCGGTCCATCATCAGCCGGTGCCCGAAGCACTCCGCGGCGTTGCGCAGCACCGTCTCGCGCAGGATGCCGCAGTGCGCCAGCATGATGGCGAAGCCGCCGTCGTTGCAGATCGCGCCGAAGTCGCCGATGTGGTTGGCCAGCCGCTCCAGTTCCGCCATCACCGCCCGCAGCCAGACGGCCCGCTCCGGCGGGGTCGTGCCGGTGGCCGCCTCCACCGCCCGGGCGAAGGCCAGCGCATAGGCGACCGTGCTGTCGCCGCACACGTGCCCGGCCAGCCGCGCCGCCCGCGCCACCGGCGCCCCGGTCATCAGCAGGTCGACGCCCTTGTGGACGTAACCCAGGCGTTGCTCCAGCCGCACGATCGTCTCGCCGTCGCAGGTGAAGCGGAAATGCCCGGGCTCGATGATGCCGGCGTGCACCGGCCCCACCGGGATCTGGTGCAGCCCTTCCCCGCTGGCCGGCAGGAACGGATAGGACGCGGCAGGCTCCTGCGCATCGCCCCATCGCCCGTGGTCCAGCCAGGGGCGCGTGTCCGGCAGCCCCTCCGGCGCCAGCCCGAACAGGTCGCGGATCGCCCGCTCCAGCCGGATCGCCGCCGGATGCACCGCGCCGACGGATGGAAAGCGACCGTCCGGACAGGCCAGGCTGAGCACCGCCACCGGCGGCGAAGCGGCGGTGTCCAGCACCGCCATGTGCACCCAGCCCGGCTCGCCCCATTCGCTCAACAGCGACAGACCCCCGTCCGCCAGCCTTTCGGCGGCGTCGCGCCACAGGCCGCGATCGGCCAGGACGCGCGGCCAGGGGCGGTGGTCGATGACCTGCTCGCGCCCGGCAATCAGATCGGTCAGCAGGCTCATCGCAGCAGCCCTGCAACGTTCTGGAACCAGGCCACCAGCGGCGGCGGCAACCAGATCCCGGCCAGCAGCACCAGCGACAGGTGCGCGAACATCGGCACGTAGGAGGCATGCAGCCGCCCCACCGGCCCCTTCACCGGACCGAACGCGATGCTGCCCAGCCGCAGCAGCAGCGCGCCGAACGCCAGCAGCAGGCCAAACACCAGCAGCAGCGCCAGCACCGGCTCACGCGCGAAGGTGGACGACACCACCAGGAACTCACTGGTGAACACCCCGAACGGCGGCAGCCCGACGATGGCGGCGACGCCCGCCACCAGGCCCCACCCAAGGATCGGGTGGCTCTCGGTCAGCCCGCCCATCTCGGCGATCTTCTGCGTGCCCTTCACCTGCGCCACGTGGCCGACGGAGAAGAAGATCGCCGACTTGGTCAGGCTGTGCATCGTCATCTGTAGCAGCCCGGCGAAATTGCCCAGCGGCCCGCCCATGCCGAAGGCAAACACGATGATGCCCATGTGCTCGATCGAGGAGTAGGCGAACAGCCGCTTGATGTCCCGGCGCCGGTACAGCATGAACGCCGCGAAGATCAGCGACAGCAGCCCCAGCGCGATCATCAGCCGTCCCGGCGCGATGGCGTGCGGATTGGCGGCGAGCAGCACCTTGAAGCGCAGCAGCGCGTACAGCGCCACGTTCAGCAGCAGCCCCGACAGCACGGCGGAAATCGGCGTCGGGCCCTCGGCGTGCGCGTCCGGCAACCAGGCGTGCAGCGGCGCCAGGCCGACCTTGGTGCCGTAGCCCAGCAGCAGAAAGACGAAGGCGATGTTCAGCAGCGACGGGTCGAACTGCGGCGCCGAGCGCAGCAGGTAGGTCCACACCATCGCGTCCAGCCCCTCGCCCACCACCGGCCGCGCCGCGAGGTAGACCAGGATGGTGCCGAACAGCGCCAGGGCAATGCCGACCGAGCCCAGGATGAAGTATTTCCAGGCTGCTTCCAGCGCCTCGGCGGTGCGGTACAGGCCGACCATCACGACCGTGGTGAGGGTGGCAAGCTCGACGGCCACCCACATCAGGCCGATGTTGTTGGCCAGCAGCGCCAGGTTCATGCCGAACATCATGACCTGGTACATCGCATGATAGAAACGGATGTTGGTCCGCGTCAGCCGCCCGCTGTGGATCTCGTGCCCGATATAGGAGGCGCTGAAGGCGCTGGTGGTCAGTCCGACGAAGCAGTTCAGCAGCACGAAGACGATGTTCAGGTCATCGACCAGCAGGTAGGAGCCGGTGACCGGGCGCATCCACAGCAGCGTCAGCGCGAACAGCAGCGCCGCCAGGCAGGCCAGCACGTTCAGCACCGCGCCGATGCGGTAGCCCGGCAGGATCGCCAGGATCGCCGCGGCGAACAGCGGCGTCAGCAGGATCGCCGAGACCGGATCGGGCATCATGCCTCGCCTCCGCGGGACTGGTCGAGCGCGGCGACGTCGACGGTGTCGAACCGCTCCCGGATACGGAACAGGAAGATGCCGACGACGATGAAGGCGATCAGGATCGAGAAGGCGACGCTGATCTCCACCACCAGCGGCATGCCGCGGGCGCCGGTGGCGGCCAGGTTGATGCCGTTCTCCAGCGACATGAAGCCGACCACCTGGCTGATCGCGTTGCGGCGGGTGACCATCACCAGCAGGCCGATCAGCACCACCGACAAGGCCAGCGCGATGTCCTCGCGCGCCACCGGATCGGCATTGGCGGTGACCGGCAGCATCACCTCCAGCGACAGCGCGACCAGGGCGATGCCGGCGAGCATGGTCAGTCCGATGCCGCCGACGGTCTCGATCTCGCGGTGCAGGCCCATCTGGAACACCATGCGGCGCAGCGCCCAGGGGATCAGCAGCGCCTTGAACAACAGGGCGATGGCGGCGGTGATATACAGGTGTGGCGCATCCTGGATATGCGCCTGCCAGGCGACCGACAGCGCGAGCACGAAGGCATGCAGCGCGAGCACATGCAGCAACGCGAGCAGCCGCACCTGGTACAGCATCATGAAGCTGACCAGCACCAGCAGCCCGGCCAGCGAATGGGCGATGTCGAAGGACAGGCCGTGCGGCGAAATGAACGGCATCACATCCCCCTGGAGACGAACAGCAGCAGCACGCCCAGCAGGCCCAGCATCAGGGCCGCGCCGAGGAAGTTGGGCACCCGGAACACGCGCATCTTCGCCACCGCCGTCTCGGCAACCGCGAGCCCGATGCCGCCGATGGTCATCTTGACCAGCCAGGCGCCGAAGCCGATGGCATCGTTCAGCGGCACGCCCGGACCGGACGCCATGCCCATCGGCGAGAACACGCAGGCGATCATCGACAGGTAGAGCATCAGCTTCAGCGACGCCGCCAGCTCGATCAGCGCCAGGTGGTGGCCGGAATATTCCAGCACCATCGCCTCGTGCACCATGGTCAGTTCCAGGTGCGTCGCCGGATTGTCCACCGGAATGCGGCCGTTCTCGGCGATGGCGACGATCAGCAGCGCGACCAGGCCCATGGCCAGCGACACGCGCAGGCCGACGGTGCCGTTCAGCATGAACTCGGCAATGGTGGACAACTGGGTGGAGCCGGCGACCAGCGCCACCGTGAAGACGATCATCAGCATGGCCGGCTCGGCCAGCGACGAGATCATCATCTCGCGCGAGGAGCCGATGCCGCCGAAACTGGTGCCGATGTCCATCCCCGCCAGCGCCAGGGCGAAGCGGGCGCTGCCCAGCAGGGCGGTGATGGCGATCAGGTCGCCGGACCAGCTGAACATCAGGTTGGCGGCATAGGTCGGGATCAGCGCCGCCGCCACCCAGCTTGCGGCAAAGATGAAATACGGCGCGGCGCGGAACAGCCAGGAGGCGTTCTCGGCCACCAGCGTCTCCTTGCCGAACAGGCGCAGCAGGTCGCGGTAGGGCTGGATCAGCGAGGCCCCGCGGCGGCGCTGCAGCCGCGCCTTCACCTTGCGCACCAGCCCGGTCAGCAGCGGCGACAGGGCCAGGATCACCGTCATCTGCACAAGCTGCGCGAGCAGCGCATAAATCATTGCCATATCGTCAACGCCATCAGCAGCACGACCAGGGCGCCGAACACGAAGCCCAGGTAGCGCCGGATCGTCAGGAACTGCAGCACGTTGGCCTTCTCGGCGATCCACAGTACGGCGCGGCCGAGCGGCGCATAGACCCCGTCCCACACCGGATCCGTGATGTGGTGCGTGATAGTGGCGGGCCGGCTGTCGCCGGGCGGCGGCATGGTCACGGTGTCCTTCGCGCGAAACAGCACGGTGGCGAACACCCGCCGTATCGGCTGGGCGAAGCTGCCGGCCGAGTACTGGCTCAGCGGCGTCGGGTCAGGGAAGCCGCAATCCCAGGGCGGCGCGCGGCGCACGCCACGGGTGCTCAGGCGGCTGACCGCCAGCAGCGTCAGAATCATCGACACGGCGATGAAGCCGAACACCAGCAGCCCGTTATACGAACTGCGGCTGGCGGCGACCGGCGCGATGGTCAGCCAGGTGTTGCTGAGCTGCACCGGCATCCGCGCCGTCGTCAGCGTCTGCACCACCGGGGCGAGCGTGTCGATCACCGCTCCCGGGAAGACGCCGGTCAGCAGGCAGAGCCCAGCGAACCCCGCCATGGCCGCGACCGACCAGAAATCCGCCTCCCGCGCCTGCGCCGCGGCCTGGCTGCGCGGGCGGCCGAGGAAGCAGATGCCATAGGCCCGCACGAAGCAACTGGCCGCGAGCGCCGCGGCCAGGGCCAGCGCGGCGCCATCCACCGGGATCATCAGCTTCAGCCCCCATTGCGGCAGGTCGGGGTGCAGCAGCACCGCCTGGAAGGTCAGCCACTCCGAGGCAAAGCCGTTCAGCGGCGGCAGGGCGGCGATCGCGGCACAGCCGACCAGGACGGCGACGGCGGTGCGCGGCATGCGGTGGATCAGGCCGCCCAGCGTCTCCATGTCGCGTTGTCCGGTGGCGTCCAGCACCGCGCCGGCGCCGAAGAACAGCAGGCTTTTGAACAGCGTATGGTTCAGTGCATGGAACAGCGCCGCGGTCAGCGCCAGGGCGGCGCCGGCGGTGAAGCCGTTGGCGCGGAACGCCAGGGCGAGGCCCAGGCCGATGAAGACGATGCCGATGTTCTCCACCGTCGAGTAGGCCAGCAGCCGCTTCAGGTCGCGCTCCATCACCGCATGCAGCACGCCGAGCACGGCGGTGGCGCCGCCCAGCGCCAGCACCACGGTCCCGGACCACCACTCGGTCGGCCCGAGCAGGTCGAAGACGATGCGGATGAAGCCGTAGATGGCGACCTTGGTCATCACGCCGCTCATCAGCGCCGAGACGTGGCTGGGCGCGGCGGGATGCGCCTGCGGCAGCCAGACATGCAGCGGCACCAGGCCGGCCTTCGATCCGGCGCCGATGAGCGTTACGACCAGCACGGTTGCAGCGATGGCGGTGGTCGGCGGGTGCGCGCGCATGGCGTCGAAGGCGTACGCACCCTGCGGTCCCGCCAACAGGCCGAACGCCAGCAGCAGCGCCATGCCGCTGAACGTCGCCATGATCAGGTAGACGAACCCGGCCCCGGTGTTGCCCGCCTCCTTGTGATGCGCCAGCACCAGCGCCCAGGAGGTCAGCGACATCAGCTCCCAGGCGAACAGGAAGCTGAACGCGTCGTCGGCGATCACCACCAGCGCCATGCCGGCGAGGAAGGCGGGATAGAACGGCAGCACCCGCTCGGGGTGGTGCTCGTGCCGCGCGTAGCCGAGGGCGAACAGGCTGGCGCCCGCGCCGCCCAGTCCGATCAGGGCCAGGAAGAACCCGGCCAGCGCATCGACACGCAACTGTAGGCCGATCCAGGGGAGGCCGATGGGCAGCACCAGGTGCGCGACGGGCGCGGTCAGGGCGTTGACGCCGGCGGCCAGCAATCCGGCGCAGAACACCAGGCTGCCGCCGTAGACAACGATCCGCGTGACGGCCAGGCGCGCCGCGGCCGCGCCGACCAGCGCCAGGACCAGCAGGCCCGGCACGGTCAGGGCCACCGGCATCATGGCTCGGACGCCCTGATGGCGAGCCGGACGCCGCGGCCGGAGGCGATGCCGTCACCGATGAGTTCGACACCGGCGGCGGTCAGGGCGTTGACGAGCTTCATCAGGGAATCGACGTTGCCGCGGATGACGCCGTCGCTGGCCTCCATCCGCTGGATGGTGGGCAGGGACAGCCCGGACAATTCGGCAAGCTGGCGCTGGTCCAGCCCGAGCAGGGCTCTTGCGGCCCGTACCTGGCCGGCCGTGATCATGGGGCGGATGTCATGTATGAGATATCAGTAATCCGTTTATGGACCGGAAACTGACGTATTATGCATCAAAGTCAAGTTTTTCGTTTCAGCCGGAGCAGCGGAACCCCTGCCCCTGCGCTGCGTACGATCGGCAGCAGCAGCCCATTGCGCGTCAGCGCCGAGTCGCAGCCGGCCCGGGGCGCCGGCAATGGCCCCGCGGTCCATTCCTGGGCAACTCCGGCCCGCCTGGGGCGATGCGTCAGCAGCGGGTCGCCCAGGGGAACATACGGCGTGATGGCAGCGAACAGGTCGCTGACCGAGTAGGGCTTGGCCAGCAGCGCGGTGGCCCCCGCCGTCTCGGCCGCCGCCTGCGTCCGCTCGGAAATCGTGCCACTGGTCAGGACGATCGGCCGGCTGCCGTAGCCGTCGCGATGGCGGATGCGGGCACAGGCCTCGTATCCGGCGACCCGCAGGAGGCCCACATCCAGCACGACGAGATGGGCGACGGCCTGCGCGGCATAGTCCTCCGCGTCCCGGGCGTTGGTGGCCATCAGGACGGCGAAATCCTGCTCGCTGAACTGCACCCGCAGCACGTTGCTCAGGATCGGGTCGGGTTCGGCGACGATGATGATCGGGGGCGCGTCGGACATGGCGCCGCAGGATGCCGGGAAAAGGTTGACGAAGGGTTAAGGCGGGCGGGGCAGGCAATACGATTGCGACGTACTCGAAGCCAGGTTCCGAGAGAGGCACGGAATGCTCGCGTTCGGCATCACATCCTGATAGGATGTTTTATCAATGCCGGGTACTGATCACGAACTCGAATTCCTGCTGAGTCTCGACGGCGCCGAATTCCAGTTCGGCACAGGCTACGTGGTCAAGATCGAGGCAAGGCGTATCGCGGCCACACAAGCCCGACCGCACGGGATCAAATACAGTCTGACGCTGCACGACCCGACGGGCCGCCGTCTCTATGGCATCGACAATGCCCACGGAATCGGGCGCGGAGCCGAACACGACCATCGCCATGTGCACGACGGCAGGAAAGCCAGGCGTTACACCTTTCGCGGTCCGGCCGCGTTGCTCGAGGATTTCTACGCCGAGGTCCGGCGGATATTGCAACAGCGGGGTATCCTATGACCCACAGGATTGGCACATTTGACGAATTCAGCGCCTATACGCTCGCCGTCGCGCGCGGTGACCGCAAGGTCGATCCGCAGGAGCCAAAGGTGTGGATCGAAAGGACGAACGGGAGCGGCACGCCCGACGCCGTGCGGTTCCGATCGCTTGAAGCAGGCGTCAAGCTGCTCTCAGCCAGGAATCGCGACCTTCTGCGCCTGATCGCCACCCGTCAGCCGCAATCGGTCAGCGAACTGGCGACAATGGCGAACCGGGCGCCGCAGAACGTGCAGCGGACACTGCGCCGGCTGAGCACGGCGGGCATCGTGCGGCTGACCCGCAGCGAGGGTCGTGCCCTCCGCCCGGAACTCGCCGCTCGGAAGGTGCACATCGAGATCGACCTGATCCCGGATGGTTGAGGCCGGGAAGAATGCGCCGCTTGCACGATTGATGTCACCACTTTGGATCGTTGCTTCCATGCTTCCAGCCATCTTCCTCAGCCACGGCGCCCCCACCCTGCCCCTGGTCGACGCCCCGGCGCGTGATTTCCTGCGCGGCCTGGGCCAGGACCTCGGCCGTCCCAGCGCCATCCTGGTCGCCTCGGCTCACTGGGAAACGCCGGCGCCTACGGTCAGCACCATCGCGCGCAACACCACCATCCACGACTTCTACGGCTTCCCGCGGGAGCTGTACCAGCTGCGCTACGAGCCGCCCGGCGCGCCGGACGTCGCCGCCGCGGCAGCCGACCTGCTGGACAAGGCCGGCCTGCCGACCGGTCAGGACCCGGCGCAGGGCCTCGACCACGGCGCCTGGGTGCCGCTGCTGCTGATGTATCCTGAGGCCAACATCCCGACCTTCCAGCTCAGCATCCAGCCGCATCTCGGCCCGCGGCACCACCTGACCGTCGGCAAGGCGCTGGCGCCGCTGCGGCAGCAGGGTGTGCTGATCGTCGGCTCCGGCGCGTTCACCCATAACCTGGCGCGGTTCCGCGGCGGGGCGGTGGACGCTCCGGCCCCGCCCGACGTCACCGCCTTCGCCGACTGGTTCGACTAGGGCGTGTCGTCAATTGGAGCCAGCCGAGTGAGTCTGGGCTGCAACAGTGCGGCGGAATCGTTGATCAACAAGCGGCTTCCCGATTCCAGCAGCCCCGGTTCTTCGATGCATAGGCAGTCAGCTTTGGAGAGGCTGACCGATGCATCGACATGCTTTGCGCGACGACCAGTGGGAGCGGATCAAGGACCATTTGCCGGGCCGTCCGGGGTCCGTTGGCGTGACCGCTGCGAACAAC
>NZ_NHRY01000212.1 GCF_002937115.1 Rhodopila globiformis | reverse complement strand
GTGGAACTCCGTGTTCGCTTGATTGCCGCCGGTGAAACCCGCACCGGCCATGACGGCATGGGTCGCAGCCGCGGCGGACCGTTTCCAGGATCTGTGCATCCTGTAGGGACACGCCCGGCCGTGACGGTGAGGGAGAAGCCCTTGCTCCGCCGGACGCCCTATCCTGGTACGTATGGGGACACGCCCGACCCCTATCGGAAGGGCAACGGACCCCTTCCATTTTCCGCCATCGCGGTGCCGGCGCGCCGGTTGGCCAACTCCTTCGTAAATCGATCAAGGAGCACATCCGGACCTGGGAACCGCTCTTCGTCGATGCCATCCAGAAGGGCGACCGCCAGCCGTTGAGGCGCCGCTCCTGAGCGGTGTTTCCGGTGTTCCACCCTTGATCCGACAGGCGCCAGCGGCGCCGGCCGGCGCTACCTGGTATCGTCCGGCGTGGCCGCGTCGCCGCCGGTCGTCGTGCCATCCGACGTCGTGTACAGCGGCGTTTCCGTCGTCGAGGACGCCGTGCCGCCCGTGGAATAGCCGTCGCTGTCCCCCTGGGAGCGGGTGGTGTACGCGGGCCCGGTGCTGTAGCCCGTCGCCCCACCGTTCCCGTATGCCGTGGGTGCCGTCCGCGTGGCGCCGGCCGCATCATCCCGCGGCGCCGGCGGCGGGGACAAGGTGAAATCCGGCGGCGCGTCGCCGAAGAAATTCGGCGTATCCGGCTGATCCGGCTGGGGCGTCTTCAGCGTGTAATCCGGCGGTGTCGTGCTGTAGGGGTCCGTCGGCTCCTGGGGCTTCACCTTTGGCGTCTGGGTACGCTGCTCCGGCAACTCCGTACCCTTCATGCCAAAGGTCGGCAGGCCGTAGTTCTTGTCCACCGGAGGTGGCGGCGCCGGCCGGTAGCCTGGCGTCTCATACGTCTCCTGCGCCGGGTCCTGCCCGTACGATCGCGTCGGCGCGATCTTCTGCGCCAGGGCCGGGGTCGCGGCCAGCAGGACAAGCACTGAAACGGTCAGTCTCAAACCCGTCATCCCATCTCCCCTGGCTGACGTCGGCAAGGGACTTCGCCCGATCCCGGCCGGACAGGCAAATCGTTCCTGCGTGAGGCCGCAACTATTGCAACGCTTCCCGGCAGGTATCGACCAGGTGCGCGCCCAGCGCGCGGTAATCGGACGCCCGCGGCGCATTCTGCCGCCAGACCAGGCCCAGCGTGCGCCACGCGCCCGCACCGGCCAGCGGCCGCAGCACCAGGCCGGTGCCCTCGACGATCCCGGCGGCAACCGCCAAACGCGGCAGCAGGGTGATGCCCAGGCCGTTCGCCACCATCTGCACCAGCGTGTGCAGGCTGGTGGCGGCGAACCCGTCCTGCTCGCCGGTGCCGTCCCCGGCCAGCAGGCCGCATACCGCCAGCGCCTGGTCGCGCAGGCAGTGGCCGTCCTCCAGCAGCAGCAGGCGTTCCGTGCTCAGCGCCGCCGGGGAGATCTGTTCCTCGCCGGCCAGGCGGTGATCGGGCGGCAGGGCCACCACGAAGGCGTCCCGCGCCACCGGCATCGCCTCGGCCCCAGGGCACTCGCACGGCACCGCCAGCAGCAGCAGGTCCAGCCGGTTGGCATTCAGCCGGGCGGCCAGGTTGGCGGTGGTGTCCTCGCGCAGGTAGAGCTTCAGGCGGGGAAAGGCGCGACGCAGGGCCGGCATCAGCCGCGGCAGCAGGAACGGCCCGATGGTCGGGATGACCCCCATGCGCAGCGGGCCGCCCATCGGCTCCCGCGCCGCCAGCACGGCCTCCGACACCGCTTCCAGCGCCGACAGGGCGGTGCGGGCACGCTCCACCAGTTCCAGGCCCAGCGGCGTGAACACCACGTGGCGGCCGGCGTCACGGTCCAGGATGCTGGTGTCCAGTTGGCGCTCCAGCGCCAGCAGTCCGGCCGAGAGGGTGGATTGCGTCACCGAACAGGCCTGCGCGGCGCGGCCGAAGTGGCGGCTTTCGGCCAGGGCGATCAGATAGCGAAGCTGTTGCGGACTGGGAAGCAAGGTCATCGGTTTTATCGATCGAACAGTTCAATATCATTCATTTGCCAGGAGCTACACCTGTCACTACGTTGGCGGCAACGGCAAACACGCTGTTATGCCAAGACTTTATGGAGCGAATCTCGATGCTGACTGTAGGCGACACCTTTCCCGCTTTTGCCCTGAAGGCCGTCAAGGGCGGCCCGGCGGGGCTGAAGCTCGACACCGCCTTCACCGAAATCACTTCGACCAGCGACGAAGGCAAGTGGAAGCTGGTATTCTTCTGGCCGAAGGACTTCACCTTCGTCTGCCCGACCGAAATCGTCGCCTTCGGCAAGATGGCCGGCGACTTCGCCGACCGCGACACGGTGGTTTATGGCGTCTCGATCGACAGCGAGTTCGTCCACCTGAACTGGCGCCTGCACCATCAGGACCTGCGCACCCTGCCGATCCCGATGCTGGCCGACATCAAGCGGGAACTGGCGGCCGCGACCGGCGTGCTCGACAAGAATGAGGGCGTGGCCCTGCGCGCGACCTTCCTGGTCGACCCCAACAACGTCGTCCGCTACGCCGCGGTGAACGACCTCTCGGTCGGCCGCAATCCGGCGGAGGTCCTGCGCGTGCTCGATGCGCTGCAGACCGACGAACTCTGCCCCTGCAACTGGAAGAAGGGCGAGGAGGTGCTGCGCCCGGCCGCCTGATCGTTGACTCTTGTCTCTGCACACCTCCACTACGAGTACTTTCGCCCGGGCTTTGTCCCGGGCGCTTTCTTTTGACGCCGCGCAAGGAGCGCCCATGTCCCTGGAATCCCTGAAAGCCGCCCTTCCCGACTACGCGAAGGACCTTCGCCTGAACCTCGGCTCCCTGGCCGCCGAACCGGCGTTGCCGGACGAGGTGCGGGCCGGCACGTTCGTCGCCTCGGCCCTGGCGTCGCGCAACGCGCTGGTGACCGAGGCGATCGTCGCCGAATTCGCCCCCCACCTGTCGCCCGAGGCGCTGAATGCCGCCAAGGCCGCCGCGTCAATCATGGCGATGAACAATGTCTATTACCGCTTCACGCACCTGGTGGGCGGCGACTACCCGACGCTGCCGGCGAAGCTGCGGATGAACGTGATGGCCAGGCCGGGCGTGGACAAGGGGGCGTTCGAGCTGTGGTCGCTCGCCGTCTCCGCCATCAACGGCTGCGGCATGTGCATGAAGAGCCATGAGCAGGTGGTTCGCCAGCACGGGCTGACCGCCGAGCAGGTGCAGGCGGCCGTGCGTATCGCCGCGGTCGTGCATGCAGTCGCCGCCACGCTGGATGGCGAGCAGGCCCTGGCCCCGCAACTCGTGGCGGCCTGACTGCCGGGGGCGTCGCTTTGTCGTCTCCCCATCGTCATGGCCGGGCGTGTCCCGGCCATCCGCGCTTCGACGGTGGGGGTGGATGGCCGGGACACGCCCGGCCATGACGGTGAGAGAGCGGCGGGCCGCCGCTGCGAGTGGACGGCTCGCCCGCTGCGAGTGGACGACCCAGCCGCTACCGGACCTCAATCCAGGGCTTGGCCCCCGCCGCGACCCACACATCCACGCAGCCCGCCCGCCCGCGCTTGTACACAACCAGCCCGTCGAACGCGGCAATCGGCTGGTAGCGCGTCCAGACGCGCGCGAACGCCCGGTCAGCGGCGCCGAGCACCCGGATGTAGTTCGTCTTCGCACGGGTATCCACCACCGCGATATCCGGACAGCCGGCAATGAAATCATGCGCCACCCAGTGCGCGATCGGCCATTCCCGCCGCGCCGCCGGATCGAAGCCGGCGCGCCAGATCTCACCCTCCAGCGCCCACATCGAGTCGAAGCGCGACGCCCAGGTCACGCCGGTGTTGTTGACCACCGGAAAGCCCAGGGCGAGCCATTCCGAAAACGCGACATAGGACCGGGCATGCTCGGCCTGGATGATCTGCTCCAGGCGATAGACCGTGGTCTGCTGCAGCGCCATGGCATCGACGGCCTCGGGCTCCAGTTCCTGGACCGCTGTCCCAAAGAACACCAGGACCGAACAACAGGCGGCCGCCAGCGGCAGGCGCATCAGCCAATGCCGCCGCTGGCGCAGCTCGGTCGCACCCCACAGCGCCAGGGCCAGCACCGTGACGACGGTGGCCGGAATGCGATGGTAGTACCAGTTCTTGCCGTCGATGAAACAGATCACCGTGCTGGTCACGGCGAACGCCACCAGGGTCAACAACAGGCTGTAATCAACCCGGCTACGCCGGCGCAGCCAGAGCAGCGTCGCCGCCACGGCCTCACCGGACATCAGCAGGGCATAGTCGGGCAGCAGCCCCAGGAACGGCGTGTCGGTCCCCCCGTACAGGGCAATCGCCATCGGCACGGCACGATGCAGATAGGCCGGGAAGAACAGCGCAATCGCCCCGACATAGGCGACGAGCGTGGTGCCGGCAGCGAACGGCATGGCCCGCCACGGGCGCAGGCCGCGGGTCAGGGCCAAGCCTTCCAGCACCACGAACACGCCGGCGTAGAGCGGCTTCAACCCGCATCCCAGGGCAGCCAGGCCCCCGGCGACAATGGCGGCCGCCACGGTGGCGCGGCGGCCATCCAGCGACCGGGCGAAGATCGCCAGGTACGGCAGGAAGGCGGCGACCAGCAAATTCTCCCGCTGGCCCAGGTCCGCCGCGGGCAGCACCAGCAGGACCGAGCCGATGACGGCGAACACCGGCAGCCTGTCGGCAAAGATCCCCTCGCCGGTCCGCAGCAGGCTGGCGGTCCACCAGGCGCAGCCCAGCATGATGGCGACAAAAAGCGGCATGACGACGAAGTGCGGGCTGACGTCCAGCCATCGCGCGATTTCCAGCGGCACCGCCGAGACCCAGACGATCATCGGCGGATTCACCTCCACCACGTCGACATAAAGCTCCCGCCCGACCATCCAGCGCCGCGCCACGTACAGCAGCCAGGCGATGTCGTCCTTCATCGGCGACCGCAGGGCGACGAACAGCACCGCGGCCAGAACGGACAGCAGCAAAATCAGGCTGATGGCGGCAACCATCGGCCTGGGGCGCAGGTTGAGCGGGCCGGCAAGCCGGCTGAGGACGGACTTCATCAGGACTGATTCGGGCGCAGATGACCAGGAAGCGTGCGGTGATCGCACGCTTTGTTGCCACAACGTCAGAGCCGATCCAAGTGTTTAAATCGTGGCAGTGAGAGTCCCTTTGGCGCCGCCCCGTTTGGCGCCGGACGCTACCGCTCCAGCAGGGCGGCGATCCGGCGGGCAACCTGGAGCTGCGAGTAGGGCTTTTCGATCAGCCTGACGCCCGGCATGTCGCGCGCGGTCCCGCGCGAGGCGTTGTACCCTGAGGTCAGCAGCACCGGCACGTCCGGATGATGGGTCTTGAACCACTGGGCGAGGCCGAAGCCGTCCATCTGCCCCGGCATGCGGACGTCGCTGAACACCAGACTGACCGCCCCGCCCTCGGCCACCGCGGCGATCGCCTCGTCCGCGTCGCACGCCTCGACCACGTTGTACCCGCAATCCCGCAGGTATTCCGCGATCGGCATGCGCACCATGACTTCGTCCTCGACAACAAGAACGGTCGGCATGCTGCTGATCTGCGTTGGCGAAGAATGGCTGGGCATGGTCATCATGTTCATACCCGCAGATGTAATAGGGTGATCCCCCGAATGCGGCCTTCGGAGCGGCAACTTCTCGTGATGCCACACTATTTCCTGAGCCCACGGGCAATGTCGTCCAATACGTGTTGCGCCCGCCGATCGGCTTCGGCCTGCGCGGCGGCGGCGCGTTCGGCGATCAGGCGGTCCACCGCTTCCGCCGCCAGCCGGGCGGCCGCCAGGGCGGCGCGCGCGTCCTCCGCCTGGTGCCCGGCCTCGGCCAGCGCGACCCGGGAAACCTGTTGCTCGGTGCGCCAGTGGCGGCGCGTGGCGAGGAAGATGTCATGGAACAGCAGCGGGTCCGGTGCGGCGTCGGCGCGGGCCTGGTCGAGCCGCACGGCCTCCTCCAGCCGCCGGATCCGGTCCCCGGCCGCCGCTTCCGCCGCCAGACAGGCGGCCAGAGCCTGGCGCCGCTGATCGACCGCGCGCTGGCGGACCACGGAGAGAACCTTCAGCGGATCGCGTGCCATCGCTCAGCCCCGCATCGCCTGTTCCAGGCGCAGGAACGATTCATGGAAGCCGGTGGTTTCGTCGCGTCCTTGCCGCAGGACGTCCTCGATCAGCGGGGTCAGCCGCAGGGCTTCGTCAACCGCGGCGTCGGTGCCCGCCCGGTAGGCGCCCAGCCGCACCATGTCCACCATGTCGGCGTGCAGCGACAGGACCGCCCGCGCGCGGCGGACCAGGCCGGCCTGCTCGCCGTCCAGCACGGTCGCGGCGGTGCGCGACAATGATCGCAGCACGTCGATCGCCGGGTAGCGCCCGCCTTCGGCGATCTTGCGGTCCATGACGATGTGGCCGTCCAGGATGCCGCGCACGGCGTCGGCCACCGGCTCGTTGTGGTCGTCGCCCTCGACCAGGACGGTGAACAGGCCGGTGATGTGGCCGGCGCTGCCGTCCGGCTGCTGCACGCCGGGGCCGGCGCGTTCCAGCAACCGCGGCAGTTCGGCGAACACGCCGGGCGGGTAGCCGCGGGTGGCGGGCGGCTCGCCGAGCGAGAGGCCGATTTCGCGCAGCGCCAGGCAGAACCGGGTGACGCTGTCCATCAGCAGCAGCACCGACCTGCCCTGGTCGCGGAAGTATTCAGCAACCGTCATGGCCGTATAGGCGCACTGGCGGCGCATCAGCGGCGGCGAGTCGGAGGTGGCGACGACCACCACCGCACGCGCCAGGCCGTCCGCGCCCAGGTCGTCCTCGATGAATTCCCGCACCTCGCGGCCACGCTCGCCGACGAGGGCGAGGACCACGACGTCGCAGGCGGTGCCGCGGGTCAGCATCGCCAGCAGGGTGGACTTGCCGACGCCCGAACCCGAGAACAGGCCCAGCCGCTGCCCCTGCCGGCAGGTGGCGAAGCAGTTCAGCGCCCGCACCCCCAGGTCGATGCGCGGTCCCAGGCGCGCGCGGGCCGTGGCCTCGGGCGCGGGCACGCGGGTTGCCCGAGGCTCCGGCCCGCCCAGCAGCGGCCCCAGGCGATCGAGCGGCGCGCCTAGGGGATCGATCACCCGGCCAAGCCAGGATGGCGCGACATCCAGCATGTTGGCGTAGGGGTTGACCAGCACCGCCTCGGCACCATGGGTCAGCCCGTCCAGGGAGCCAAACGCCATGGCCTGCAAGGCGCCGTCGTTGAAGCCGATGACCTCGGCCGGGATGGCGCGGCTGTCGCGCCCGCGCAGGTCCAGCCGGTCACCGACGGCGGCGACGCCATTGAGGCCTTCGATGTCCACCCGCAGGCCGAGCAGGTTGGTCACGGTGCCGCCGACGCTGGCGGTTTGCAGGCGGCGCAGGCGTGCCCGGGCAGCAATGACGCGATCTTCGAGACTGGTGTATATCAATGAGACGGCTCCGTTTATATTTTGATGCGTTCGTTTTTTGGACTCACTGATTTTTGAGAATACGGTGGTATTTCAATGAAATTGCGCCAGGTCGTTGAATTTTTTGTAGCAAATCACACGCTATAGTGGTATTCATTCATTCATTATTTATTAAGGAGGAGCTGGATGCGGGTCCTGCTCGTTGAAGATGATGCGGTCGCTGCGCGCGGCATCACATTGATGCTGAAAGCCGCCGGCGCGGTGGTCGACCAGACCGATGGCGGCGAAGACGCGCTCGAACTGCTTCGTCACTATGAATATGATATTGTTCTCCTGGATCTTGCCTTGCCGGATATCGAAGGATTCGAGGTGGTGCGGCGGATGCGGATTTCCCGCAACGACACGCCGGTGCTGGTGCTGTCCGGCATGACCATGCCGCAGGCGCGGGTCAAGGCGCTCAGCCTCGGTGCCGACGACTTCATCATCAAGCCGTATGACAAGGCCGAACTGCTGGCCCGGATGCAGGCGATCGTCCGGCGCAGCAAGGGGTTCAGCCAGCCCACCGTCCGCCTCGGGCGGCTGGAGCTGAACCTGGACAGCCGGGAAGTGATGGTCGACGGGCGCGAGGTGCACCTGACCGGCAAGGAATATTCGATCCTGGAACTGCTGGTTCTGCGCAAGGGCATGGTCCTGACGAAGGAGGCCTTCCTGAACCATCTCTACGGCGGGATGGATGAACCAGAGGTTAAGATCATCGACGTTTTCGTATGCAAGCTGCGAAAAAAGCTCGCCCGCGCCGGGGCCGACGGCATCATCGGCACGATCTGGGGCCGCGGCTACATGATCCGGGAGCCGGCCAGCCAGGACCTGTTCCCGCCGCCGTTCGAGCCGATCCGGGTGGCGCCGCTGTCGCCAGTCGCCTGAAGGTCACGGATCATCCCCTGGCGGTGCCGGGCACAGCATGAGAGGGCATGGGGAAACGCGGATGCCTGCAACCAGCAAAATGCTCAATGACATGTCCGAGCTTATCGTCGAGCGCGCCCATGTCGTCTCGAACACGCTCGGACCCGGCTTCGTCGAGGCGGTGTACCGGAATGCGCTGGCCCACGAGCTGCGCAAGGCCGGGCTGCACGTCAGCCAGCAGCATCCCGTCACGGTGCAGTATGACGGCGTCGACGTCGGCAGCTATACGGCCGATCTGCTGGTCGAGAATGCGGCGATGATCAGCGTGCAGGCAACCGAGGCGCTGGCACCCGGCCACGTGGCGCGGGCCACCCATTTCCTGAAGGCGACCGGATTGCCGCTCTGCCTGCTGTTCAACTTCGGCACCCCGCGGCTGGAAATCAGACGGATGGTCAACGGCATCGCGCACAGCAGGACCTTGCGCTTGTTTGCCGCCGCGGGCGGGTGAGCCCGGGCAGGCCGAGTGCGCCGGGAGCGTGAGGGCTACGGCCTGGACGACGGCTGCCAGGTGCTACCGATGACCGCCGGATCGTCGATGCCGTCCGGAAGGTCCGTGAACACGCGCATGTCGGCAGGGCGCCGATCCGGCCTGGCCGTGTTGAATGGCCCCGCGCCGGGAATGACGACGGTGTATCGCCTCACGACTGCTTCCAGAGTTTGGCGAAGGTTACGGCCTGATTCTCGATCTCATGGGGTGGCGGCAGAGGCATCGGCAAATCGGCGTCCCCGAGCGCGACGAGCAACGCGGCATAGTCGCGCAGCCCGAGAAGCCGGATGGCCTCGTTCCTGGCCAGGCGTCCCTGTGAGTACGCCAGCAACGGATCATCCGTGATCGGGTCGGCGCCATCCGCGGTTATGGCCTCCAGGTGCTCCCGGACGATCGCCGTCATTGTCGTTCCATGGGCGGCGGCATACGACTTGGCTCGCGCCACAAGATCGTCCGGCAGGTTGAGCGTCGAGTTCCTCAGCATGTCCCACCTCCAGTGGCCACACATACATGCCATATGCGGACGTTTCTTATTGCCTCAACACCATGCCAGGGGTCAGACCGACGTCGGTTGCGAACAGAGTTAGCCAGCCGACGGCGCCGGCACCGCGATAGGGGAAATGGGCGAGAGGTCCGTTGCCCCTCCGTCATGGCCGGGCGTGTCCCGGCCATCCACCCCCCGCCGTCGAAGCGCGGATGGCCGGAACACGCCCGGCCATGACGATAGAGCGACGACCTCGCTCCGCGTGCCCATCGGCGCCTGCGCGTCCGCATCTTCATAGGAGACAAGCGCACATCGGTGGTGCCGGCGAACTGCAATGCCGATTGCCCCGGCTCAACTCTCACGCCGCCTTCGCCTGCCGCACGATCTGGTCCAGCGACTTCAGCGTGTCGCGGGCGAACTTCAGCCGCGTCACCACGTCCATGTCGCGCGAGATCGCCAGCTTGTGGTCCGGCCGCAGCCGTACCATGCCCCCCTTGCTGGACAGCCAGCGCACCAGCCCCGCCGGGTTGGAGAACGCATTGCCGCGGAAGCTGATCACCATGCCCTTCGGCCCGGCCTCCAGCTTCTCCACCCCCGTCTCCCGGCAAGCGCGCTTCAGCGCGACGACGCCCAGCAGGTTCTCCACCTCCTCCGGCAGCTTGCCGAAGCGATCGACCAGTTCCGCCGCCATCGCGTCGGTCTCGGCGTCCGAGGCCAGCGCGCCGATGCGCCGGTACAGCCCCAGCCGCACCGGCAGGTCGCGCACATAGTCCTCCGGGATTAGCACCGGCAGGCCGAGCGAGATATTCGGCGTCCAGTCGCGCTCCTGCCCGGCCCGCTTGCCCTCGCCGGCGCGGATATCGGCCACTGCGTCCTCCAGCATCTGCTGGTACAGCTCGATGCCGACTTCCCGGATATGGCCGGACTGCTCGTCGCCCAGCAGGTTGCCGGCGCCGCGGATGTCCAGGTCGTGCGAGGCCAGGGTGAACCCGGCGCCCAGCGTGTCCAGGGTCTGCATCACTGTCAGCCGCTTCTCCGCCGCGACGGACAGGCGATGGCTCGCCGGCCAGGTCAGGTAGGCGTAGCCGCGCTGCTTGCCGCGCCCGACGCGCCCGCGCAACTGGTACAGCTGCCCCAGGCCGAACATGTCGGCGCGATGGATCACCAGCGTGTTCACCGCCGGCATGTCGAGGCCGCTTTCGACGATGTTGGTGGACAGCAGGATGTCGTACTTGCCGTCGCTGAACTCGGTCATCACCCGTTCCAGCTCCGTCGGCGCCAGCCGCCCGTGTGCCTGTACCGTCTTCGCCTCCGGCACGATCTCCTTCAGCCGCTCGGCCATGCGGGGAAGGTCCTCGATGCGGGGAACGACGCAGAACACCTGGCCGCCGCGGAAGCGCTCGCGCTGCAGGGCCTCGCGGATCACCACGGCGTCGAACGGCATGATGAAGGTGCGCACCGCCAGGCGATCGACCGGCGGGGTGGCGATCACCGACATCTCCCGCACCCCGGTCAAGGCCAGCTGCAAGGTGCGCGGGATCGGCGTCGCGGTCAGCGTCAGCACGTGCACGTCGGCCTTCATCGCCTTCAGCCGTTCCTTATGCGCGACGCCGAAATGCTGCTCCTCGTCGACGATCAGCAGCCCGAGGTCGGAGAACTGCACCCCCTTCGCCAGCAGCGCATGGGTGCCGACGACTATGTTGATGTCGCCATTGGCCAGGCCGCGCCGCACCTCGTTGGCTTCCTTCGCCGTCACCATGCGCGACAGCTGCGCCACCTTCACCGGCAGCCCGGCGAAGCGGGCCGAGAACACGCGGTAATGCTGCCGGGCGAGCAGCGTCGTCGGCACCACCACCGCGACCTGCGATCCGGCCATCGCCGCGATGAAGGCGGCCCGCAGCGCCACCTCGGTCTTGCCGAAGCCGACGTCGCCGCAGATCAGGCGGTCCATCGGCTTGCCGGAGGCGAGATCTTCCAGCACGTCGGCGATCGCGCGGGACTGGTCTTCTGTCTCCGCGAACGGGAAGCGGGCGCAGAATTCGTCCCAGGCGCCCTCCGGCGGCGCCATCATCTCGGCGTCGCGGATCTTGCGGGCGGCGGCGGTGCGGATCAGCTCGCTCGCCATGTCGCGGATGCGCTGCTTCATCCGCGCCTTGCGGGTCTGCCAGCCGGCACCGCCCAGCTTGTCCAGCGCCACGCCTTGGTGCTCGCTGCCATAGCGCGACAGCAGCTCGATGTTCTCGACCGGCAGGAACAGTTTTTCCCCGCCGTCGTAGATCAGCCGCAGGCAATCGTGCGGCGCGTTGCTGACGGCCAGCGTGGCCAGCCCGTCGTAGCGGCCGATGCCGTAGTCCTGGTGCACCACCAGGTCGCCCTCGGCGATTTCCGTCGCCTCGGCGATGAACTGATCCGCCCGCTTGCGCCGGCGCGGCGGGCGGGAGATGCGCTCGCCCAGCAGGTCCTGCTCGCCCACCACGGCCAGGCGCTCGGCCACGAAGCCGCGCTCCAGCCCAAGCACCACCAGCGACATCGAGCCGGCGGGCTTGCGGCGGATCGCGGCGTAGTCGTCTTCCTGCGCCACGTCCTTGAAGCCGTTCTCGCGCAACAGGTTGGTCAGCCGCTCGCGCGAACCGCGAGTCCAGGCGGCGATGACGATGCGCCGCCCCTCGGTGGTCCAGCGCTCCGCTTGGCCGCGCAACTGGTCGAACACGGTGGTGCCCGGGCCGGCGGCGGACTGGGCGAAAATCGGCCCGGGCCGCCCGCCGCCGTTGATCCCCTCGGCGCCATCCGGCATGCCGAACGGGGTGAAGGCCATCAGCGGGCCGAAGGACAGCATTTCGGCCCAGCCCTCGCGGTCCAGGTACAGCATGGACGGCGGCAACGGCCGGTACGGCACCTCGCCGTCGCGCGGCAGCGCCTTCCGTGCCTGGAAGTGATCTGCCACCATCTCCAGCCGCGCCTCCAGCACCTCGTCCGCCTGGTGATCGAGGCTGACCGAGGCGTCCGGCAGGTAATCCAGCAGGTTCTCCATGGTCGGATGGAACAGCGGCACCCAGTGCTCCATCCCCGGATGGCGCCGCCCCTCCGAGATCGACAGGTAGATCGGGTCGTTGGCCGCCTCCTGGCCGAACAGGTCGCGCCAGCCGGTGCGGAAGCGGGCGACCGACTCCTTGTCCAGCGGCACTTCCGAGACCGGCCGCAACGACAGGCGCTGCAGCCGCCCGGCGCTGCGCTGCGAGGACGGGTCGAAAGCGCGGATCGATTCGATGGTATCGCCGAACAGGTCGAGCCGGACCGGATCAGGCTCCCCGGCCGCCCAGATGTCGATGATGCCGCCGCGCATGGCATACTCGCCCGGCTCTATCACCGTGTTGGCGCGGCCGTAGCCGTTGGATTCCAGGAACGCGGCGAGCTTCTCCGGCTGCACCTGGCCGTTTACCGCCAGTTGCATGTTGGCGCCGGCGAAGGCGGCACGCGGCGGCACCCGCTGCACCAGGGCGTTCACTGTCGTCAGGATGATGCGCGGCCCGGTGGGCTTTTCCAGCAGCCGCGCCAGGGTGGCGATGCGCTCCGACACCAGCGCCGGGTTGGGCGAGACGCGGTCGTACGGCAGGCAGTCCCACGCCGGGAAGCGCAGCACCTCGGCCTCCGGGATGGCAAAGGCCAACGCCTCGGCCAGGCGGGCCATGCGGGCGTCGTCACGGGCGACGTGCAGGACGCAGCCGGCGTGTTCGCGGCGGCGCTTCGCCAGCAGAAAGGCGTCCCACCCCTCGGGCGCACCCCAGATTCTCATCGGATCGGTCATCGCTTCAGATAATCTCGCATGCGGCGGAGCATGGCCGTCTCCTGCTCGGGCGGAATCGGCGCGCGGCCGGTCAGCCAGTCGGCCAGCACCGTGTCGGGGATTTCCATCACCGCTTCCAGCGCGTCGATGTCGGCTTCGCTCAAGGAGGATAGGTGCGCCTGCACAAATCCGCCAATCATCAGGTCGTTCTCGAACGTTCCGCGGTGCGTGGCGCGGAACAACAGGCGTCGGCGTCGGGTGTCCAACGCAGCATGGTCTGGTTGAGTCATCGGCCCGCTGTCATATAGCGGCGAGACCGTGAACTGTCAGCCTGTGAACCCCGACTCGCTCGCACCGCTTTTTGCGCCCCTCTCCGGTTTGCGTGGCATCCGGCCTGAAGTAGCCGGCCTGATCGCGCGCGCCGCCGGCGGCGACCGGGTGATCGACCTGCTGTTCCACATGCCCGAATCCTACCTGGATCGCACCGCGCGGCCAACAATCAAGGACGCGAAACCGGGCATGGTGGCGACTCTGGCGGTGGAGGTAGTGCGGCACGAGCGGCCGGCGACGTCCCGCCAGCCGTGGCGGATCGTCGTCAAGGATGACACCGGCGTTGCCGAGCTCGTGTACTTCCGCTTCACGCGGGAGGCGCAGTTGCCGCCGGGGACGAAGCTGCTGGTGTCGGGCAAGCTGGATAACTTCAACAATCGCCTGACCATGCCCCACCCCGACCACCTGCTGCCGATGGACCAGGCCGATCGGCTGCCGGCGATCGAGCCGGTGTGGCCGCTGACGGCGGGGCTGCAGGCGTGGCACATCAGCAAGGGGCTCGCCAGGGCGCTGCCGCTGGTGCCGCCGCTGCCGGAATGGCACGACCCGGCGCTGCTGAAGCGGCAGAAATGGCCGCCGTTCGAGGAGGCCCTGCGCGCCGTGCAGGCTCCGGCGAACGGCGTGCCGGACAAGCGGATGCGGGCACGCCTGGCGTATGACGAGTTGCTCGCCGGACAGGTCGCGACCGCCGTGATCCGCGGCCGGGTGCGGGCACGCGCCGGCCAGCCGCTGGAGGGCGATTCCCACCTGCGCCGCGTCGCGTTGCAGCGCTTCGGCCTGCCGCTGACGCGGTCGCAGGTGCAGGCGTTGCAGGAGATCGACGCCGATCTTGCCTCGCCGCGGCGGATGCTGCGGCTGCTGCAGGGGGATGTGGGGTCGGGCAAGACCATGGTGGCGATGCTGGCCATGCTGCGGGCAGTGGAGGCCGGCAAGCAGGCGGCGCTGATGGCACCGACGGAAGTGCTGGCCAAGCAGCACCACCGGACGCTGTCGAAGCTGTGCCAGGTGCCGGTGGCGCTGCTGACCGGCTCGGTCAAGGGCAAGGAGAGGGCCCGACTGCTGCGCGGCCTGAAGGATGGCAGCATCCAGATGGTCTGCGGCACGCATGCGCTGTTCCAGGATGCGGTGGACTATCACGATCTGGCCGTGGCGGTGATCGACGAGCAGCACCGGTTCGGGGTCAACCAGCGGCTGACGCTGGGCGCCAAGGGCAAGCGGACCGACGTGCTGGTGATGACGGCGACGCCAATTCCACGCACCCTGTTGCTGACCCAGTGGGGCGAGATGGACGTCAGCCGCCTGACCGAGAAGCCGGCCGGGCGCCTGCCCATCCGCACGACGCTGCACTCGCTGGGGACGCTGCCGACGGTGCTGGAGGGTGTCGCCCGCAAGCTGGACGAAGGCGCGCAGGTCTACTGGGTCTGCCCGCTGGTCGCCGAAAGCGAGGCACTGGACGTCGCCGCGGCGCAGGAACGGTATGAGGCGCTGAAGCTGCGTTTCGGCGATCGCGTCGGCCTGGCGCATGGCCAGCAGGCGCCGGAGGCGCGTGACGCCGCTCTCGCCGGCTTCGCATCCGGCACGATCCGGCTGCTGGTTGCCACCACGGTGGTGGAGGTCGGCGTCGACGTGCCGGAGGCGACGGTGATGGTGATCGAGCATGCCGAACGGTTTGGTCTTGCGCAGTTGCATCAGTTGCGCGGCCGGGTCGGACGCGGGGCCGAAGCCAGTTTCTGCCTGCTGCTGCACGAGGACTGGGTGAACGAGACGGCCCGCCGGCGGCTGACTCTGCTGCGCGACACCGATGACGGGTTCCTGATCGCCGACGAGGATTTCCGCCTGCGCGGCGGCGGCGATGCGCTGGGCACGCGGCAGGCGGGGCTGCCGGGCTACAAGCTGGCCGATCCGGTGGATCATGAGTCGCTGCTGCATCTGGCGCATCGCGACGCGGCGGTGCTGGTTTCACGCGACCCGAAGCTGGAGACGCCGCGCGGCCGGGCGATCCGGGTGCTGCTGCGGCTGTTCGAGCGGACGGCGGCGATGCGGACCCTGGCGGCGGGATAGGCTGTGAGTCACGGGATGAAGCGGTGCAGGCCGTCCTTCAGCAGCACGCTGTTGAAGTTCATCAGCAGGTCGATCCCGCAGCCGCTGAGGCGCAGGTAGGTGAGGGTCTGGGCTTCGTGGATCGGGAGGATCCGCTCGACCGACTTGAGTTCGAGCAGTACAGTCCGATCAACGATGATGTCGGCACGATAAACCCTTGTCGATTCGGAGGTCTTCATAAACAAGCGGAAGCGGGACTTCGGTTTCGAAGGGCAGGCCATCGTGCTGCAGTTCCCAGCAAAGGCATTGCTTGTAGACGGATTCGAGCAATCCCGGGCCAAGTTTTCTGTGCACCTTGATGGCCAGACGGATGATCCGGTCGGTGACGACCGGGCCGGGTTCGGGGGATCGGAGCTTCATGGCGCTGCTTATGCGCTGGGATTGGCTAACGGGGGGTTAACCGATGGGTTCGTGTTTGCGTTAGCTTCATTTTTTCGACGCAGAGCGCGCAGAGCGGAGCGCAGAGTCCGCAGAGAAGGAATTTTTGCCGCTCCGCGGCCGCCTTTGGCGCAACACCGCCTCTGCGGACTCTGCGCTCCGCTCTGCGCGCTCTGCGTCGAAACGCGGTGGTGACAGCGGCACCAGCGGCGACAATTCATATCGAAACGCGGTGGTGACAGCGGCACCAGCGGCGACAATTCATATCGAAACGCGGTGATGACAGCGGCACCAGCGGCGACAGTTGATCCCGAACGGCGCCAGGTCATGTTGCGATCAGGCCGCGCGGATCGGCGGATGATGTACCCGCCAGGCTTGGCCCCAACCGGTTGTGCCGTCCCTGCATCACCATCAATATCGGTTGGATACTCAACAAAGTTGTGACACGGTCGTGAGACTGCCCCGATTCCGGGTCTAGCCGCGACTCGCACCCCAACCGCATCCTTTGTATATGCAAATCGTGCCCATCGCCCCCGACATCGACCCCTCCCTTGCCATCCGAGAGTCCGACATCAAGCGGTTCTTCCCCCCGGGAACCCTGTCGGCCGGGCGCTCCTATGAGCAGCGCGGGCGCGTGCAGGACCTGGAGATCGCGGAACGCGGCGCCGTCATCAAGGCCACCACCCAGGGGACCCGGTCGGATCCCTACGTCCAGACGCTGCGGATCAGCCAGTCGCCCAACAACGGCATCCGCATCGCCGGCGCCTGCAACTGCCCGGCCGGGCGTGGCTGCAAGCACCTCGCGGCGGTGCTGGTGGCGGCCCATCGCAAGCAGCACATCGTCGCCCCCCGCCCGGAGCCGGCGGCGAAAGCCCCGGCGAAGAAGCCGGTTGCCGCCGAGGCCGAGCTGCCGGCGCAGATCCAGACCTGGCTGGCCGATTTCGACCGCGAGGACGAGGAACCGACCGAGACGTACCCGGCCTCGATCCGCAGCCGGATCTTCTATGTATTGAACGCAGAAACGAACGCCACGGGCGTGCCGCGACTGCTGATCGACCCAATGACGGTCGGTCTGCGCAAGGACGACAGCGTCGGCACCGTGAAGCGTTACGCGCCGCGCCAGATCAACGTGCCGGCCCGGTATCTCCGTCCCTCCGACCTGGTCATCCTGGCCCGCCTCGGCCGCCGGACCGGCTACAATGGGCCGACGGCGGACGACGATCCGCAGGACACCATAAAGCGCATCCTGGCGACCGGGCGCGCGCGGTGGTCCTCGGCCGAGGGGGCGGTGCTGACCGAGGCGCCGGAACGGCAGGGCGAGATCACCTGGATCACCCGGCCGGATGCCTCGCAGCAGGCCACCCTGGCCCTGGACGAAGGCCTGATTGGCGTGCGCCTTCCCGCCCCCTGGTATGTCGATCCCGCCGCCGGGGTCATGGGCCCGATTGCCTTCGACCTGGCGCCGCGGGTCGTCACGCGCCTGCTGGATGCGCCGCCGATACCGCCGGAAGCCGCGGCCGAGGTGCGCGCGCGCCTCAGCAAGCGCCCGGCGGCGGCGAAGATGCCGGTGCCGCGGGAGATGGCGGCGGCGGACGTGGTGCAGGAACCCATGCACCCGCATCTGCGGCTGATCAATGGCACCCTGCCGAGAGACCCCAGCTACGGCCGCGGCTCCGCCCGGGCGCTGGGGCGCGGGCTGTATTCGGTGCCGCTGCTGCGGCTGACCTTCCAGTACGGCCCCATTGGCCTGCCGCGTTCTCTGAAGCCGCTGCCCAAGCTCACGGTGGAGAACGGCCGGCTCTACGACGTCGTGCGCGACCGCGCGGCGGAAGCCCAGGCGCTGGCGGAACTGGCGAGCCTGGGATTCGCCTCGGTGAACGAGGTCGTGCCGGTGTATTTCCAGCACGCCCATACCGACGATTTCGTGCTGCGCGAGACCGGCGCCACGCACACCTGGATGCAGATCGTCACCCAGGAAGTCCCCCGCCTGCGCGCCGCCGGCTGGACGGTGGAGGTCGACGCCGACTTCCCGGTGCAGGTGCTGACCGCCGACGCCGGGATCGACGCCGAACTGGTCGAGGGCCACGGCATCGACTGGCTGGAACTGCACCTGGGCGTGACGGTGGACGGCGAGCAGGTCGACCTGGTCCCTGCCCTGGTCCGGCTGATCGCCCGGCCCGAGGCCGCCGCCCTGGCGGAGGGCGCCGACGACAAGCCGTTCGTCCTGCCGCTGCCGGATGGCCGCATGCTGTCGCTGCCGATGGCGCGCATCCGCCCGACCTTGCAGGCGCTGCTGGAACTGTGGACCACCGGCGGCATCGATGCCGAGACCGGCAAGATCGGGTTCTCCCGGTTGGATGCGGCGGACCTGGCGCGGCTGGAGGAAAAGACCGGGCTGGCCTGGCACGGCGGCGAGGCGCTGCGCGAACTCGGGCAGCAGTTGCGCGAGTCCGGCGGCATCCCGAAGGCGGTCATTCCGGGCTCGTTCAAGGCGACGCTGCGGCCGTACCAGAGCCAGGGGGTGGACTGGCTGCAGTTCCTGGGCGCGGCCGGGCTGGGCGGGGTGCTGGCCGACGACATGGGCCTGGGCAAGACGGTGCAGACCCTGGCCCACCTGATGATCGAGAAAGCTGCCGGGCGGCTGGATCGTCCGTCGCTGATCGTCTGCCCGACCAGCCTGATCCCGAACTGGCTGGCCGAGGCGAATCGTTTCGCACCAGAACTGTCCGTGCTGCCGCTGCATGGCGCCGGCCGCAAGTCCTGTTTCAGGAAGATCGCCGATTACGACCTGGTGCTCTCGACTTATCCGTTGCTGACCCGCGACCACGACGTGCTGGTCGCGCAGGACTGGCACGCGGTGATCCTGGACGAGGCGCAGTCGATCAAGAATCCGAACGCCGAGACGACACGCCAGGCGCTGCGGCTGAAGGCGCGGCAGCGGCTGTGCCTGTCCGGCACGCCGTTGCAGAACCATCTGGGCGAATTGTGGTCGCTGTTCGATTTCCTCGCCCCGGGCTTCCTCGGCGGGCAGAAATCGTTCAAGGCGCGGTTCCGCATCCCGATCGAAAAGGAAGGCGACGCCGAGCGGCAGGCGATGCTGAACCGCCGCATCCGCCCGTTCCTGCTGCGCCGGACCAAGGAGGAAGTCGCCACCGAACTGCCGCCGAAGACCGAAATCATTGAGCCGATCGAGCTGGAAACGAACCAGCGCGCGATCTACGAGGCGGTGCGGCTGTCGATGCACACCAAGGTCCAGGCGGCGATCGCGCAGAAGGGGCTGGCCAAGTCGGGGATCATCATCCTGGATGCGCTGCTGAAGATGCGGCAGGCCTGCTGCGATCCGCGGCTGCTGAAGCTGAAATCCGTTGCGACGTCGAAGGCCGGCTCGGCCAAGCTCGATCGGCTGATGGAAATGCTGAGCATCATGTTCGCCGAAGGGCGGCGGGTGCTGCTGTTCTCGCAGTTCACCGAGATGCTGGCGCTGATCGAGGAACGGCTGGCGGACGAAGGCGTGGACTACGTGATGCTGACCGGCGACACCAAGGACCGCGGGGCGCCGGTGAAGAAGTTCCAGAACGGCGACGTGCCGCTGTTTCTGATCAGCCTGAAGGCCGGCGGCGTCGGATTGAACCTGACTGCGGCCGATACGGTGATCCATTACGATCCCTGGTGGAACCCGGCGGTCGAGGACCAGGCCACCGACCGCGCCTATCGCATCGGGCAGACCAGGAAGGTGTTCGTGCACCGCCTGGTGACGTTAGGAACGATCGAGGAAAAGATGGAGGTACTGAAGGAGAAGAAGCGCGCCATCGTCGCCGGCGTGCTGGACGCCGAGCATGGCGGGGCGCTGAAGCTGAGCGATGCGGATATCGAGGAACTGTTCGCGCCGGCGGCGTGAGGGTGCCGGTTGGGGCGCGAGGACGGCGTTCCTTCATCGTCATGGCGGGCGCAGGCCCCATAGGCGTTAAAACAGGGCTGGCTGTTGCCTCCTCGTCATGGCCCGGCTTGTCCGGGCCACCTGTCGCGGCACAGTGCTGGAATAGGTGGCCCGGACAAGCCGGGCCATGACGGAATGGCAAGCATCGTGCCGCCGCCACGCTATTTTAACGCCAATGGGGCGCAGGCCCACCATCCACGCCTGGCGGTGTCGAGGCCGTGCAAACGCGTGGATGGTGGGCCTTCGCCCACCATGACGATGCGGGAACGACTGTGCCTCATGTCCCACTATGCCAGCGCCTGCGGCGACAACCTCGGCCATGACGACAGGAAGGCAGCCATAACGCCGCAATAATAACTCTATGCGTGCAGCCGGGCGATATCCAGCAGCACGTTGGCCTCCAGCGCCTTCTCGTCGAGACGGTTCTTCACAAGATCTCCGATCGAAACGATGCCGATCAGGCGGCTGTTTTCCTCGACGGGCAGGTGGCGGATCTTCGCCAGGGTCATTGCCGCCAGGGCGGTCTCGACTTTGTCAGTCGGGCGGCAGGTCACCATCGGGCTGCTCATCAGCCGCTCCACCTTGAACAGCAGCGCCTCGGCGCCATACTCTGCCGTCGCGTTGACGAAATCCCGCTCGGAGAAGATGCCGGCGTTCCGCATCCAGGCGTCCTCCACCACGACGGCGCCGATACGATGCTCGGACAGCTTGCGGACGGCAGCCTGCACCGTATCGGTGGTACGGACTTTCACGACCTCGTGACCTTTGCCGCGTAATACGTCGGAAATGTGCATGGAAACCGCTCCTGCTATGCAACAACTATCTTCTTGCAGATAGGCATTCGATCGTTGCGTCCAAGCCCGTGACCGAATGTTCAGCCACCGGACAGGATCAGGCGTTCCCGGCAGCGTCCGCCGGTGCAATGATGATACGACGATTCTGTTTTCCCTTGTTCTCAATTTTCAGCACGCGGATCGGCCCGATTTCGCCGGTGCGGGAAACATGCGTCCCGCCGCAGGGCTGCAGGTCGACGAGGCCGTCGTCCGCTCCGATGCGCATCAGCCGCAACCGCCCGGTGCCGCGCGGCGGCTTGACCGACATTGTCCGCACCAGGCCCGGATCGGTATCCAGGACCGATTCCTCCACCCATTCGATCCGCACCGGGTGATCCGCCGCGATCAGGGCGTTCAGGTGCGCCTCGATGTCCTCCTTCTTCGGCGGGTTGGGCAGGTCGAAATCCAGGCGCGACTTATCGGCGCCGACCGAGCCGCCGGTGACGGCGGCGCCCTTGATCAGGCTGCACAGCAGGTGCATCGCGGTGTGCATGCGCATCAGCGCATACCGGCGCTGCCAGTCGATAACCGCCTCGACCTGCGTGCCAACCGGCGGCAGAGGGGCATCGGCCGCCGGCACATGCACGATGGCGTCGCCCTCGCCCTTCACCGTATCGCCGATCGGCGTTTCGGCGCCGTTCCAGCGCAACACGCCGGTGTCGCCGGGTTGGCCGCCGCCGCGGGCGTAGAACACGGTGCGGTCGAGCACGATGCCGCCGGGCCCGGCCTCCACGACCGTCGCCGTCGTGCTGGCAAGCGTCGGAGTGTCCAGGAACAGGGGCTGGGTCATAACGTGCTCCAGGTCTGCCGCAGGGTGTCGCGTTTCGCCGCCAGCCAGAACAGGCCGATGGCGGTGATGATGTTGGTGAAGCGGCCGGCGAACGCCGCCTCGATGGCCCGGGCGGCGGGCCAGACGCGGATGCGGATGTCCTCGTGCTCGGCGATCGCGCCCCCTAAGCCGGCAATCCCATCGGCATCCGCGGGTGGGGCGATCACCCGTCCGGCGTAGAGGTGGCAGAATTCATCGGAGCCGCCGGATGTCAGCAGGTAGCCGCCGATTGGCTCGACATGATCCGCGGCGAGGTTCATTTCCTCGAGCATTTCGCGGCGGATCGTCTCGTCGGGATCCTCGCCGGGCTCGCACAGGCCGGCGGGGAGTTCGACCAGCACCGGGTCGAGGCCGGCGGCGAGGGCGGGCAGGCGGAACTGCTCGATCAGCACCACGGCGTCGGCGACCGGGTCATACGGCACCAGCGCGGCGGCGTGGCCGCGGCGCCAGAGTTCCCAGGTGCGGGTTTCCGACAGCGTGCCGTCGAAGCGGCGGTTGCGGAATTTCACCACCTCCAGCGGGAACCGGCCGGACCAGACCTGCTGTTGGGATTCGATGACGGCATCGGCGGCGGATGGGATCGGGGCGGTGGCGGGGCGGTGAGACATGGCGGAGGTTGTAGGCGTGGGCGGGACGGGTCGCAACGGCGGTTATGGATCCGGCCGTCCTGAATGCCGGGCCGCGCGTTGCGACGGGAACCACCCGGCCGCGTTCGAGCCACCGCGACCGTGGGTCGCCTGATTTCTTCTCTGCGCGCTCTGCGCACCGCTCTGCGCACCGCTCTGCGAACTCAGCGTTGAATCGCGGTGGCCGGGGCGCCGCCGGCTTTGGAGGTTGGGCGGCTCACCGGCAACGTCGGTCTTTGTTGCGGCACCGCATTTTTGCAACGCAGAGACCGCAGAGCGGGGCGCGGAGCCCGCAGAGAAAGGATTCGGACAACCTGCGGCCGGCGATGGCTGGGCGCTGATCGCCGTGCTTTGCCGATCATGGCCAAAACAATGAGGGCCGGATCTGTAACAAGCGAATGGACCAGGCATCGGCACGCTGCAGAGCAATATCCGGCGGTGGCTGTATCAAGGTCACGGCCTGGGATAATGGCCACCGGCGCTGCGACGGCGGGGGGGGTGGATGGCCGGGACACGCCCTGTCGCGTACACACATCCCTGAAACGACCTTCGGTTATCTGAAAAAGTCTTTTGTTATCAGCGGGTTGTCCAAAAATTTCTGTATATACAAAAATTTCCCCTAACCCGTTGATAACACGGGATATCGCCTAATCGTTTCAGAGATCTGTGCATCCCGCAGGGACACGCCCGGCCATGACGATGGGACGATGACCCTGCGAGACCGCATTTTCGTAGCAGATAATCACAAGCCAGCGAAGCCGCTCACCGCTGGCGGTTTTTGTTTATCCTTTCAGAGGGTTGGCAGTACCTGCTGCGTACGGGAACGATTTTCGGGACCTGGCAAACCATACGGTGCTGTGGGTTCCGGCAAAGGGCAACGTGTGATGGGCACGCTTCTGCAGGCGTCTTACGGCCAGTTATCCGATGTTCTGTACGTCTCGCTCGGTTCGCCCGTGCCAAGCGAGGCTGACGGCGAGCCTGACGGCATCGAGCTGGCCTTTGCCGTCAGCGATGGGGCACCATGCGGCGCATCGGTCATCGGCTACCGGCTCTACGGCTGGGACTCCCGCCTGCAGCAGCTCAGCGCAAGAACAGGCGCCCATCTGAAGGTGGATCCCACATGCGTTGAGGCCGCTGCGCGGACGGCGATGAGCGCCCAGATGCTGGATCACGCGGCAGATCACGTACCGATGCACAAGTGATTGGGGAAGCGACGGTAGCCGACGATCAGCTCGGCCGTCACCCACGCCGGAAGACGCAGACACTCTCTAGCCGGGCGGACCAGAGGAACTGGTCGATCGCCGCGGCGCCCGCCAGGCGATAACCGGCACCGTGCATAGTCCGTGCATCCCGCCCGAGCGTCGCCGGATTGCAACTGACATAGATCACAATCGGCACGCCCGCGGCCGCGACCTGGGCAATCTGCGCCGCCGCGCCGGCATGCGGCGGGTCGAGCACCACCGCGGTGAATGCGCCAAGTTCCCTGGCCGACAGCGGCTGCCGCGTCAGGTGGCGCTGGGCCGCCTCGATCCGACCGGCCAGGCCGCCCTGGTTGACGGCCTGCCGCAAGGCGCCGATTGCGTCGGGGTCGCCCTCGAAGGCGGCGACCCGGACTGCCTGCGCCAGTGCGAACGTCAGCGTGCCGCAGCCGGCATACAGCTCGGCGATGCGGGTCTTGGCGGTGATGCGCCCGGGCAGCCCCGCCAGCACGGCCCGGACGATGGCCGCCTCGCCTTCCGCCGTGGCCTGCAGGAAGGCGCCCGGCGGCGGACGCACGGTCACGCCGGACAGCGTGGTCGTTGCCGGGCGCAGCAGGCAGATGGTCTCCGGCGTTTCGCCCGGCGCGGCGCAGGAGACGCGCGGCAGGTTGTGCGCCCGGGCGAACGCCGTCAGCGCGTTGCGGTCGTCCAGCGACAGCGGCGCGTCGGAGCGCAGCAGCAGGTCGGGGCCGGAGTCCAGCAGGTTGATCACCACCGACGCCTCGCGCTTCACGGCCCGAAGCCCGCCCAGCAGCGGGCGCAGCGGGGCCATCAGCGCCATCAACGCTGGGTGCAGCACCAGGCAATCGGTCAGGTCGATCACCTCGGTGGCACGCGGCGCGTGCAGGCCGAGGATGATCCGGCCGCCGGCGCGGCGCACCGCGAAGTCGATCCGCCGCCGCTCCCCGGGCAGGCCCGGGTGGAACTCCAGCGTCTCCGGCACGGCGAACCCGGCCTGGCGCAGCGCGTAGGACAGCAGCCCGGCCTTCCAGGCGCGATAGGCGCTGTCCTGCCAGTGCTGCAGGACGCAGCCGCCGCAACGGCCGAAATGCCGGCACGGCGGCGCCACCCGTGCCTCGTCCGGTTGTTCGACCGTTTCGGCAACCGCCAGCCAGCCGTCGCCCACAGGGCGCACCGGCCGCGCCAGCACCTGCTCGCCCGGCAGGCTCAGCGGCACATAGACGGCTTTGCCGTCCGGCAGGCGGCCGATGCCGTCGCCCTCCGCCCCCATGCGGTCGATGCGAACGGCGGCAGGCGACGGTGGTTTGCGGGGTGCGGGCAATGGCTGAGACTCTCGGGGCGTGGAAAGACAAGGCCAGGGCTCCGCCCTGGACCCGCCAAGGGCCGGCGGCCCTTGGAACCCATTAAGGGGTTTCAAAGGGAGGGGCTACACGGACCTATCAACGACCTTGTAGCCCCTCCCTTTGAAACCCCTTATTAGACGGGATCAAAGGGGCTCCGCCCCTTTGCGGGGTCGAGGGGCAGCGCCCCTCGCCTTCTTGCCAACGACACGAAAGCCCAGGAATGCCCGACGCCACCACCGAGATCGCCCGCCGCCGCACCTTCGCCATCATCTCCCACCCCGACGCCGGCAAGACCACGCTGACCGAGCACCTGCTGCGGGCCGGCGGCGCGATCCAGCTCGCCGGCAACGTCCGGGCCAAGGGCGACCGCCGGCGCACCCAGTCCGACTGGCTGAAGATCGAGCGCGACCGCGGCATTTCCGTCGTCACCTCGGTGATGACGTTCGAGTATGCCGGCTGCGTGTTTAACCTGCTGGACACGCCGGGCCACGAGGACTTCTCCGAGGACACCTACCGCACGCTGACGGCGGTGGACTCCGCGGTGATGGTGATCGACGCCGCCAAGGGCATCGAGGCGCGGACCCGCAAGCTGTTCGAGATCTGCCGCCTGCGCGACATCCCGATCATCACCTTCATCAACAAGATGGACCGTGAGTCGCGCGACCCGATCGAGCTGCTGGACGAGATCGCCTCGACCCTGGCGCTGGACACCACGCCGGTGACCTGGCCCGTCGGCCGCGCCGCGGAGTTCGCCGGCACTTACGACCTGCGCAAGCGGGCGATGCACCTGACCAGCGAGTTGCCGCAATCCGACCCGCGGCTGCAGGCGGTGGCGGACGAGGTGGACCTGGTGCGGTCCGCATTGCCGGAGTTCGACCTGGAGAGCTTCAACGCCGGCCACCTGACGCCGGTGTATTTCGGCAGCGCCATCAAGGACATCGGCGTTTCCGACCTGCTGGACGGGCTGGCGGAGTATGGCCCGGTGCCGCGGGCGCAGCCGGGCGACAAGCGCACGGTGGAGGCGACCGAGGCCGGGCTGACCGCGCTGGTGTTCAAGATCCAGGCGAACATGGACCCGAACCATCGCGACCGCATCGCCTTCGCCCGCGTCTGCTCCGGGCGGCTGACGCGCGGGATGCGGCTGAAACAGGTGCGCACCGGCAAGCAGATCCCGCTGCACGCGCCGCAGTTCTTTTTCGCCCGCGAGCGGGAGATCGCCGACGAGGCGTTCGCCGGCGACGTCGTCGGCATCCCCAACCACGGCACCCTGCGCATCGGCGACACGCTGACCGAGGGCGAGGACATCCAGTTCACCGGCGTTCCCTACTTCGCGCCGGAAATCCTCCGCCGGGTGCGGCTGGATGACGCGATGAAGGCGAAGAAGCTGCGCCAGGCGCTGGTGGAACTGGCCGAGGAAGGGGTGGTGCAGCTGTTCCGCCCGCAGGACGGGTCCGCGCCGCTGGTGGGCGTGGTGGGAACGCTGCAGCTGGATGTGCTGCAGGCGCGGCTCGGGGCGGAGTACGGCGTGGCGATCGGGTTCGAGGCGTCGCCGTTCGCGCTGGCGCGGTGGATCTTCTCCGTCGACAAGGCGGCGCTGGCGAAGTTCATTTCCGAGAACCGCAGCGGCATGGCCGACGATGTCGACGGCGACCCGGTGTTCCTGGCGACATCGAACTTCATGATGCGGCGCGCCGAGGAACTGGCGCCGGCGCTGACGTTCCGGGACATCAAGGACATCCGCATCGACAAGCTGGCGGCCTGATGTCGTGACTTCGCCGGGACGGTCGCGGTCGCTCACCGTGAGCAGTGAGTGGGCACGACATGCGGCGGATCGTTGCGGTTGTGTCAGGGCCGGGCGTGCCCCCATGCGTATCAGGATAGGGCGGCGGTTGGAGAAGGATCTGGTGCCGCGGCCGTTCTCTCTCCGTCACGCCCGGCCATGACGGAGAGGCTATGGATCCGGCCATGACAAAAGAAGCCGCCTATACCAACCCGCCTAAAGAATCACCCATCCCGACTGCGAAGATGTAGCCAATATCAGAGGCTTACTGTGCGATGGATGGAGCCATTTTTCGGCGGGTTGGTATTAGCCGCCGCATCATGGCTGATCAGGCTATATCCGCCCGCTCAGCAGGAGAACGATCACGATCAGCAGGATGATTCCCAGCCCACCGCTCGGATAATACCCCCAGCCGCCGCTGTAAGGCCACGTCGGCAAGGCACCCAGAAGCAGAAGAATCAGGATTACAACCAGTATCCAGTACAAATTCCCCTCCCGATCACTCGTCCAGCGCTTCGCGCGCCGAGTCCTTCAACCTGCCAACGGCGTTCTGCACCTTGCCCGCCGCCTTCTCGGCCGCGCCTTCGGCCTGGGTTTTCGTATCACCCGTAACCTTGCCGGCGGCCTCCTTGATCGCGCCCTTCACCTGGTGCCCGGTGCCCTCGATACGATCCTTGTCCATGGCGTTTGCCCTTCTGTTGCTGGAAAACGATCAAGGCTGGTAGTTGGTGTGGTTTTCCGCCGAACCGCTGAGCTTCTTGCCTGCGGCGTTCAGGTCCTCGCCGGCGCCGCGCATGGTGTAGCAGGCGGTCAGCATCGGTGCGGCTGCAAGCAGGGCCGCAAGCGCCAGCAGAAGTCGTGCGTGTCTGCGCATCCGTGTCTCCGTTCAAGGTTGCAAAGGCGAACCCAGGTTGCCGCGTCCAGGAACGCCGCGCGCCCGATCGCGTTCACATCGATACGGTTTACTTTTTCGTGACGCGCAACGGTCGCTACCGGCTCCCTTGGCTTTCCGGCCCGGATGGGCTTGAGTCGGTTCGGACCTTGCGGAGACGACGGCACATGGCGGGACTGTATTACGAGGAATTCTCGGTCGGGCAGACCTTCGATCACCCATGGACACGCACGGTGACCGAGATGGACAATGTGCTGTTCAGTTCCCTGACGCTGAACGTGCAACCGCTGCACCTGGACGCGCACTTCGCCGCCGAAACCGAGTTCGGCCAGCGCCTGGTGAACTCCATCTTCACCCTCGGCCTGATGGTCGGCATCAGCGTCAACGACACCACCCTGGGCACCACGGTCGGGAACCTCGGCTTCTCCGAGATCCGGTTCCCCAAGCCGGTGTTCCACGGCGATACGTTGCGGGCAAAGACGAAAGTGCTGGCCATGCGGGAAAGCAAGTCGCGGCCGACGGTCGGTATCGTCGAGTTCGAGCACACCTGCTGGAACCAGCGCGACGAGATGGTGGCGATCTGCAAGCGCCAGGCGATGATGCGGAAGCGCCCCGCGGCATGACCGGCAAGCCGGAAAAGCCCGCCACATCGCAGCCCAAAGCCGATCGGCTGGCGCGGGAGGCGGCGGCGCTGCGGGAGAACCTGCGCAAGCGCAAGGAGCAGGCGCGGCAGCGGGAGGAGGCGAAGGAGCCCGACCGCGACAATCCAACCGGATGAAGCGGCGCGCGTCGCTGCCTGAATTGCGGCGGTCAATGCCGCCGCAATGGCTGACTCGGCTGCCATGAACGACGGGGACAGCGGTTCAGGCTGGCGGTGGCGTGCGGCGTTGATGCGGCCGGGGCTGGGAGTGACCGGGTTGGCCGATGGCGGCTCGCACCGTCCGAGAATCCGCCTGAACGGCGGGATCGGCGCGGGTTGATGTCGCGTCTGTCAGGTGGATGGGAGGACGGGCCGGCGCAGGCGACGACATCCGGATAGCGGACGCGGTCATCGGCCAGCAGCCGCCGAGGCATCGGACCATCAGATCAGCGTTTCGAGCCCGGCAACGGCCGCTCATGCCTGGTGCCGAGGCAGTCGATCCAGGCATCCACCTCGGCCTCCGCGACGGTCCGGCCGGCGGCAACATCCGCGAACGCCTCCCTCAGCAGATCTGCCTCATAGGCGAGCCGCTGCTGCTTCTCCATGGCACTTTCGGCCGCGGGCGGGATGGTCTCCATGTTTCAAAAAATAGCACGCGCAACCGTGGCTTGCCAGTGACATCGGCTGACGCCGCTCAGGACCGGATCGGCACAGCGTGCCATGCCGGCGCCTCTTCGGACGCCGCTTGACAACGATCGCTGAAAATCCACACGATAGCATCATCGCTATCACTCGAAGTCCGGCGTCATGCCCCAAGTCTTGATCCGTAACGTCGAGGCCTCCGTCCTCAACACCCTGCGTACCCGCGCCACCGCCCGCGGCCTGTCCCTGGAGGCCGAACTGCGCGAGGTGCTCACCCGCGCCGCCGGTCACCCCCGGGCCGATCTCGCCGAGGAATTCGCGGCTGTGCGGGCCGCGACACCCAACAAGCCGCACCGTCCCGCCGAGGATCTGGTCCGCGAAAGCCGCGACGAACGGTGATTGCCGTCATCGATGCCCGCGTCGCGCTGAAATGGTTCATCGAGGAAGACGGTTCAGCCCAGGCAACCGCCCTGCTGACCGGACCGCACACCCTGATCGCGCCCGACCTGATCATCGCCGAGGTCGCCAATGCCGGCTGGAAGGCCGTCCGGTCCGGCGGCATGACGCGGGAGCAGCATGATCACGCCGCTGCCCGCCTGCCGCTCGCCTTCGACCATCTGATCCCGCTCGCCCCTCTCGCGCCGCGTGCGGTGGCAATCTCACGCGACCTGGATCATCCCGTTTACGACTGCTTCTACCTTGCCCTGGCCGAGGACCGCCACGCCACGCTGGTCACCGCCGACGGCCGCCTGCTCAACCGGCTGCGGGGAACCCAATGGGCGCCGCTCGGTGCAAATCTTCATACGATGCCCCCGGAATCATAATGGCCGGAGCAAGCCCGACCACTACGACACCACTCAGCCCGGATCAGTGACCCAGGTTCTGCACGATCTCCACGGCCATCTTCTTCGCGTCGCCGAACAGCATCATCGTGTTCGGCCGGAGGAGCAAAGCCATTGAGTTTCAGAAGCGTATCTGCTGCAGGAATACGAGTAATTCACCAAGCGCGAAAAGCGCCGCCCCGGCCGCCATCCCAACAATGGTCCCGTTGATTCTGATGAACTGAAGATCTTTCCCCACCTGCAGCTCCAGGGCATAAGTGATCTTTTCCGCACTCCAACTGGCTACGACGCGGGAAAGTAGGCGCTGATCTGGGTGCCGAACGGGGCAACATAGTCGACCAGCATCGTCTCGAGCGCGGTGTTGATGGAGTGCCGCAGCACTGACGACCCGGCGATTTTCTCACCCAACATCGTGATCATCACGGAAAGTGCTTCGACGAGATCGTCGGACGGCCGTCCACTTCCAAGCCGGGACACGACGTCAAGGCTTTGGACCTCCTGGGCGACCTTTCGAATCGGTTCCTGCCATTCGGCCGGCATCTGCTCCACCTTGACGCGGATCCATGCATCCAACGCCAATCGTTGTGCACTATTGGGTGTCTCCAGTTGCTCGATCCACGCGTCGATTTCCGTTTCCAACTTCTCCACAAGATATCGATCGATTACGCTCGGGACGAATTTGCCGGTCAGATTCGCGATCAGGGTTTCCAGGTCACCGCGAAACGCTTTCCTGAGCCTCCGGATGACCGGCAATGCCGCGCTGACGGCGTCCAACAGCATTCCGTTTCGCACTGCCTGCAGCATACTGCTCGCCAGACTCTCGGCAACATTTGAGGAGGTTGCCGGTGATTGGAGCCAGGCAGCAATCTGTGCCGCTCGATCGTCTTTCCGGAACTCAGTCAGCAGGTTTTCGTGGTCCAGAAAGTTCTTCTCCACGAAACGCCCAATGGCGACGCCGATCATGTCCTTGCGCCGTGGAATCAGCGCGGTATGCGGCACCGGCAGTCCAAGCGGGTGCCGGAAGAGTGCTTCGACGGCAAACCAATCCGCGAGACCACCGACGGCGCCCGCCTCGCCAATGGCCCGCATGAGCCGTTCAGCCAATCCGGGGTGTACGAAAAAGGATGCCGCGAAGACGGCCAATGGAATGCAAAGGAGAAGCGTGGCAGTGCGCTTGGCCGCCCGCAGTGCCTGTCGCGCCACTAGGTTGCCCGGGTTGCCCTTCCCGTCCAGGGTGTCCAATCGAGCAAGTCCTTCAAGGAAATTGGTGACACCGAGGCGCCCGCGACGGGCTCTCCTCGTGCAGCATGAGTTTGCTGATATCAAACTCCATGACCGTTTCGGCAAGGCCATATTCGCGCTGAAAGAACCGAATCACATTAGGGCGTGTCGTCAATTGGAGCCAGCCGAGTGGGTCTGGGCTGCAACAGTGCGGCGGAATCGTTGATCAACAAGCGGCTTCCCGATTCCAGCAGCCCCGGTTCTTCGATGCATAGGCAGTCAGCTTTGGAGAGGCTGACCGATGCATCGACATGCCTTGCGCGACGACCAGTGGGAGCGGATCAAGGACCATTTGCCGGGCCGTCCGGGGTCCGTTGGCGTGACCGCTGCGAACAAC
>NZ_NHRY01000211.1 GCF_002937115.1 Rhodopila globiformis | reverse complement strand
CTGAACCGGCCACTTTAGTGGCCAACTGAACCCGGGACCGCGTTAGCGGTCCCGCTTGCCGCTTTGAGCGGCTCACACTCAACGGGCCGCGTCAGCGACCCGCCCGGCCGCTTTGAGCGGCCAACACTATAAAGCCCCCGGCTCTGCCGGGGGATATTTACTTTCAGAGACTGAGTTCTGTTAAGAACGCCGTCCAAGTCTCTGAACAGGTTACGAAAACGGCGGCGGTTGCATCGTGCCACTGGCGCCGTTTTTGTTGACGGCGATGGTGCATGGCCTCGCGGGCGAGTAGTACCTTACCGGCCCGATCGCGGCCGACAGCGGCGAGTCCGACGCGAATGCCGCAGTTCCAGGTCGTCAGACATCAGCCGGTGCTAGGTGGGGCCCCCGGATGCGTATGGCAGCTAGCCGGACCAGGCCGATTGGCCCCCGCCGGACGGGAACAACCAGACAGCAGGTCGCCGCCGGATCGAGCAACGAGGCTCCGCCGGAGCCACATCGCGTCGCCCACTGGCACTGCACAGGGGCGGCTTGGTCACGAGCCGTGAAAACTGAATCAGTTCATGGTTCAGGACAATCCGGTGCTGGGCGACCTAACCCCCGCCGAGGCACTCCAGCGTAATCAGGTTACTGCCATGGTGCATGCCCCGTAGAGCCAGGCGAAGTGCTTGTAAACCTGAAGCCCAGGCTCCGCTTCGGTCGCCAGCGATACGAGAGCTGTTTGTTGCTCTCCAGTTGTCACGTCACTATTTCATTCAAGTTCCGGTTTCCGCACGTTAACATGGACAAACGGGAATCGCGGGCAACATGCGAAGCGGCGATTGGCTGCGGCTACCGGACCGGTGCTCCATCGATGGCGGGGTTGGTGGCAACAAGGGAGTTCAGGTCGAGAGCGCAGAAACGTTAATCCAGTTGGGTGCGCCTCTGACAGACCCCCAGGGTCGGCAGTTGGGGTTTGTGGCGCAACTTGGGGCAGACCGGCTTGCGGTACTAACGACCAAGCCGTTCAGAATCTCCGGCTTCAAGCTGATCGCTGCGGTCGATCAGCCCGCCCCTATTGGTTCGCCTCACGATGCTCGCTGGATTGCCCCGTCGCCCAAGGCGACCAAGCCGCTCACAGACCCCTCCCCATTGCACCGGCGGGACACGGCTCGGGAGTCCTGGACGGGCTGCGTGCTGCTCCGGGAGGAGATGCGGTCGACAACAGGCGATGTCGTCCGTGAACGGGACCCTTTTCCTGAACTACCAGCCGCAGGTGGACGTGCGGTCCGGCAAGGTGGTCGGGGCGGAGGCCCTGCTGCGGTGGAACCGGCCGGGGCAAGGCCCGGTGCCGCCGGATCGCTTTGTGGAACTCGCCGAGGATATCGGCCTCATCGGCCGGATCGGCGCCTGGGTCCTGGAGGAGGCGTGCCGGGTCGCCGCGGCGTGGCCGGAGCCGATCGCCATCGCCGTCAACGTCTCCCCGTCCCAGTTCCGCCTGCCGCGATTCTACAAGGGGCTGGTCGGCGCGCTCGGCAGGTCGGGCCTGGAACCCTGGCGGCTGCAGGTCGAGATCACCGAAGGGATCCTGCTGAACGACACCGAGGAGACGCTCGACGAACTGAAGCGCATCCGGGCGTTCGGCGTGAGCATCGCCATGGACGATTTCGGCACCGGCTATTCGAGCCTGAGCTACCTGCAGAAATTCCGCTTCGACAAGATCAAGATCGACCGGACCTTCGTGAATCGCCTGGCGGACGATCCGAATGCCGTCGCCATCGTGCGGGCGGTGGTCGGTTTCAGCGAGGCGCTCGGCGTCATCGCCAACGCCGAGGGCGTCGAAACCGCCGCGCAGGCCGAGGTGCTGCGGGCCGAAGGGTGCCTGGAGGTCCAGGGCTATCTCTACGGCCGTCCGATGTCGAGCGAGGCGTTCGTCAGGATGCTGTACGCCGCCAGGCAGAATGAATTCGCCGCACAGCCGCGCGAACGCGCGCGAACGCGCGCACAGGGTCTCGCGCTGCCTTCCCGGTGATCCGCCGCCTGCCGTATCCGAGGGCACGACAGGTGCCCCGGTATCTTGGCGTCTTGGCATAGCCGGGTTCACGGATCGGCTGATTTAGGCTTTCATGTATGCATGAACGTCATCGCTGCAAACGCCCATTCAGCCGCCCTGTGGGATCGCTACGTCCGCTTGCGGCCTGACGCCAGGCTGATCCTGCGTCTGAAGAGCCTGATCGTCCCCGCCGTGACGAAAGCCGAGTTTCTCCAATGCCTCACCCGGACCGGGCTGCGGACCCAGACAGGCAAGGTCTGGGCAGCCGTCACGATCAATCCGATTACCAACGACCTGCTCAGCCAGGGGCTGCTGAACGCCGATCTCGAATGCGTGCCTGGATTGCTGCATTTGGTGGCGGTGGATGCCGGCGCGTCGGCAGACGCCAAGGTCATGGCCCAGGCGATCCGCCTGACCTTTCCCACCGTAAGCCTGCCTATCTACTACCGATCCTATAGCGATGTGTCGCAACGCAATGCCATGCAGCGCCTGATCCGGCTGGAGGTCTACACCAACGACGAAGTCGAGTTCCGCCTGAACCGCAACTATTTCGAGAAGACCTACGGCCCGCTGAGCACTCTGATGTTCCTGGCCAATTCGTTCTACGACGTGCCGCTCGAGGCCGACTGGATCGCCACGCGGCATCCGGTCATCCAGGCCCCGCTGCTCGAATCCAGGCTCAACTCGTTCATCGTGACGGGCCTGGCCGGTTCGGCCATGCCGGGAATGATAGCTCTGTGCCGGACACTGCAGGGACAGGAGGGCTTCGCGGGCCTGCGAGCCGAGCTTCTGCGCTACGACCTGCTCGCCGGCCGCCTGGACGACGTGCGGGATGCGGCAAAGACGGTCGAAGACCCCGCTGGCGACGCAAGGCAGTCGCTGGAGGGCGCGGTCGCCTTCCTGGAAGGCCGCAACGACGCGGCCTTGCTGCACTACCGCGAGGCCCTGAAGCTGCGCCGCAAGCGTATCGGCAAGCGCAAGATCTTCCTGGAGCGGGAGCATCGCGTGCTGTTCCTGCTGGCCCTGCTGCGCGCCAACGACGCCGCGCTGCACAGTGAGATCCAGGCCGGGCTCGATGCCGCGGTGGCGGAGCAGGAAAGCGCCGCCCGCGACGGGGGATTGCAGGCGATCCAGGCGATGCTCTGGCTGGTCCAGGGCCTGGAGGCCAAGGCGCGCGAACTGGTCGGCGATTTGCGCAAGGTTGTGCCGACGTCCCTGCTTGGCGGCGCCTGCGTCGCGCTGGCCGCGCATGTCGTGGACGCTGCCATCTCCCGCGCGGCCCGCGACGAGTACGCCAGGCGCTTCGTTCAGTTCAGGGACGTGCTGCCGCTGATCGCCCGCATCTACGCCGAAATCCTGGCGGAGGTCGCGGTGGATCCCGCTTCGTACCGGGCCTGGCTCGACGGGGCCGGCGGGATTGCCTTCACCCGGATCATCCAGACCCTGCAGCCCTGGGAGCGGGCGCTGGAGAGCCTGGACGTCTTCCTGGGCGGCGGCGACGCCGCGGGCGATGCCGCCAAGACCCAGCGTAAGGCGAAGCGCCTGGTCTGGTTCCTCGATCCGGACAGCGGCGATGTCACCGTCGCCGAACAGTCGGCCAAAGGCCGCGATGGCTGGACCGACGGACGCGCCGTAGCGATGAAGCGGCTGTATGAGCAGGACCCGCGGCTGGACTACCTGACGCCACAGGATCGCGTCGCGCTGCGCACCATCCGCAAGGAGCCGGCCGGCTGGTACGGCGAGGAAACCTTCTACTTCGACGTCAAGCGCACCCTCCCCGCGCTGGTCGGCCATCCCGCGGTGTTCCATGCCGGCCGCCGGTCGCTGCAGCTCGAACTTGTATCCTATCCGGTTGAATTGCTGGTCACCGAGGAACGCGGCGGCTACCGCATCGCCCTGTCCCATACCGCGCCTGAGCCAACCGTGTTCATCGAGGCCGAGACCCCTTCCCGCTACCGCGTCGTCGAGTTTCCCCAGAAGTTGATGGCGGTGCAGGAGATCCTGACCGAATGGGGCCTGAGCGTGCCCGCCGCCGCCCGCGACAAGGTGGTCGCGATGGTGCAGCGGACCGGCCTGGCCATGCCCATCCGGGCCGAGATCGCCGCGGTGGACCAGCCCGGCATCGAAGCCCAGTCCACGCCGGTGGTGCAACTGGTGCCCTACGAAGCTGGCCTGAAGCTGACCGTGCTGGTCCGCCCGTTCGGCGCCGACGGACCGGCCTATGTCGCTGGCCTCGGCGGGCGCTCCGTGCTGGCCACCGTGAACGGCCAGCAGCAGCGCGCCAACCGCGACCTGCCGCGCGAACTGGCCGAGCGGACCGCCCTGGCCGATGCCTGCCCGACCTTGCGCGACCGTGGCGGCTCCGACCTGCACGACCTGGTCGTCGAGGACCTGGAAGGCAGCCTCGACCTGCTGCTGGAGTTGCAGGCCTATGCCGGGCCGGTTGCGATCGAATGGCCGGAGGGCCGCAAGCTGCGGGTCAGCCAGGTGACGCCCGGCAAGATGGCCCTGCGCGTCGCCCAGGACCGCGACTGGTTCAACGTCGACGGCACCATCGCCCTGGACGAGGACCAGGTGCTGGAGATGCGCTTCCTGCTGGATCGGCTGGACAAGGCGCAGGGCCGCTTCGTGCCGCTGGAGGATGGCCGCTTCGTTGCGCTGACCCGCCAGTTGCAGACCCAGTTGCAGCGCCTGTCCGCCGTGTCGGAACCGCACAAGGGCGGCCGCCGCGTGCACGCCCTGGGCGCGCCGGCGCTGGACGCGGTGCTGGAGGATGCCGGCGCGGTCAAGGCGGACGCCGCCTGGAAGAAGCACGTCGCCCGCATCCGCGCCGCCGAGGGCTGGACGCCGGCACTGCCGGAAACCATGCAGGCGGAGCTGCGCGATTACCAGGTGGAAGGCTTCGTCTGGATGTCCCGGCTGGCGCGCTGGGGCGCGGGCGCCTGCCTCGCCGACGACATGGGCCTGGGCAAGACGGTGCAGGCGATCGCGGTGATGCTGGACCGCGCTGAGGAGGGGCCGTGCCTGGTGGTCGCGCCGACCTCGGTGTGTCCGAACTGGCTGGCGGAGATTGCCCGGTTCGCCCCGACGCTGACGACCCACCGCATGCCGCCGACCGGCGACCGGGAGGCGCTGATCGCCGGCCTGGGCGCCCGCGACGTGCTGGTGTGCAGCTATGGCCTGCTGCATCAGTCCGCGGACCTGCTGGGCGCCCGGTCGTGGCAGATGCTGGTCCTGGACGAGGCGCAGGCGATCAAGAACGCCGACACCAAGCGGGCGCAGGCGGTCCAGGGGCTGCAGGCCGGGTTCCGCCTGGCGCTGACCGGCACGCCGGTGGAGAACTACCTCGACGAGCTTTGGAGCCTGTTCAACTTCGTCAATCCCGGCGTGCTGGGCTCGCGTGAGGGATTCCAGAAGCGGTTCGCCCGGCCGATCGAGCGGGACAAGGACCCGCAGGCCCGCCAGGCGCTGCGGGCGCTGCTGCGTCCGTTCCTGCTGCGCCGGACCAAGGCCGCGGTGCTGAGCGAACTGCCGCCGCGGACGGAGCAGACCCTGAACGTCGAGATGATGGACGGCGAACGCGTCTTCTACGAGACGCTGCGGCAACGCTCGCTGGAACGCATCGCCGCGCTGGACGCCCCCGCGGGGCAGCGGAAGATCCAGATCCTGGCGGAGATCACCCGGCTGCGGCGGGCCTGCTGCAATCCGGCGCTGATCGACGCCGCCGCCGGCGTGCCGAGCGGCAAGCTCGCCAGCTTCCTGGATCTGGTGGAGGACCTGATCCGCAACCGCCACAAGGCCCTGGTGTTCAGCCAGTTCGTCGGCCACCTGGACCTGGTGCGGGCGGCGCTTGATGAGCGTGGGGTGCGGTACGAATACCTCGACGGCAGCACGCCCGCGGCCGAGCGGGAAAAGCGGGTCGCGGCGTTCCAGGCGGGCGGGACGGACCTGTTCCTGATCAGCCTGCGCGCCGGCGGCACCGGGCTGAACCTGACGGCCGCGGACTATGTGGTGCATCTCGATCCCTGGTGGAACCCCGCGGTCGAGGATCAGGCTTCCGACCGCGCTCACCGTATCGGCCAGGAGCGGCCTGTCACAATCTACCGGCTGATCATGCAGGACAGCATCGAGGAGCGGATCGTCGCGTTGCACCGCGACAAGCGCGATCTCGCGTCGGACCTGTTGGACGGGTCCGAAACGGCGGCACGCCTGAGCGAAGAGGCGTTGCTGGACCTGATCCGGGGGTAGGGACGCCCCATGGGATGCACACACACCTTGGAATCGACCGCAAAGTCAAAGACTTGCCCAGCCGCCGGGAGCGTTTCCCCATCGTCATGGCTCGGCTTGTCCGGGCCATGGCGGAATGAGCTACCGCCTCAGCTGCGCGAGGGCATGGCGCAGCGGCTCGCTGGACAGGCTGAACAGCCCGAGGAACGGCGTATCGAGATCGAGAATGACATAAATCGCCGACGCAATCGATACCGCCCCCAGGCCAAGCATGACGAAGGCGATCGGGTTTCTCGGCGCGCTGAGCCCGAAGCTCGCAAATACCACAACCAGCCAGAACACCAGAACGAGATAGAACGGCAGCGAGATCGTGGTCGACGCGTCCTCGATCAGCTTCCATCGGCGCTCGTCCAAACGCTGGAACTGGTACCGGCAGTCTGCCGCCAGCCGCTGTTGCGTCACCGCCGCCGGCTCCAGCCCGCGCAGCATCCGTCCTACCTGGTCCAGCATGGCCCCAAGCGTGGCGCTCTCCATGTGGCCGTTGCCTTCCGACGGAGGCAGGTGCCTGGGGTAGTCATCACCCTCGGGCGCCGGCTCGGTCGGCCAGGTGTCGGCAATGGCCGCCGCCGTATAGCGGCGCAGCAGCGCGCGGGCCGTGTTGGCGCCGGGCCCATAGTCCCGCAGGCACTGGTCGACCTGGATCAGGTCGCTGCCCAGCGCCTGGAGGTCATTGCCCGCCCGGTCGAATGACGTCTTGGCCGAGGATGTCAGCAGGCCAAGCACGAGCGCGGCGAAGGTCACCAGCATGGTGGTGACGATCTGGATCAGCTCGAAGGTTTCCCGCGTGGTATGACGCTCCGAGAGGAGCGGACGAAGCAGCAGGCCCAGCGCGGCACTGCCGAGCAGGACGAGCAGCAGCGTTGCCGCATTCAAGAGCTCCGACATCCCGCAAGGAAACCAGCTTCAGGAGAAACAGTCCATGTGCGGTATGGCGCGCGGCACGGCGCCCGGCCTCTCCAGGGCGTCGCTACAGCAGGCCGCAGATCGGCTGAGACAGCGCGACGGGGCCCCCTCGTCGTCATGGTCCGGCTTGTCCGTATTGGCGGTAACTTATTGAGCCGACCCTCATTGTCCTGAGACCTACCTGGAGGCATGGGCACATCGATGTCGTGATGGCTTTGAATGCCAACGCGATCATGGGTTGCCGGACTCCCTGCTCTGCGCACTCTGCGCTCCGCTCGGCGAACTCTGCGTCGAAAAATGCGGTAGGGCCGCAGAGAACGGCGTGGCCGGTGAGTCGCCCAGTGGCCAACGGTGGTGGCGCCCCGACCACCGCGATTCGACGCAGAGTTCGCCGAGCGGAGCGCAGAGTGCGCAGAGCAGAATTTCCTGCGACCTGCGGTCGCGGTGGGGCGATTGCCATCGGCATGTCATCGTCACAGCCAGAGCCCGGTGTTCAAGACAATGCAGGCCAACTCTATAGCGGGCTGGCGGCACGGCCATTGCCTCCTCGTCATGGCCCGGCTTGTCTCCTACGGGATGCACAGATTCCGGAAACGATCCGCAGCAGCTGTGGCTCATACCGTCATGGCCGGTGCTGGTTTCATCGGCGGCAATCAAGCTGACACGGCGTTGCACGGTGTTGGCACGGTGTTGCGCAGAGTCGTCCGGGGCGCCCGCAACATGGTCGCCCCTTTGGCGCCGACCGATGATTTTGCGCGCTTCGCGCGAAGCGCAATATTCCCCTTTTTCTGCAGAACGCCGTGCCAACACCGCGCAACGCCGTGTTCGCTTGATTACTGCCGGTGAAACCGGCATCGGTCATGACGGCGTGGGTCACGGCCGCGGCGGACCGTTTCCAGGATCTGTGCATCCTGTAGGGACAAGCCGGGTCACGACGGTGAAGGCAGGCCGCCTCTGTGTCCCAACCCATCTGCGATCTGCCGTATCACCATGGAAGGGTCCCGCCGGCGGGGCGGGCAAGCGATCCAGGCCCGCACCGCTACCGCCTGCCGCAGGCGGCCGGCCTGCGCCGGCCGTGGCCCGATTGCACGCCACTGTCCGCAGGGGCAGAGTGCGCGCAAGCCTCCGCAAGCCAAAGGAAACGTGGCATGAAATCGTACGGCCATTTCATCAACGGCAGCTATGTCGATCCGGTGCAGGGACGCTGGATCGACAGTCGCAACCCCTATACCGGCGAGGTCTGGGCGCGCATTCCGCAAGGCTGCCCGGGCGACGTCGACCGCGCCGTCGCGGCCGCCTCGCAGGCGCTGAACCAGGGGTCATGGGCGAAAATGACGCCCTCGGCCCGCGGCCGGCTGATGGTCCGGCTCGCCGACATCGTCGCCGAGAACGCCGAGCGGCTGGCCGAGGTCGAAGTGCGCGACAACGGCAAGCTGATGGCGGAGATGCTGGGGCAGTTGCGCTATCATCCGGAATGGTGGCGCTATTTCGGCGGCCTCGCCGACAAGGTCGAGGGCGCCATGGTGCCGATCGACAAGCCGGACATGTTCGCCTTCACCCGGCATGAGCCGGTGGGCGTGGTGGCCGCGCTGACGGCGTGGAACTCGCCGCTGCTGTTCATCGCCTGGAAGTGCGCCCCGGCCCTGGCGGCGGGCTGCACCGTGGTGGTGAAGCCGTCGGAATTCGCCTCGGTCTCGACGCTGGAGTTCGCGGCGCTGACGAAGCAGGCGGGCTTCCCGGACGGCGTGTTCAACGTCGTGACCGGCTATGGGCCGGAGGCCGGCTCGGCGCTGGTGGACCACCCGGACGTCGCCAAGGTGACGTTCACCGGATCCGACACCACCGGGGCGCGGATCTACGCGCAGGCGGCGAAGACGCTGAAGCGGGTGTCGCTTGAGCTTGGCGGCAAGTCGCCGAACATCATCTTCGACGACTGCGACCTGGATGCGGCGGTGGCGGGCGCCGTTTCCGGGATCTTCGCGGCGACCGGGCAGACCTGCATCGCTGGCTCCCGCGTGCTGGTGCAGAATTCCATCAAGGACCATTTCACCGCGCGCCTGGTGGAACTCGGCCGCACCGCCCGCAAGGGCGACCCGATGCTGCCGGAGACGAACATCGGTCCGGTGACGACCGCGCCGCAGTACCAGAAGATCCTCGACTACATCGACATCGCCAAGGCCGAGGGCGCGCGCTGCGTGCTGGGCGGCGGCCCGGCGGCGGGACTGCCGGGCGGGCAGTTTGTCGAGCCGACTGTGTTCGTCGACGTGCAGCCCGGCATGCGCATCGCGCGGGAGGAGGTGTTCGGCCCGGTGCTGTCCATCCTCGGCTTCGAGGACGAGGACGAAGCGGTGAGGCTGGCGAACGATACGATCTACGGCCTCGCCGCCGGAGTCTGGACGTCGAACATCGGCCGGGCGGTGCGGATGTCGGCGGCGCTGAAGGCCGGCACGGTCTGGGTCAACACCTACCGCGCGGTGAGCTACATGATGCCGTTCGGCGGCATGAAGCGGTCGGGACTGGGACGCGAAAGCGGGATCGAGGCGATCCGCGAATACCTGGAAACCAAGAGTGTCTGGATCTCCACCGCCCAGGGCGCGCCGGCCAATCCCTTCATCATGCGCTGAGGCCGTTGCCGCCGGGCCGTCCGCCGCGATCAGGGAGCCGGCGCACCGGCCCCTCCGCGTCATGGTGAGCGAAGGCTCCATGGGCGTTGGAATGGCGGCGGTCGTTACTGTTGCGTCATGCCGGGTGCAGGCCCGGCATTCAAGCCTGGCGGGGCTGATATCGGCAAAGGCGTGGATGCTGGGCTTTCGCCCCATTGGCGTAAAAATGGCGTGGCGGCGGCACGATGCTTGCCATTCCGTCATGGCCCGGCTTGTCCGGGCCACCTATTCCAGCACTGTGCCGCGACAGGTGGCCCGGACAAGCCGGGCCATGACGAGGAGGCAACAGCCAGCCCTATTTTAACGCCAATGGGCCTGCGCCCACCATGACGTTGTAGAAATGGCTGTGCCCCGGTCGCACTATTTTTGACGCCTATGGGGCTTTTGCCCGGCATGACGTGGAGGGGCCGGCGGATCGATTATTTCGACTCGGTCCCTCAGTTATTGCGGTGCAGCGGGGTTCGGACAGTCCTCGGTATTCTGATAGGCATAGGTGCTTTGTTTGGCGGCATCGCCGGAGAAACCAGGACAACCATTTGCAACCGTATTGCACGCGCTCGCCCGGGGCAGTGCCTTCAAGTAAGCATAAGTCGCCCTGAGATCTGTATCTTTCATGTTATGATAGGTTGGCCAGGGCATCACCTGCAGTACGGGCGTTTCGGGGCCGAGAGCGCAGATTGGGTCAGATGGAGCCTTCTCGCAGTAGAAATCTTCGCCCGTGCGCAGCGCCGTGATGAACTCCGCCTCGGTCAGACCCTCCGGCAGGCCATTGTGATCCGGCGTCAGGTTGCGGGTCATGAACGGGCCGAAACACTGGCCGCCGCCCATGTAGTGGGAGGTGTTGAAGTTCGCCTTCAGCCGACCTTCCACACTCTGGGAAGATGGCGTCCCTTCAAAGGGTGCGATCCCAATGGCGATCCCACTGGACCACATGACGACACGCCGCTTGCCGTACGGCCCGCCAAGGTGCCCGCAGGGGCCGGGGAAATGGCGGTTGAATCTCTGACCGGCGGTCCTAGCCGGTAGCGCCGTGGCGGCTCCGCCACCGAGACCAGGCGAACCGCGCAGCCACAATCAGCACGACCACGAGAACACCATAGTCCAGGTAATGGAACGCCGCGCCCAGCCGGGGATCAGACCCCCATTTGTCGCCCAGCTTCATGCCGATCGTGGCCAGCAGGAGACACCACGGCCAGGAACCGATAAATGTATACACATGAAACCGCAGCGGCGGCATCCGCGCGATCCCGGCGGGCAGTGCAATGAACGTCCGCACGACCGGCAGCATCCGCGCCACCAGCACCGCCAGGTTGCCGAACCGGTCGAAGAACCAGTCGGCGCGTTTCAGGTCATGCCGCGACAGCAGCACGTAGCGGCCCCAGCGCTCGACGGCCCGGCGTCCGCCATGCCGCCCCACGGCATAGGCAATGGCCGAGCCGGCGTTGCAGCCCAGGGCGCCGACGGTGGCGACCACGAACAGGTTCATCTTCCCCTGCGAGACCAGGTAGCCGGCGAACGGCAGGATGATCTCCGACGGCAGCGGGATGCAGGCGGACTCGATCGCCATCAGTCCGGCCAGGCCTGCGTAGCCCGCGCCTGACATGACCGCAACAATCGTTCCGGCCAGCAGGCCAGTCACGGATGGGTGCATCGCTGTTCTCCGTCCCGTCCGAATGGTGGCACCCGGGTCGCTTCGGCGCCCGGATGGCGGTCGCGCGGACCGCTGACCAGTCAGGAACTCAGTTGCACCTCTCCCGGATGCCGACCCGCCCGCTGCGGCACCAGCGCGACCAGGCCGGCGATGATCGCCGCGAGGACCAGCGAGGCGATGATGCGGCTCAGGTGCAGGCCGCCCGCGGACACCGGTTTGTCGAGGAAATCGCCCACCGTCGCGCCCAGCGGACGCGTCAGGATGAACGCCGTCCAGAACAGCAAAGTGTGCGAAAATTTCATCCAGGCGTAAGCCGCGGCGACCACTGCCAGCAGGCCCAGGAAGACCAGCGCCCCGCCGCCGTAGCCAAGCCCGGTGTCATCGGCCAGGAAATCGCCCAGCGCCGTTCCCAGCGTGTTGGAGGCGAAGATCGCCGCCCAGTAGAACGCCTCGACCCGCGGCACGTGGATATGGCTGACCGAGATCGAGCCGACCGAGACCCACCATGATCCCAGGACCAGCAGCAGCAGCGCCAAGAGCGTCAGGGAGCCGCCGGCATAGCCGATGCCCAGCGAACGATCGGCAAAGTCCGCCAGCGTCGTGCCGGCCGTGGTCGTCGTGACAATAACGATCCAGTAAAGCCCCGGGTGGAACGACCGGGCCCGGATCTGCACGGCGACGACAACCGCGAAGATGGCGAAGAAGATGACCGTGCTGAGCGCATATCCCAGGCCCATGGTCATCGACACGGCATCGCCGCCGGTCTCTCCCAGCGTCGTCGCCAGGATCTTGATGATCCAGAACAGCAGCGTCACTTCGGGCACCTTGCTCGCCCGGACAGTCATCAGGTGCTTCATGCCGGACATCTTCCTTTCTCAATCAAAACTGAAATTTTCCGGATTCGTTTTGCTAGCTGAAATGACCGGACACGCTGCCGGGCGACGGCGGCACGCATGATCCGCAATGGCCTCAGGCATGTCCGCCCGGATCAGCGCCCGCCACCGCCCCGCCCTGCCCCGGCAGCGTCAGCCCGATCAGCACCGGCATCGCCAGCAGCACCAGGGGAAACTGCAGCAGCAGCCCGGCAATGATCGCGATCGCCAGCGGCTGCTGGATCCCCGAGCCCTGCCCGATCGCGAACGCCAGCGGCAGCAGCGTCAGGATCGCCGCCAGCGTGGTCATTGTGATCGGCCGCAGCCGGTTCCGGCTCGCCTCCCGCAGCGCCTGCCGCGGCTCCATCCCGTGCGAAAGCTCGGCGTATTCCGAGACGTAGAAGATCGCCATCTCCGTCGCGATGCCGATGATCATGGTCATGCCCATCAGCGCGGTGATGTTCAGCTCGACACCGGAAACCCACAGCCCGGTGAACACCGCCGTGGTGGACAGCAGCGAGCAGCCGATGATGATCACCGGCAGCCAGAACCGCTCGTACAGGAACAGCAGCAGCAAGAACTCCGCCACCAGCGCCGCGGCGAACACCCGCGTCAGCCCGGCGAAGGCGATCTGCTGCTGCCGGTACAGCCCGCCCAGCTCATACCGGATGCCGGGCGCCAGCATGCCCGGCTGGTCCACCACGCGGCGCACGTCGGCCACCGCGGCGCCGATGCCGCGGCCCTCGATGCGGCCGGTCACCGCGATCATCGGCTGCAGGTTCTCGCGCGAGATCTGCGGCTGCCCGGTCAGCGGCACCAGGGTGGCGACCCGGTGCAGCGGGAACACGTGCCCGTCCGGCGCCCGCACCGGCAAATCGGCGAGACCGGCCTGGCGCAGGGCGAATGCATCCGGCAGGCGCACCCGGACGCCGACGGCCTTGACGGTCTCCGGCATCCACGTCGCGATCGTGCCGCTCAGCGCCGTGTCCACCGCGCGGGTCACGTCATCCGGGGTCACGCCCTCCATCCCCGCCCGCACCGGGTCGATGCGGATGTCCAGGGCGTCGCCGGCAAGCTGCACGCCGCTCTTGACCTCGACCACGCCGTCCACCTTGCCGATGGCCGCCGCGATCTTCCGGGCCTGCGGGATCAGCGCCGCGTAGTCGGAGCCGAACAGCTTGATCTCAATCGGCTGCGGCACCGCCGTCAGGTCGCCGATGAGGTCTTCCATCAGCTGCGCCAGCTCGACGTCCACGCCTGGCACCAGCGCCTGCACCTGCGCCAGGACGTGCGCCATCACCGCGGGGGTGGACTCGGTATGGTTCGGTTTCAGGCGCACAAAGTAGTCGCCGTGGTAGCTCTGCCCCAGGTCGCCGCCGAGCCCGGTGCCGAGCCGGCGCGAGAACGTCGCCACCTGCGGGTTGGCCAGCAGCATCGCGTCCACCTGGGCAATCTCGCGCTGGGTCTCGATCAGCGACGTGCCCGGCTTCGTGTAGTAATCCATCACGAAGCCGCCCTCATCCACGGACGGCATGAACCCCGTCGGCACCGCATGGTAGGCGAACCAGCCCAGCACCAGCAGCGGCACCACGGCGATGCCCAGGATCCACGGGCGGCGGAACAGCCAGTCCAGCAGCCGCCCGTGCTGCCGGCTCAGCCAGTCGTCGCCCGCCGCGCCCGGGTCGCGCCAGCGGTCGAAGTCGACGATGCGCCGCGCCAGCACCGGCACCACGAATGCGGTCATCAGGTAGGACATCGCCAGCGCCGCCGCCATGGTGATCGACAGCGCCTTGGAGAACGCGCCGGTCACGCCGCTGAGGAAGCCCAGCGGCAGGAAGACGATCAGCGTCGCCAAAGTTGACCCGCTCAGCGGCGGCATGAACTCCCGTCCGGCGGCGAGCACGGCCACCTGTCCGGGCACGGTGCCGTCCTCTCCCGGCGTGCCGGCGCGGCGGGCGATGTGCTCGACCATCACGATCACGTCGTCGATCAGCAGGCCGACCGCGGCGGCGATGCCGCCCAGGGTCATGATGTTGAAGCTCATGCCCAGCAGGCTCAGCAGCAGCACCGCGGTGGCCAGCGTCGCCGGCACCGTCAGGACGGCGATCAGCGTCACCCGCCAGCTGCGCAGGAACAGCATCAGGACGCCGGCCGCCAGCACCAGGCCGATCAGCACGGCGTCGCGCACGCTGGCGGCGGACTGGGTGACCAGCTCGCTCTGGTCGTACCATTTCACCAGCCGCACGCCGGGCGGCAAATGGAACGCGGCGAGCCTGTCCCGCACCGCGGCGGCGATCTGCACCGCGTTGCCGTCCGGCTGCTCGTACACGTTGAACAGCACCGCCGGGCGGCCGTCCTCGACCACCCGCAGCCACTGCGGCACCACCCCGTTCCGCACCGTAGCCACGTCGCGCACCCGGACGATGCCGCTCGGGTCCGAGCGGACGATGATGGCGCCGACTTCGTCCGTCTTCGCGACGCTGTGATCTGCGACGACCAGGTACAGCTTGTCGCGGTCCTGCACGCGGCCGACGGCCTGCAGCACATTGCCGGCCGAAACAGCGTTCACCAGCTCGGTCAGGCCGAGCCCGTACGTGGCAAGCCGGTGGGGATCGGCCATGACCTCGACCTCGGCCGTCTCGCCGCCCTGCACGTTCACCCGCGCCAGGCCCGGGATGGAGGACAGCAGCGGGACGATCTGGTACTCGGCAAGGTCGCGGATGGCGACGGCCGCCGCCCCGTCCTGGCCGGATGTGTCCGCACGCGCGTCAGGATGGGCCGTCTTCCCGTCGTCATGGCCGATGGTGTTCCGGCCGTCTGAGCTGCGGCGGGGGGGGGCGGATAGCCGGGACACGCCCGGCCACGACGGAGAGAGAGCGGCCGCCGGCTTTCCCTCCGGCGGCAGCAGCGCGTAAGAAATGATCGGATACACCGTCGGGTCCATCCGCCGCACGTTGTAGGCCGTGCCAGGCGGCAGGCCGGGCAGCACCTGGGCGATGGCGGCGTCAACCAGCAGGGTACTGGCCACCATGTCCCGCCCCCAGCCGAAATCGACCGAGATCTGCGCGGACCCGCGCGTCGTCTCCGACCGCACGTCCCGCACGCCCGGCACGGTGCGGATCGCCTGCTCGACGGGGCGCGTCACCAGCAGCGCGGTCTGGTCCGCCGGCCGGCTGCCGGCGTCGAGGTCCACCACAACGCGCGGGAAGGAAACCTGCGGGAACAGGCCGACCGGCAGGGACACCGCCGCCACCGCCCCCGCCACGGCCAGCGCCACCGCCAGCACGACGATTGTGCGGGCGTGCCGCTCGATGAACGCCGCGAAGCTCATCCGTGGCCATCGCCGGAGTTGGCCTGCCGCGGCTCCGCGTTCTCCCGCACCGCCATTCCGTCATCGAGCTGGTAGTTGCCCTGGATCACCAGCTTGCGCGTTGCGTCCAGCGGTCCGCCAACGACGTCCTCGTTGCCGCGGCTGCCGATGGGCGTGACGGCGACGCGGATGGCCTTGCCGTTGGCGACCTGGAAGACATAGGCGCCCTTGTCGTCGGCCAGCACCGCGTCGTGCGGCACCACCCAGCCGCGGAACTGCCCGATGGTGATGTCGGCGCGGAACGCCATGCCGGGCATCACCGCGCCGGCCGGCACCGCGATGTCGGCGTCGACCATCCGGGTCCTGGGATTCAGCACCGCATCGACGCGCAGCACCCGGCCGTCCAGCGCCGCGCTGGTGGCCAGGGGCTCCAGGCGCACGTCCTGGCCCGGCCGCACCCGGCCTTGCTCGCCCGGCTCGATTCCGGCGGTGATCACCAGCCCGTCGAGCCGGGTCAGGGTGACCAGCGGCGTTCCGGCCGGGACCCGGGCACCCTGGGCGACCGGGATGGTCTCGACGAAGCCATCGAACGGCGCGTCCAGCGTGCGAAGCGCCTGTCCGCCGCCTTCGCGCCGCAGCGCGTCAAGCGCCGCCTGCGCGTCCGAGACGGCCTTGTCCGCCTGCGCCACCTGGTCGCGCGTCGCGAGTTGCTGGCGGAACAGCTGCGCCGTGTGGGCGCGTTGCGCCTGTGCCAGGGACAGTGCGCTCTGCGCCTGCTGGAACACGCTGGTCGCCGCCGCCGACGCTGTGAAATCGAGCAGGCGCTGGCCCGCCCGGACCTGCTCGCCGGGCGTGACCGCGATGGCGGAGATGCGGCCCTCCTGCTGCACGCTCAGCGTCATGCCGCCGCTCGGCGCGGGCACGGCCGTGCCATAGGCGGTCAGGATGTCCGGCACCGCGCCCTGCCGCGGCATCTCGGTCTGCACCAGCACGCTGGGCGTCTCGTCGGCCCGCGGCAGGCCCGGCAGCAGCAGGATGGCGAGGCAGGCCGCCAGCGGCGCCGCGAACCGCAGGTAAGGTGAGGCGGGGCGACGGCGCGCGTGCATCGTCATGGCGGGCGCAGGGCCGCCATCCACGCCTTCTGCTGGTATCAACCCCGCCAGGCGTGGATGGCGGGCCTGCGCCCGCCATGACGACGGGGCAACGGCCGTGCGTCGCAATTCGCCCGCGGTTTGCGTCAGCCTCATGAGCGTGCCTCCTCCGGCGGCAGCGTGATAGGCGGCATGCCGGCGCCGATCAGGGTGGCGATTGCCACCTGCTGCTCTAACAGGGACTGGTCGATGGCGACGATCTCCTGCTCCTTCGCATAGCGGGCCGAGACGAGCTGGACGTAGCTGAACTCGTCGAGATTGGCGGCATGCAGCGCTGCGGTGGCGGCCCGGGCGGCGCGGGCGGTGCTCGCCAGATCCTGCCGCACGCTTTCCCGCTGCCGCCGGAGCAGCGCGATCTCGGCCAGCATCGCCCGCACCTGCCCGTCGGCCGTCGTCAGCCGCGCGGCGTATTCGTCGTGCAACTGCTGGCGCGTGGCCTGCTCGATGGCGATGTTGCCCTGGTTGCGGTCGAAGATCGGCAGGTCCAGGGTGATCGTCGGGCCGATGTTGCGGATGCTGGTGTTGTCGCTGCCGCCGACGACGCCGAACGTCAGGTTCGGAAACTGCGCCAGGATCGCGCCCCGCAGCTTCGCATCCTGCGCCCGGTAGCCGAGTTGCAGCGCGATCAGGTCCGGCCGCCGCGCAGGCAGGGTCGGCAGCGCCTGCCGGATCGCGGTGGGGTCGAACCGCGGCAGGTCCGGCAGCCCGGCCAGCGGCAGCGGGACATCGGGCGCCAGGCCAAGCAGGGCGTTCAACTGGTGCCGCCGCGACAGTTGCAGCCGCTCCAGGTCGTTCACCTGGGTCCGCGCCGCGTCGTACGCCGCGACATCCGGCGCCACGCTGGCCAGGGTGGCGTTGCCGGCGGCCAGCGCGGCCCGGGTGCGTTGCAGGCGGGCCTCGTACAGGGCGCGTGTGTCCCTGAACAGGCGGAGGCTGCGGTCACCCTCGATGATGTCCACCGCCAGCAGCCGGGCCTGGCCGACGACCAGCCATTCCTGCCACAGCAGTTGCGCATCCACCTGCCGCGCGGCCGCCTGCGCGGCGCGGCGGCGATCCTGCAGGGTGATCAGCGACCTGATGTCGTAGCTTATCCCGGCACTGTAGGCCGTCGTGTTGGCGGGTCCGGCCACCAGCGGCAGGACGGCCCCGGTCAGCACCGGGTTGGGCGGCAATCCGGCCTGGAGCAACTGCGCCTGCGCCAACCCGTGCCGGGCGCGCGCGGCGAGCAGGTCGGGATTGTTCTGCACGGCCAGCGCCGCGACCGCGCCGACGGTCAACGGCGGCATCGGCGGTGGGCCGGCATGGCGCAAGGCGGACAGGCTGCCCGCAAGCCCGGACCGGCCGGGCAACGGCAGCGGCCCGTACTGGGCGCAGGCGGCCTGGACCAGGCACAGGGCCACCAGGCACGGCAGGCGCGGATTGGCGAATCGTCGGATCATCGGATTGCGTCAGTCGAAGAGAGGCGTCTTCTGAGCGCACGCGCCTCACCGGAGTTCGACCCCAACATTGGCAATCGCCAACTTGACACCCGGCCCACCACGCCACTCATGTGGCCGCACGACAGGAGGTCAACGATGCGGATCCTGCTGGTGGAGGACGATCCGGAGACGGCCACATACCTGGAGGAAGGGCTGCGCGGCGAAAACCACGACCTGCACGTGGCCGCGGACGGCCGCGCCGGCCTGCTGCGGGCGGCCGCCGAATCGTGGGACCTGCTGATCATCGACCGGATGCTGCCGGGGCTGGACGGCCTGGCACTGGTCCGCACGCTGCGCGCCAGCGGCAACGCCACGCCCGTGCTGTTCCTGACCACGATGGGCGGCATCGACGACCGGGTGGCCGGCCTCAACGCCGGCGGCGACGACTACCTGGTGAAGCCGTTCGCCTTCGCCGAGTTGGTTGCACGGGTCACCGCGCTGGGGCGGCGGCCGCAGGGCGCGGTGCCCGAAACGGTCCTGCGGGTGGCGGACCTGGAGATGGACCTGCTCGCCCGCACCGTGAAGCGCGCCGGCCACCCGGTGGACCTGCAGCCGCGCGAGTTCCGGCTGCTGGAATACCTGATGCGCCACGCCGGCCAGGTGGTGACGCGCACCATGCTGCTGGAGGGCGTGTGGAACTTCAGCTTCGATCCGAAGACCAACATCGTTGACAGCCACATCAGCCGCCTGCGCGGCAAGATCGACCGCGGGCAGCCGGAGTTGATCCATACCATCCGCGGCGCCGGGTACTGCGTCCGTGCCCCTGCCTAGGCCGCTGCGGACATCGAGCTTCCGGCTCACCCTGCTGTATGTCGGGGTGTTCGCCGTGTCGGTGCTGGTCCTGTTCGGCATCGTCATGGTCTCGGCGACCAGCTTCATCGCGCGGCAGATCGACCGGACGGTGGCCAGCGAACTGGCCGAGGTCCAGGCCGACGCAGGCGGCGGCGGACAGGCCGCGCTGCGGAGCGTGATCGACGGACTGACCAGGAAATCGCCCGGCATCTTCTACCTGCTGCAGGACCCGGCCGGCACGGTCGTCGCCGGCAACATGGAGGCGATCCGCCCGCAGCCGGGACTGCGCACGCTGACTCGGACGCGCCAGGCCGCTTCCCGGCACGCGGCCGGCGGCATCCGCGGCCAGGGCGTCGTCCTGCCGGACGGGTCCTACCTGTTCGTCGGGCTGAGCGATTTCGAGCTTGGCGAAATGCGCGAGGCGATCACCCGCGCCTTCACCATCGGCCTGGCCGCGACGGTGCTGCTGGCCGTCGCCGGCGGCGTGGCAATGAGCGTCGCGGTACTGCGCCGGATCGAGGCGATCAGCGGCATCAGCCGTGGGATCATGCTGGGCGACCTCGGGCAGCGCATCCCGCTGCGCGGCACCGGCGACGAGTTCGATCACCTGTCGGCCAGCCTGAACGCGATGCTGGACCGCATCCAGGGGCTGATGAGCGGGCTGCAGCAGGTTTCCAACGACATCGCCCACGACCTGCGGACGCCGCTGACCCGCCTGCGGCAGCGGCTGGAACTGGCGCGGCGGCGCGAGGCGACCGTGGACGGGCTGCAGGCGGCGGTGGACGCGGCGATCGAGCAGACCGACGCCATCCTGGACACCTTCGCCGCCCTGCTGCGCATCGCCCAGATCGAGGCGGGAAGCCGGAAGTCGGGCTTCTCGGCCGTGGACCTGAGCGGGCTGCTGGCGGAACTGTCCGAAGCCTACCAGGTGGCCGCCGAGGAGAAAGGCCAGGTGCTTGTGGCCGCGATCACGCCCGGGCTGTACGTCCGGGGCGATCGCGAGCTGCTGATGCTGCTGTATTCCAACCTGATCGACAATGCCGTCCGGCATGCGCCGGCGGGGACGGAGATCCGGGTGGAAGCCTCGGCTGATCCGGCGCGGGTCCGGACCTGCGTGGCGGATACCGGGGCCGGCATTCCCGTGGCATACCGCGACAAGGTGCTGCAACGCTTCTTCCGGCTCGAGGCCAGCCGGACCACCCCGGGAAACGGCCTCGGCCTGAGCCTGGTGAATGCCATCGCCACGTTGCATGGGGCCGGCCTGACGCTGGCGGACAACCAGCCGGGCCTGCGCTGCCAGGTGGATTTCAGCCGCCCGGGGTGAAGCGGGCGCCGCCCCGGCAGGGGATGGAGGACAGGATGCGGGGGAAGGCAGGACGAACCACGGTCCCATACCAGCGGTCCCTGGCATTGCCGTGCCGGACGCCGCCGCATAGAGCAATATCGGCCTGACTGGAAATCGCGGAGCGATTTCAGGCCGATGAAATTGCTCGTGAAATTATGAGCTGGAGCGTTTCCAGTCAGGCTGAAAACGCTCTAGTACACCTCGCCGGAAGTGGC
>NZ_NHRY01000210.1 GCF_002937115.1 Rhodopila globiformis | reverse complement strand
GTGTGGGTCGTGCCACGGCGATATGGCCCGGCGCATCCCCGGCCGGTTGCTTGCCAGCCAAACGCGGGCCCGCGACGGCGGCAACGCTCCCGCGCATTGGCGAGCGCCTGCTTCTGCGGTTGTTTTCGGGATGCGTGCATGCGGTAGGGCGTGTCCCGGCCATCCACCCCCCGCCGTCGCAGCGCAGATGGCCGGGACACGCCCGGCCATGACGACGAGGCAACGGACCGGGCATCAAATCCTTCTCCAGCCGTCGCCCTATCTTGATACGCATGGGGACACACCCGGCCATGACGATAGAGAGACGACCGGCGCCTTGCACCCAATGCCGCCGTATCCGGTTGCACCTCGGCCTGGCCCCTGGCCTGCGCGGCAACGATCTCTTGCCGGGGACCTGCCAGCAGCTTCCCTTCGGCCAGGGTCAGCTCCAATGGGCGATCTCAACGAGACCGCCGGGCCGGATGATCGTCGCGACGTCCACGGACCGGTTCTCACCGTCAGCCCCGGTTTTCACCAACCTCACAATCCAGGCCATGCGCTCACCGCCGATCCGGGATCAGACGCGAAACCACCGCCTCGACGCCCGCACCGCCAATCTCCGGACAGTCCCCACCAGTCCCGGGGCAACGCTTTGGCCTGTCAGCCTGAACCAACGCGATAAACTCTTGCTCAGTCCGTCCTCAATTCCTTTATCTCCCCCCATGACCGCCACCGAAGCCCAAGACACCATCGACCTCGCCATCACCGGCATGACCTGCGCCGCCTGCGTCAGCCGGGTGGAGAAGGTCCTCGCCCGCGTCCCCGGCGTCGCCGCCGCCTCGGTCAACCTCGCCACCGAGCGCGCCCACGTCGCCGGCCTGCACCCCGACCTCGCCGCGCTCATCAAGGCGGTGGAGAAAGCCGGCTTCCAGGCCGCGGAGATCCAGCCGCAGGCGCCGCCGGTGGACCACGCGGCACAGGACCGCCGCGACCTGATCCACCTGGTTGCCGCCGCCGCACTCAGCGCGCCGCTTCTGCTTGGCATGGCGGTCCCGGCGCTGATGCTGCCGGCGGCGGCGCAGTTCGCGCTGGCCTCCATCGTGCAATTCTGGCTCGGCGCCCGGTTCTATAAAGCCGGCTGGAACGCCGCCCGGGCGCTGTCGGGCAACATGGACCTGCTGGTCGCCCTCGGCACCACCGCCGCCTGGGGCCTGTCCACCTGGCTCTGGCTCGCCGGCCACCCGCACGACCTGTATTTCGAATCCGCCGCACTGCTGATCACCTTCGTGCTGTTCGGCAAGTGGCTGGAGGCGCGCGCCCGCCGCAGCACCGCCACCGCCATCACCGCGCTGATGAAGCTGCGCCCCGATACCGCCCGCCTGCGCCGCGACGGCGCCGAAACCACCGTCCCCGTCGAGGCGCTGCGCCACGGCGACCTCGTCGTCGTCCGCCCCGGCGAGCGCATCCCGGTGGACGGCCGCATCAGACAGGGCAGCGGCGCCATCGACGCCTCGATGCTCACCGGCGAGAGCCTGCCGGTGGACCACACCGTTGGCGATGCCGTCGCCGCCGGCGCCATCAACACCGACGGCCACCTGGTGATCGAGACCACCGCCGTCGGCGCCGAAACCATGCTGGCCCGCATCGTCCGCCTGGTGGAGGACGCGCAGGCCTCGAAAGCGCCGATCCAGCGGCTGGCGGACAAGGTCAGCGCGGTGTTCGTGCCGGTGGTGCTGGCGGTCGCGCTGGCCACGCTGACGGGCTGGCTGCTGGCCGGCGCCACCGCCTCGGCGGCGATCCTGAACGCGGTGTCGGTGCTGGTGATCGCCTGTCCCTGCGCTCTCGGCCTCGCCACCCCCACCGCCATCATGGTCGGCACCGGCATGGCCGCCCGCCGCGGCATCCTGATTCGCGACGCCGAGGCGCTGGAGCGTGCCCAGGCCGTACGCGTCGTCGCCCTGGACAAGACCGGCACGCTGACGCTGGGCAAGCCATCCCTGGCCCGCATCGTGCCAGCCGATCGGCTGGCGGAAGCGGCGGCTTTGCTGGCGCCGAGCGAGCATCCGCTGGCCGAGGCGGTGCGCACCGCGGCACAGGGCCTGACTGTTGCGGCCCCCACGGACTTCCGCGCCCTGCCCGGCCTCGGCGTCGCCGGCACTGTCGGCGGCCGCAGCCTGATCCTGGGCAATGCCCGGCTGATGCAGGACAACGGCATCGGCCTGGACGCGCTGTCGCCGGACGCGGCGGCGATGGCGGAATCCGGCCACACCGTTTCCTACCTCGCCGAGACCGCCCCGGCGCCGCGGCTGCTGGCGGTGCTGGGCTTCTCCGACACGATCAAGCCCGGCGCCGAGGCCGCCATCGGCCGGTTGCACCGCATGGGCCTCGCCACCGTCATGCTCACCGGCGACGGCGAGGCGGCGGCGCAGGCGGTGGCGGCGAAGCTCGGCATCGAGACGGTGCAGGCGCACATCCTGCCGGCCGACAAGGCCCGCGCCGTCGCCGCCCTCCGTGCCAATGACACCATCGTCGCCATGGTCGGCGACGGCATCAACGACGCCCCGGCCCTGGCCGCCGCCGATATCGGCATCGCCATGGGCAGCGGCACCGACGTGGCGATGGCAACCGCAGGCATCACCCTGATGCGCGGCGACCTGGCGCTGGTGGCCGATGCGATCGAGGTGTCTCGGCGGACGGTGCGGAAGATCTGGCAGGGGCTGTTCTGGGCGTTCGCCTACAACGCGCTGGGCATCCCGCTGGCGGCGCTGGGCTACCTCAGCCCGATGGTGGCCGGCGGGGCGATGGCGCTCTCCTCGGTCAGCGTGGTGACCAACGCGCTGCTGCTGCGCCAATGGAAATGGGGGGCGGCCCTTAACCGGATATTAACCAAGCCTGTGGTGGGATGGCCTGCTTCCGGTGGGACGACAGGCACGTGACAGACCAGGCAGACCCGATCCAGCAGGTGATCACGCAGACGATCCGCGCCGAACTCGATAGCGCAATCCGCGCCGAACTCGGCACCAGCATTCGGGCCGAACTCGGCGCCAGCATCCGCGCCGAACTCGGCGCCAGCATCCGCGCCGAACTCGGCGACCTGCGCACCTTCATCGACCGCCGCATCGCCGAACTCAGCGCCGAGGTGCACGCCACCTCCGACCTGCTGGATTTCAGCGAGAACAACCTCTCTGGCCAGCTCAAGGGCATCAAGGAGCAGATCGCCGGCCTGATCGCCATGCCCGCCGCCGCCACCCACAACAGCGGGCTGGAGCTGGAAGCGGTGGTGCAGGCGACCGAAGCGGCGGCCAACCGCATCATGGAAGCCGCCGAGGCCATCGGCGACTGGCTGCGCGACAGCCGGGCCGATCCGGCGGCGATGCAGGCGGTCAACGAAAAGGTGAACGCGATCTTCGAGGCGTGCTCGTTCCAGGACCTGACCAGCCAGCGCATCCGCCGGGCGATCCACTCGCTGCAGCAGGTCGAGCATATGCTGACCGACATGGCGCCGGGCGTTGCCGCGGACCCGGCCCCGGCCGCCGGGGAAAACGCCGATCTGGCGCAGGATGCCGTGGATTCGCTGTTCGATCAGGACGACCGCGGCATCCTTCCGGCCGCTTAACTTATAGTCATCACCGGCCCGAACGGGTTGCATTGAGCGGCAATTCTTGTATGTCCGCCGCCCAACGAGGACCAAGGGGAACGCTACCGTGGCGAATCGCGCCCTAGACTCAGCCGATGGGCCCATCGGTGGTGCCGGGTTGCCGGCTTCGATCGAAATCGAGGGACTGACCAAGCGTTTCGGCAGCTTCACCGCGGTGGACGGCGTCTCGTTCCAGGTCCGCCGGGGCGAGGTGCTGGGCTTCCTCGGCCCGAACGGCGCCGGCAAGTCCACCACCATGCGCATGCTGGCCGGCTTCATGATCCCCACCGCCGGGACGGCGCGGATCATGGGTTACGACGTGCAGACCCACAGCGTCGCCGCCCGGCGGTTGCTCGGCTTCCTGCCCGAGGGCTCGCCGACATACCCGGAAATGACGGTCGAGGGCTTCCTGCGCTTCTGCGCCCGCATCCGCGGCTATGCCGGCGCGGAACTGGACGACCGGGTGAACCATGCGCTCGGGCTGACCACGCTGCGCGGGGTGGCGCTGCAGCCGGTCGAGACCCTGTCGAAGGGCTTCAAGCGCCGCGTCGGCCTGGCGCAGGCGCTGCTGCACGACCCGCCGGTGCTGGTGCTGGACGAGCCGACCGACGGCCTGGACCCGAACCAGAAGCACGAGGTCCGCGGCCTGATCCAGCGCATGGCGCCGGACAAGGCGATCGTGATCTCGACCCACATCCTGGAGGAGGTCGATGCGGTGTGCAGCCGCGCGATCATCATCGCGGGCGGACGGATCGTCGCCGACGCGACACCCAAAGCGCTGCAGGAACAGCACCCGTCCGGCAAGCTGGAGGAAGTGTTCCGGGCGCTGACGATGGAGGCGGCGGCATGACCCTGTCGTCATCGCCGGGCGTGTCCCGGCCATCCACCCCCTGCCGTCGAAGCGCGGATGGCCGGGACACGCCTGGCCATGACGACAGGGCGGCGCGCCGCCACGACGGAGGGGTCCTCCCCGGTCACGATGGCAGCAGCCGGCACGCTGCAGCAAAGGAAACCCGCCACGCATGAGCACCACCCTGACCATCGCCGAGCGGGAGCTGCGCGGCTACTTCGCCACGCCCGTCGCCACCGTCTTCATCGTCATCTTCCTGGTGCTGCAAGGCGCCCTGACCTTCAACCTCGGCGGGTTCTTCGACCGCAGCATCGCCGATCTCAACCCGTTCTTCACCTTCCTGCCATGGGTGTTCCTGCTGCTGATCCCGGCGATCACCATGCGCCTGTGGGCCGAGGAACGCCGGCTCGGCACCATCGAGCTGCTGCTGACCCTGCCGGTGACGCAGGGCCAGGCGGTGTTGGGGAAATTCCTCGCCGCCTGGGCGTTCTGCGCCATCGCGCTGCTGCTGACCTTCCCGTTCGTCATCGCGGTCAACATCCTGGGCAGCCCGGACAACGGCGTAATCTTCGCCGGCTACCTCGGCGGCCTGCTGGTCGCCGGCGCGTTCCTGTCCGTCGGCGCGGCGATGTCGGCCTTGACCCGCAACCAGGTCATCGCCTTCGTGCTGGGCGTGGCGGTGTGCTTCGTCTTCGCCGTCGCCTCCAACCCGATCGTCAACGACTTCCTGTCGCACACCGTGCCGGCGCTGGGCGAGTTCACACGGCGGGTCGCCATCATCGACCGCTTCAACGACTTCACCCGCGGCATCATCGCGCTGCGCGACCTGATCTACTTCGCCACCTTCATCGGCTTCTTCCTGTTCCTGAACACGGTTCTCGTCGATCAACGGAAAGCGGACTGACCAGATGCGCCGGCTGACCTATTCCATCATCGGCGTGCTCGCCGCCGCCGCGATCGCCATCGGCATCAACATGTTCGCCGATGCCCGCCTCGCCAACGTGCAAGCCGATTTGACTCAGGGGCACATCTACTCGCTGTCGCCCGGCACGAAGCAGATCCTGGCCGGCCTGAGGGAGCCGGTGACCCTGCGGCTGTTCTACTCGCGCCAGCTTGGCAGCACCGTGCCGTCCTATGGCATCTACGCCGACCATGTGCGGGAGATGCTGCGCGACTACGCCTCGCATTCCAATGGCAAGGTGAAGGTCGAGTTCTTCGACCCCGAGCCGTTCAGTGACACCGAGGACCGCGCCATCGCCTATGGCCTGCAGGGCGTGCCGCTGGATACCAACGGCACCAAGGTCTATTTCGGCCTCGCCGGCACCAACCTGGAGGATGACGAGCGCACCATCCCGTTCTTCCAGGCGGACCGCGAGCGCTTCCTGGAATACGACCTGACCAAGCTGGTCTACGACCTGTCCAACCCCAAGCGGCCGGTCGTCGGCGTGATGTCGTCGCTGCCGCTGGAGGGCAACCCGCAGGAAATGATGATGAGCCGCGGGCGCGGCGGCGGCCAGCCGTACGCCTCGCTGGTGCTGCTGCGCCAGACCAACGACGTGCGCATGGTGCCGACAACCGCGCAGGTAATCGACCCGGACATCCAGGTGCTGCTGGTCGCCGAGGCGCAGCACCTGTCGCCGGCGACGGAATACGCCATCGACCAGTTCGTCATGCGCGGCGGCAAGCTGATGGCGATGGTCGATCCGTGGAGCGAGGCGATGGCATCGACCCCATCGCCCACCGGCATGCCGCCGGACGACACGCATGCCGACCTGAAGAAGCTGTTCGACGCCTGGGGGATCGAATTCGATCCGAACAAGGTCGTCGGCGACCTGACCGGCGCCTGGCGGGTGCGCGGCGGGCCGGACCAGATGACGCCGGTCAGCTACGTCGCCTGGTTCAACATCCGCGACGGCATCAACCACGACGACCCGGCGACGGCGGACCTGCAGCAGGTGACGGTGGCCTCGGCCGGCGCGCTGGCGAAGGCACCGAAGTCGTCGATCGAGTTCACCCCGCTGTTGAGCAGCAGCAGCCGCAGCGAGATGCTGCCGGTGGATGACGTGAAGATGCCCGATCCGGCGAAGATCCTGGCCGGCTTCAAGCCCTCGGGCGGGCCGCGGGTGATCGCCGCGCGGATCCACGGCGTGCTGAAATCCGCCTTCACCGGCCCGCCGCCGCTGGAGAAGGGCCAGAAGCGGCCGGCGAACTTCCCTGCCTACAAGGCGCAGACCGACAAGCCGGCGAACCTGGTGGTGGTGGCCGACTCCGACATCCTGGCGGACCGGTTCTGGGTGCGGGTCAACGATTTCTTCGGCCAGCAGGTGGCGACCCCGTTCTCCGATGACGGCCCGTTCGTCGCCAACCTGATCGGCACCCTGTCCGGCAGCGACGCGCTGATCGGCCTGCGCTCGCGCGGCGACACCAACCGGCCGTTCACCCTGGTCGCCGCCATGCAGAGCGAGGCCGAGGCGAAGTACCGCCAGACGCAGCAAGCGCTGCAGCAGCACCTCGACCAGGTCGAGAAGCAGTTGCAGACCTTGCGCTCGGGCGGCGGCGAGGGTGGCGAAAAGGGCCACGCCGAAGCGGTGATCACGCCCGCGCAGCAGGCGGCGATCGACGCGGCGCGGCAGGACATCATTCAAACCCGCGGCAAGCTGCGCGCGGTGCAACTGGAGCTGAATCGTGACATCTCCCGCCTGGAAGACGAGATGCGGGTCTTCACCATCGTCTTGGTCCCGGCGCTGCTGACCGTGCTGGCGATCACCATCGGCCTGATGCAGCGGCGGCGCCGCGCGAGGGCCCGGCGATGAGGGGCCGCACTGCCGCCGCCCTGGTCGCGGTCGCCGTCGTCGTAGTGGCGGGAGGCTGGTATTTCGGCACCGCCACCACGCCGCCGGAGCAGACGCAGGTCGCATCCGGCTCGCTGATGTTCCCCGGCCTCGCCGGCAAGCTGGACAAGGCGACCAAGCTGGAGATCGTCCACCAGGGCAAGCAGACGGTGATCGAGAAGCGCCCGGACGGCGCCTGGGGCATCGCCTCGCTGCACGACTATCCCGTGCAGCCCGGCAAGCTGCGCGGCGTGCTGATCGGCCTGACCGAGCTGCGGCTGGTCGAGCCGCGCACCAGCGACCCGTCGGAATACAGCCGCCTCGCGGTGGATGACCCGAACGGCGCGAAATCCGAGGCCGATCTGGTGCGGGTGGTGGACGCCTCCGGCAAGCCGCTCGCGGCGCTGATCGTCGGCCATCGCCGCGTCCGGGGCCAGCCGGGCATGGCGGACGAGGTGTATGTCCGCCGTCCGGGCCAGGCGCAGTCCTGGCTGGCCGAGGGCAGCGTGCGGGCCGATCCCGACGCGATGCAGTGGATCGACCGCGACGTGATGGACATCAAGGAGGATCGCATCGCCTCGGTGGTCGTCGGCGACAAGACGCTGGTATTCGGGCGGGTCGACGGCAAGTTCACCCTGACCGAGCCGGCGGACCATCCGAAGCTCGAGGAGTACAAGGTCGACAACGTCGGCCGGGCGCTGGAAATGCTGTCGATGCAGGCGGTGAAGCCGGATGCCGAGGTCACTGGCCAGCCGGCCGGCCACTCGGTGTTCACCACGAAGGACGGGCTGGTGGTGGCGGTGAACCTGCTGCACGCCGACAAAGACGTCTGGGCGCGGTTTGCCGTGTCCGGTCCGGAGAAGGTCAAGGCCGAGGTGCATCGGCTCGCTGGGAAGCTGAACGGCTGGACGTATGAGATCGGCTCCTGGAAGGAACAATCCCTGGTGCCGACGATGGCCGACCTGAAGGCGCCGGAGCCACCCGCGCCGCAGGCCAGCAGGCCGGCTGCGCCCGCTCCGGTGCCGCCTCCGGGCGTGGCACTACCGGCGCCTGCGGCCGGCGCGACGGCGGCGCCTGAAACCGGCAAGGCGGCGTCCGGGTCCGAAGCCGGCAAAGGCGCGTCGTCCCCGGTCGACGCAGGCAAGGCGGCCTCCCCGGCCGACGCAGGCAAGGCGGCCGCGGCGGCGCCTGGAGCCGGCGGGCAGGAAGCGGCTCCGGCCGAGGCGAACAAGGCCGCTGCGGCGTCCGGGTCCGGCAAAGGCGCGTCGTCCCCGGCCGACGCAGGCAAGGCGGCCTCCCCGGCCGACGCAGGCAAGGCGGCCGCGGCGCCTGGAGCCGGCGGGCAGGAAGCGGCTCCGGCCGAGGCGAACAAGGCGGCCGCGGCGTCCGGGTCCGGCAAGAAGGCAGCGGACCCGGCTGACTCCGGCCAAGCGGCCGCGCCGGCCACCGGAACGGAAAAGCACGACGCTCCGGCGCCGGCGCAGAAATGAGCGACCGGGAGTATCCCGCCCGCCCCATCGTCGGGATCGGGATCGCGGTCATCAAGGGCGACCACGTGCTGCTGTGCCGGCGCGGCAAGCCGCCGAACCTGGGCGCCTGGACCTTGCCGGGCGGCGCCCAGGACCTGGGCGAGACCTGCGAGGAAGCCGCCCGGCGGGAACTGCAGGAGGAATGCGGGCTGGAGGTCGGCCCGCTGCATTTCTGCGCCCACGTCGACACCATCCGCCGCGACCCCGACGGGCGTGTGCGCTACCACTACACGATCCTGGACTTCTGCGCCCGCTGGGTTTCCGGCGAGCCGGTGGCGGCGACGGATGTCTCCGCGGCCGAGTGGGCGCCGATGGACGCGCTGGAGGGGTACGGGCTGTGGTCGGAGGCCCACCGGATCATCGGCATTGCCCGGAGGCTGTTGGCAGAGGCCGCGGACGAGCCGTAGCACCGGTACGCACGCCGGGCATCCATGAGGATTTCAGCGGTTCAGCAGGAACAGAGTCTGGACGTGTGTCCAGAGGCCGCGGGCACCACCGGGAACGGCCGGGACGTCATACCAGCGGCCCGGACCAAACCGCGTCCACTTTGAGAACCATAGTTCTGGCGGCGCGCAATCAGGAAGGGCGCCGATATCCAGCGCCTCAGGTCCGAACTGCCGGACTACGGTTCTCAAAGTGGACGCGGTTCAGTACCCCGTCTTGCGTTGCGCTGCCATGATCGACTCCTGCTGGCCTGCGTGCCCGGAGAGAGCCGCCGAACAGGGAATCATTTGTGTTCATTCGTGTTCATTTGTGGTTCCTTTCATACCACAGCACGAACAACCGCGCGGCATCCCGGTCTGAGCGCCGGCCGCCGCCTGTACCACGCTGAAAGCACGTTGTTAAAAACCACGAATGAACACAAATGGCGGTCGTGCCGATTGCGTTCCTTCGACGTGATCCACCCACGCCAGTTCGCCAGCGGGAATCGGTTGCCGGACCAGGCCGCTGGCATTACGCCCGACTCCGGATTGGCCACGCTTCGCAACGACGGACAGCCGCTTTGCCTCAGCCTTCCAGGCGTCTTGCTGCAACTGCTCACAAGGTGTTGCTCGGGTCGAGGCATGTCTTGAACAGCCAGTCATCGTGCCTGTGGTAGTCGATACGGTGATGTGAGGACATCAACATACGCTTGCCGAACAATGCGCGGGGCGGCCATGAAAGTTGCCATTATCGGGGCTGGGCTGGGCGGACTGGCGAGTGCAATCGCTCTGCGCAAGCGGGGCGTCGACGTCCAGGTCTTTGAACGGGCGCGGGAACTGCGGCCGATCGGCGCCGGCTTGACGCTGGCTCCGAATGGTCTCAAGGCGCTCAACGCGATCGACCCGGACATTGTTGCGCGCCTGCTGGAACTGGGCAGCCAGAACAGCCGCCTGTATCTGCGCCGCGCCAATGGCGACCTGATCACGGAGATCCCGATCACCTTCATGGACCGGTACGGACAGCCGATGCTGAACATCGTCTGGTCCTGTCTGCAAAAGGTCCTGACCGGCTTCCTGAAGGCCGACGCCGTCAGGCTCGATCACAGGCTGGTTGGCTTCGAGCGCACGAATGACGGCCTGTCTCTGCATTTCGATGGCCGCGACCCGGTGACGGCGGACGTCCTGGTGGGGGCCGATGGCATCAATTCGACCGTCAGGCAGATCATGGTCGGTGACGGGCCGCCGCGCTACGCCGGGCGTTTGTGCTGGCGCAGCGTGGTTTCGTACCAACACCCGTCCCTGCTTCCCGATGAGGTGACCTTCTTTGCCGGCGTGGACGGCAGGAACTTCTCGATGTTCGACGTAGGCAGCGGGCTGGTGTTCTGGAGCGCCACGGCCCTGTGGCCGGCGTGGCCGATATCGGATGGCATCGCGCCCCGGCAACGGGTCACGGAAGCGTTTGCCGGTTGGGCGCCCCTGGTGCAGGACGTTCTTGCCGCCACGCCGCCCGAGGACATCGTCGAACGCCCGATCGAGGACCGGGCTCCGCTGGCAAGCTGGAGAAGCCACCGCGTCACGCTCCTGGGCGATGCGGCCCATGCGATGGTGCCGTCTCTCGGACAAGGCGCCAACATGGCCTTCGAGGATGCGTGGGAACTGGCGCAGGCGCTGGCCGGAGAGCCGGACACCCAAGCAGCGCTCATCCATTACGAGAGCAGCCGCATTCCACGCACGCAGGTCGTCCATGCCCGCAGCGCGGCGCAGGGGTACCGGTATTACGATGCGGACAACGAAACGTTCTCCCGCAGCGTGCTGGAGCAGGCGAGCGCGGATCAACGCGCGTTCGAAGACTGGCTTTATGGCTGGTCCCCGTGAGGCGGTCCGGAATGTGGGCTCCCCCGCGCATCGGCACCGCCCCCCATGCACCCGCTTCCGCCGCAATCCAAACGCCCGTCGGGCAGAACCGGGACGAAACGCCGGCCAGCTGATCGTGCCAGAGCAGACCGCAGGCCGGTTGGGACAGGGCGACGGCGTTCCTCCATCGTCTTGGCGGGCGCAGGCCCCATAGGCGCTGACATAGCGGAGCACGTTGCCTCTTCGTCATGGCCCGGCTTGTCCGGGCCACCTATTCCAGCACGTGTGCCGCGACCGGTGGCCCGGACAAGCCGGGCCATGACGAAAGGGAAACGGCGTGCCGCCAGCCCGTTAAGTTGGCGCCTACGGGGCGCAGGCCCGCCATGACGATTGGGGGCAGATTGCCCCACCCGAAGTCGTGTCCCAACCAACCTGCGGTCTGCTGTAGCCCGGTGCCTGTCGCCGAATACCGCGGGCGGCGCGAACCCGAGCCGGGCAAACCGTGTAAACACGTTGGCGATACCAGCCGGCGTCGCCACCGGCTGGCACCGCTGGCGGACTCTACTGCTCCATCGGGAAGATGGCGATACGGTCGGCGCGATACGAGCTCACCCAAAGGTCGTTGCCAACCTGGATCGCACCGGTACCGGCGCCGAAGACGCCGTACACACCGCTCTTGACCTCATCGGTCAACTTCAGCGTGGCCGGGTCCATACGATAAATCTTGAACGGCACGTTGCAGTTTACCGAACTGGACTCGAAGCAACCGATCGCCTGCTTCACCGTCACGTCCTGTCCGCCGACGAAGATCGATTTCCCGTCCGGCGACCAGCGATCGTTGTCGGTCAGTATGCCGGTCGAAACGGTATCCACCTTCGGCGGCGAGCTGCGCAGATCGATGCGCGCCACCTGCTTGCCCGACCACAGGCAGAGGTAGATCTCCTTGCCGTCAGCCGACACGATCACGCCGTTCGGGCCGGACATGTTCTCCGTACCGGGGACCTCCGACCACCCCTTGCCGGAATGCCACGCATCCAGCGCACCAACCGGCTGGCCGGCGGAGAGCTTCTTGGCCCGGTTTGGATCGGTTGGATCCCAGAGACTTGTCACCACGATCCCCCCATCGGGCAGCGAGGCGACGGCATCCGGCCAGAACTTCGGCGGCGCGACCACGCATCCCGTCCATGTGAACCGGGGTCGCGCACCCGTGAGATCGACGTCGAAGACTTCAACGGATTCGCGGCCGCCATGGTTGACCGCATAGAGCACGCGGTGCATGCCGCCGCCCCGGGTAAGATCCAACCCGTGCGGCCCGAAGGTCTTCACGTCATAGGGCCCCGGACAGTGGGGGTAGGTCTTCTTGTCCCACCGAATGCTGATCTCCGAGGGCTCCACCGCCGAAGCGGTCCGCTTGGTTGTGTCGAACAGATACAGATACCCCTGCGGATGGCTTTTCGCCGCCAGATCGCTGCCAATCACCCATTTCGTGCCCGGCACAGGCGCGAAGTCTTCCACATTGGTTACGCCGCAGATGAAGCTGGCGCCATCGGCTGGCTTGCAATCGGACTCCGATGCGGCTCGCGCGGGATCGGCTGTCCAGAACGTCATCGCCAGGGCCATGGACGCAAGCGACCCAGCGACGCACATCCACCGCGGAACCCTGTGTTCCGCTCGCTTTGACATGATCATTTGTATCCTCCCCATCGCCGAGGTGACATGACAACAGCCTCGGCGCGCGCAGCGTCATCCGCTGCCACGGCGCCGTCAATCGGCCGACAAAGGGGCGGAACGGCCAGCTTCGAGATAATGCCCGCGGCCCTGATCATCGGCTCGTCTGTCACCTGGAACGGCGCGGCGGCCTGTGATGCGCAAGGTTCTCCATGAGATGGAGACGACGTGGCCGCTTCGGCCATCAGGTATGGCGAAGCAAGACCATCGCCGATGCTCAGACCAGGTTTGTCGGTGCCGCCAGCGCCGTCCGTACCGTTGTGCCTACGCCAGCCCATACACGTCGATCCGCGCCCCATACGTCGGTACATACACCTTGCCATTCGCCACCACCGGCGGGGTGAACTTGCAGAACAGGAACGTCAGGTTCCAGTCCTGGCTGTCCCACAGCACGCGAAGCTGCTTGCTGCCGTCGCCGAACGTGCCGAACGTCGTCGCGTCATAGGCCAGCAGCCGCCCGTTGGTGACCGTGGTGTTGGCGTCGCCGTACGGAATGCACGCCCAGACCACGCCGGTATTGGCCACGGCGCCGTTGGACGTCAGGCACATCATCCCGCCGGGCATGCCGCCAAACTGTCCGGTGGCCTGCGCCGACGCCACCTCGGCGCTGCATGCGAGGTACGTCGCCTTGCCGTTCGCCGCCAGCGTCCAGGCGCGCAGCTCGCTGTTCTCGCCCCAGCAGAACAGCATCGTGCCATGCTCGCGGCTGTTCCACAGCAGCGGCGCGGCGTGCTGGTGATGCGTGCGGCCGAAGAAATGCTGGTTCAGTGCCGAAATGTCATCCGGCGCCGGTTTGACGTCGAAACCGGGGAAGAAGGTGAACCATATCGGCGCCGCCGCCAGCCGCTGATAGTTCGCCTGTGGCTTGTCCAGGTCATGGGGTTTGGTCTTCCCCATGTCGTTCGCCTTCGCAACAAAAAGGACGCCATCCTTGCCGGCACCCAGGATCAGCCCATGATCCGCCGCCAGGATCGGCCCGCCGGAGCCCAGGTCCATGTCGTCCCAGCCGGCATTGACGTCTTCCGTGTAGACCCGGCGGTTGGTCGGACTCGGATGGTCGAATGCGTCGCCGGACCGATCCAGGCCGACCCGCGCATCGTCGGTCCAGGGGGTGAACCAGTCCGCGACCGCCAGGGAGCCGGTCTTCTGTCCGCCGGCCGGCGGGGTGTAGCGCAGCTTCAGGATGCTCTCCGCCCAGTCGGTCTGCGCGTCGAACGTACCGTTTCCGGTCATGCAGAAGATGTGTCCCTGCGCATCGGACACCAGGCCGGAGCCGGCCTGCCAGATGCCGGCGCCGAAGCCTTTCGCCGCCGATGCCCAGACGGCGGTGATCGACCAGGCGCGGACGTCGCAGGCAATGATCCAGCCACGCGCCTGCCGGCTGGTTTCCTGCAGCGAACCGAAGGCGACGAACACCGTGTTCGCCTGCAGCAGCAATGACGCACGCTGCTTGCGCCCTGCCGAGGCGAAGGCCTGCCGCGGCGCGCCGTGGCCCGGATCGTACACCGCGCCCTCGAAATCAATCGGCGCGGCGTGCACGTCCTGCCCGGTGGTGATGCGGACCGCATGCAGCCCGTGCCGCGCTTTGCCGACCGAGCCGTCGGGGCTGGTCCAGGCGCAGAGATACATGACCCCGGCCGCGGCATCGATGACGGGCGTGGACAGGATGCCCCAGTGGTCGTTGATCCGGTACTCATCAATGCTCTTGTTGCCGCCGATCGGCGTGCCCAGCGCACGGGTCCAGAGCTGGGTTCCGTCATTGGCGTCGAAGCCGAAGATCAGGTTCCCCATGGTCGCGACCAGCAGCAGGTCGCGCCGCTTGCCGTCCGGCATCTGCACGCCGGCGACGATCAGCGGCTGCGCCTCGGCACCGCGCTGGTCGCCCGGCAGGTGCAGCGAGAACAGCCGCCTGACGCCGCGCTTGCCAACCGCGGCGGCCGTCAGCTCGGTTTCCTGCGTGTTGGCGCCGGTTCGCGCGTTGTCATACGCGCGGGTCAGGACGGATATGCTCATGACGCGACTCCCGGGTCCGGCCAGGCGGTTCAGATCAGCAACAAAGCGCAGGCGATGGCGGCCATGCCCAGCCGCCATCCCGAGCCGAGGCGGCGGGAGGACGCGGCCGTCAGCCCCAGCCAGGCGAGGCCCGCGCTGGCCGCCGCCAGGGCCGGCACGGCGGCCGGCGCCACCGGGAACAGCACGCTGTCCAGGCCGAGCAGGAGCGGAATGGCCCAAGGCCAGGCCCAGTGCCATGGCCCCGCCCGGCGCAGCGCCAACAGCACGCACGCAGCCCCGGCGAGCAGTGGCACCGCCGGACCGGCGGCGTGGCCGACCAGCGCTCCCAGCGCGTCACACAGGCCGAATGCCAGGGCCATCCGGGCGCGCGGCACGGGCGCGCCGGACAGGCCGATCAACGTCCCGGCGGCGAGGCTGTCCAGGCTCAGGAACAGTACTTCAGGCAAATGAGCCTCCCTTGCGCGATTTGTCGTTCATGGCGGCGGAATGCATGGCCGGTTGCGATGGCGCTGCGGCAACCGGTGCAGTATCGCCGGCAGGATAGGAAATTCGTTATTGTTCCGCGTCATGCCGGGAATGGCGGCCCCGGCGGTTGTTCCGGCGACGTTCCCGATCCGGGGCGGCGGCATTGCCGTTGAAGTCCGGGAACGGGTCCAGCCGGTGGTCCGTGCCGGACCGGCCCGGTGGGTTGCGCTGCATAGGGGAAAGCCCGAGATCGGTCGGCGGCATGGCGTTGGCTCCCTGGATAATGCAAGTGACTGCGCCGCGCCTTGTGTTCTTGCGACAGGTCGCGGCCGAGCCTACCCGGAAGAATCTCGCGAGAGTCCTGACTGCCTATATGGGGATGAGGCAGTGCACCCGGCACCTGCCCCGACCGGCACCGGTTTATTCCCTATACCCGCAGGCCCTCGGCGGCAGATAATGATTTTCACCATGATCGCAGCACTGTGAATGCAAACGGTTTGCAAACGTCCTGCTGATTCCATCGGAAATTTGCCACGCTACGATCGCCGGGCACAGTCCGTCCGCAAAGCAGGCCGGAACGAAGCTTTGTCGTTCCGGCAGTGATCGTTTCTGTCCCGGCGGCGAAACCGAAGGGACTGCCTGGAGATCGGGGGGCGGGCGTCGAGGCGGTGGTTTCGTGCCTGATCTCAGATCGGCGGTGAGCGCATGGCTTGGACTGTGAGGTTGGTGAAAGCCAGGGCCGACGGTGAGAACCGGTCCATTGACGTCGCGACGATCACCCGGCCCGGCTATCTGTCGTCGTGGTGCCTGGCGCGATATTTATCAGCCCATGCCTGTCCATAGCCCCCCGAGGCGGCGGTGGCGCCGGTGCCTTGTGCATACGCTCAGCGCCAGCATGCAAAATGCGGCAAAAATCATGGTCTTCATCTGAAATTCTCCGGACGTCAGGCGGAGGATGAAGCAACGGATGTGCCAGCCTGTACCAACAAGCCGGCCCGGGCTCATCATGCCGCCAGCAGCCGGAAGCGCAAGAACGCGCGAATCCGCCAGCCAGGACCGGCGCCCGACACTCCATCACGACCAGGCGACGCTTGCAGGGCTGGAGCGGGTGAAGGGAATCGAACCCTCGTGTGCAGCTTGGGAAGCTGCCGTTCTACCATTGAACTACACCCGCGCTCCGCCGCCTTCTTAGCGGCTCCCGCCGTCCGATGCAATTCGCTTGCGCGGCGCCGCCGGACAAAATCCCTACCGGCGCCCCCCCGCACCCATTGACGCCGCGCCGCCGGCGACCTATCAGCTTGCTACCGGACAGTTCCCGGTCCTCGTGATTTGTCCGGCCGGATTGCGGCGAGGTGAAACAAGCGCGCTAAAGAGGCCAGCGACGGGGCGTTTTCCAGCCCCCGGGCTGCTCAACGGTCGGGCCACCATCACACAGGGCCCTGACACATGCCACTCGATCCATCCCACCTGCGTCCGTCCACCCGCCTGGTGCATGGCGGCGTCCAGCGCACCCCCCATGGCGAGACCGCCGAAGCCTTGTTCCTGACCTCCGGTTATGTCTACGACAGCGCCGAGCAGGCCGAGGCGACCTTCACCGGCACCGTCGACCACTACCAGTACTCCCGATTCGCCAACCCCACCCTGACCATGCTGGAAGACCGCCTGGCCCTGCTCGAAGGCGCCGAGGCGTGCCGCACAACCGCCACCGGCATGGCCGCGGTCAACGCCGCGCTGATGGCGCACCTGAAGGCCGGCGACCGGGTCGTCGCCGCGCGCGCGCTGTTCGGCTCCTGCCACTGGATCGTCTCCACCCTGCTGCCGAAATTCGGCATCGAGACCGCGTTCGTCGACGGCACCGACCTCGACCAGTGGCGCGCGGCGCTGTCCTGCCCGGCGCAGCTCGTGCTGCTGGAAACGCCGTCGAACCCGATGCTGGAGATGGTGGACCTGCCGGCGGTGGCCGACCTCGCGCACGCCGCCGGCGCCATCGTGGTGGTGGACAACGTGTTCGCCACACCGCTGCTGCAGCAGCCGCTGCGGCTCGGCGCCGACGTCGTAGTGTATTCCTGCACCAAGCACATCGACGGGCAGGGCAGGGTGCTGGGCGGCGCCGTGCTCGGCAGCCGGAAGTGGATCACCGAGACGCTGCAGCCGTTCATCCGCAACACCGGCCCCGCGCTGTCGCCGTTCAACGCCTGGCTGCTGCTGAAGGGCCTGGAGACGCTGGCGCTGCGGGTCGAGGCAGCCAGCCGCTCGGCCGCCGCGATCGCGGATTTCCTGGCGGAACAGCCGGGCGTCACACGCGTCTGGTACCCGACGCGGGCGGATCATCCGCAGCAGGACCTGGCGCGGCGGCAGATGTCGGCCGGCGGCACGATCGTCACCTTCGAGGTGGCCGGCGGCAAGGTCAGTGCGTTCCGGGTGATGAACGGATTCCGCCTGATCTCCATCTCTAACAATCTCGGTGACGCAAAATCACTCGCCACGCATCCAGCGACCACGACGCATATGCGCATCGGCGAGGACGAGCGCGCCCGGCTGGGCATCACCGACGGCGTGATCCGCGTCTCGATCGGCCTGGAGGACCCCGAGGACCTGAAGGACGACCTGCGCCAGGCGCTGGCCGGGTCCACGAGGGGCGTCTCGCCGCTGGCGGCATAGCGGGGCATGTCGCGGCGGCGACGCAACGAAATTGCGAACGGAACCTGCCGGATCGGTTGAACATTGAAACGGAAGCAAGGCAGCCCGTCGTGGTCGGCGGCCGGTGATCCACCAGCCGCGCATCGGCGTATCATGACGCGAAATCCCGGGTGCGTATCAGGATCATTTCAACGTGGACGCGGTCGTTTCGATGACCGTAAAGCGGCGCCGGCGGGCCTGCCGGGCACCCCGGATGCGGGGCGGAGCCGCCGTTCTGGACAAGCACGGTGGTTTCGTTCTTGATTTCCTGCCACGACAAGGCAAAAGGTGCGTGTCATGTCGACTGAGGATCCGAAATCGGGCCGGGCCAGGCGTCCGGCGCAACTCGCCCCGCAGCCCCAGCGGGGCAGCCGCGCCGGCACGAACGCGCGCGGCGACTATTGCAGTGTCACCCGCGACGTCGAGGTCTCGGTGCGATCGTACTTCCTGGCCGACCAGTCGCAGCCGGACGAAAACCACTACGTCTGGGCCTACCGGGTGAAGATCGAGAACCACGGGACCGAGCCGGTGCAACTGCTGCGCCGCACCTGGCAGATCACCGACGCCCGCGGCCGCACCCAGCACGTGCACGGCCCCGGCGTGGTCGGCCAGCAGCCGCTGCTCGAACCGGGCGAGAGCTTCGAATACACCTCCGGCACGCCGCTGGACACGCCATCCGGCTTCATGGTCGGCGCCTATCACATGGTGATTCCGTCCTCGGGGGAAAGCTTCGACGTGGCGATTCCCACGTTCAGCCTGGACAGTCCGCACCAGAGCGGCCGGGTGCATTAGAACCGCAATAAGATGGGTTGCGGGACGGCCTGACGGCCCCATATCGGCTCAGACCGGTCGCCGGCAGGACCAATCGCTGGCGGCCAATTAACCGTTCCGGAGGAGAGTCCGCAGTGAACATCGTCACGCCTGCCACCAGCCGATCCGACCGCGGAATCACGCCGGAGCCGCCGACGCGCGAACAGGCCGAGGAAGCGGTCCGCACCCTGCTGCGCTGGGCCGGCGACGATCCCGACCGCGAGGGCCTGCGTGACACCCCGTCGCGTGTGGCACGCTCGTTCAAGGAGTTCTTCGTCGGCTACGCCGTCGACCCGTTCGCCCTGCTGGAGCGCACCTTCGAGGAAACCGACGGCTACGACGAGATCGTTCTGCTGCGCGACATCCGGCTGGAGAGCACCTGCGAGCACCACATGGCACCGATCATCGGCCGGGCGCACGTGGCGTATTTGCCGTATCGCCGCGTCGTCGGCATCAGTAAGCTGGCCCGGGTCGTCGACGCCTACGCCAAGCGGCTACAGATCCAGGAAAAACTGACCGCCCAGATCGCCAACACGATCCACGAGGTGCTGGAGCCGCGCGGGGTCGCGGTGGTGATCGAGGCGGCGCACCAGTGCATGACCACGCGTGGCGTGCACAAGCCCGGCGTGACGATGGTCACCAGCCGCATGCTCGGCGCCTTCCGCGACAACGCCGCCACCCGCCGGGAACTGCTGGCAATGATCGGCAACCGCGGCGCCACGATCCAGAGCGAGTAGCCGCGCGGACCCGCCACAGGCGACCTTGTCGGGACAAGGGACCGGCCGAGCGAGGTCGGCTCCCTATCGTCATGGCCGGGCGCAGGCCCCATTGGCGTTAAAATAGCGTGGCGGCACGATGCTTGCCATTCCGTCATGGCCCGGCTTGTCCGGGCCACCTATTCCAGCACTGTGCCGCGACAGGTGGCCCGGACAAGCCGGGCCATGACGAGGAGGCAACAGCCAGCCCTATTTTAACGCCAATGGGGCGCAGGCCCGCCATCCACGCTTGGCGGTGTTGAGGCCGTGTAAAGGCGTGGATGGCGGCCCTGCGGCCGCCATGACGATGGCGCGGTCTACCGCGCCCGGCCATGACGATAGAGAGAAGGCC
>NZ_NHRY01000209.1 GCF_002937115.1 Rhodopila globiformis | reverse complement strand
CCTAGCCAATGACGTGCTGAACGGCGCTGTCGGATCGCTTGTTTTTGGGCGTCGCCTAAAGCCGACGGCCCATGCCCGGCCCGTCGTGTCAACTTATTTGCCGTCGACGATTTGTCGGGGTTCGGGTCACAATGAGTAAATATCATCATACCGATTCGCAACAATCGCGTGTCCCGGGCAACCACCGCCCGGCCATGGCGCCGGATTCGCAGGTCCACCCGCCTCCCCGCGCAACCGGGCATCGTCCATGAGCCACCCGCCGCCGCCCGCGCGCCCGGCAGTCTATCCGCGGTACTCCGGCGTCGGCTGCAGCAGCGGAAAGGCGCTGTGGACATGCGGCTGCGCCACCGGCGGAGCGCCCGGGAACACGAAGCCCGGATGCAGTTCGTTCAGCCTGCGGGCGCCGGACAACGCCATGGCGACGCCGAACTCGTGCTCCAGCAGTTCCAGCATCGTGTGCACCCCGGCGTCGCCGGCGGCGGCGAGCGCGTAGCAATACATCCGGCCGATGGCCACCGCATCGGCTCCCAGCGCGATCGCCTTCACGATGTCGGTGCCGCGGCAGATGCTGCCGTCGACGATCACCCGCGCCCGGCCGCGCACCGCCGCCATCACCTCGGGCAGCACGTCGATCGAGCCGCGGCCATGGTCGAGCTGCCGTCCGCCGTGGTTGGAGACGTACACGCCGTCGACGCCATGCTCGCAGCACAGCGCCGCGTCCTCGGCGGTGGCGATGCCCTTCAGGATCAGCGGGATGCTGTGCGTGTCCTTGAAGTGCTTGACGTTGTCCCAGTTGAACGATGCCTGGTAGCTCTGCCCGGTCGCCACCGCCCGCCATGGCTTGACGAAGCGGCCGGCGATGTCGCGCTCGCGGCGTGAATAGGCGGCGGTGTCGACGGTGATGGCGAAGGCGTCGTAGCCGGCGTCGACCGCGCGCCTCACGATGTCGTCGACCCAGGCGTTGTCGCCGCGCACATACAACTGGAAGATCTTCGGGCCGGGCGCCGCGGCCGCCGCCTCCTCCAGCCCCGGCTGCGTCACCGAACTGACCATGATCGGCACGCCGAACGCCGAGGCCGCCCGCCCTGCCGTCGCCGCGCCGCCGGGCTCAAACGATTCCAGCGAGCCGACCGGCGCCAGGATCACCGGCAGGCGCCATTGGCGGCCGAACAGCGTCGTGCCGAGCTCGACCTTGGAGACGTCGACGCAGACCCGCGGCCGCAGCGCCAGCGAATCCAGCGCCAGCCGGTTGCGCCGCATGGAGGTCTCGGATTCCGCCGCGCCGACCAGGTAGCCCCACAGGTGATCGGACAATTTTGCGCGGGCGGCAGGGATGAACTCGTGCAGGCACTGGAAGTCGCCCGTCGGCTCGAACAGATGGCTGGCTTCGGCCTGGCCCATGCGTTTCCTCCCTGGTTGCCGGCTGCCCGCCGGTATCAGGCATCCACCGGCGGCGTCATGCAAGAGCGGAGCCGCCGGGCGGGCAGGGGGGCGCGACTCCATTGCCCAGTTCATCGCCGGCCGGTCCGATGGTATAGGCGGGGCGGTCAGGACCATCGCTTGCAGAGGGGAACGCGTCATGAAGCTCTTGCGATACGGGCCGCCCGGAGCCGAGAAGCCGGGGATGCTGGACAATGACGGCATGATCCGCTGCCTCGCCAGCATCGTGCGCGACATCGACGGCTTCGCGCTGTCGGAGGCGTCATTGAAGACGATCGCCAGCATCGATCCGACGACGCTGCCAAAGGCCGAGGGCAACCCGCGCATCGGCCCCTGCGTGGTGCGGCCGGTGAACTACGTTTGTATTGGCCTGAACTACGCCGATCACGCCGCGGAAACCGGCAACCCAATTCCGAAGGAGCCGATTGTCTTCCTGAAGTCGCTCAGCGCCTTCAGCGGCCCGAACGACGACGTCCACCTGCCACGCGGCTCGACCAAGCTGGACTGGGAGGTCGAGCTGGGCGTGGTCATCGGCAAGCTGGCGCGTTCTGTGCCGGAGCACGACGCCATGGCGCACGTCGCCGGCTACTGCGTCTGCAACGACGTCAGCGAGCGCGAATATCAGTTGGAGCGCGGCGGCACCTGGGACAAGGGCAAGGGCTGCGAGACGTTCGGTCCGACCGGGCCGTGGCTGGTGACGAAGGATGAGGTCAGCGACCCGCAGGACCTGCCGCTGTGGACCGAGGTGAACGGCCGGCGCATGCAGGACGGCTCGACCCAGACGATGATCTTCGGCGTCGCCAAGCTGGTCAGCTATGTCAGCCACTTCATCACCCTGCATCCGGGCGACGTGATCGCCACCGGCACGCCGCCGGGCGTCGGCGCCGGGCAGAAGCCGGAGCCGGTTTTCCTGAAGGCGGGCGACGTGATGCGGCTGGGGATCGAGGGCCTGGGCATCCAGACGCAGCGGATCGTTGCGGCTTGAGGTACTGGCTGTGGGTTCAGACTTTCCAGCGCCACAGCCGTCAGGGCGAAGCAATGGACGGAGCGGGGTGGTCTCCTTGTCGTCATGGCCGGGCGTGCCCCCATGCGCATCAGGATAGGGCGTCCGGCGGAGCAAGGGCTTCTCCCCCATCGTCACGGCCGGGCGTGTCCCGGCCATCCGCGCTTCGGCGGTTGGGGTGGATGGCCGGGACACGCCCGGCCGTGACGGAGGGACAACGGACCGGGCACCAAATCCTTCTCCTACCGTCGCCCTGTCCTGATACGCATGGAGCGCTTGTTTCCCCTGATGTCTTCGTGGCTTAGTGTCTTTGTGTTAAAGCAGCAGAACAAACCGCATGAACCTGCCCCGGTTCCCCCGGCCAGGCGCCCGTGCAGCGTTGGCCAACCGCATCAACACAAAGACACTAAGTCACTAAGGTTACTGTGTTTTCTGAACTGCCTGACAGACTTTCAGGCATGACGTCCAGGCTTCCGTTTCCAGCGTTTCCTGATGGAAGCCGGACCGATCTTCGCTGCCCGGCAGGCAGGGCTGCCGCACGGCAATCTGAACGCCTCAGGCTTTCAGGGGAAAAGCGGCGCCATGCCGGATGCAACCTGGCGGCGTTTGCCGGCCGGATCTTACAGCGAGATGCCACATTTGTTTCCTTGCGACTGCCAACCCGTCAAATGCGTGAGGGACGCTTTCCTCTCCTTGATCGAGCAGCGGTCATGACCATTCCCCCGATCGTCCTGCTCATCGGCGCGACGACCCTGATCCGCATCCTGTTCGCCGCCACCACCGGGCTGGGCGTGGACGAGAGCTATATGGTGGCGGCGGGCCGGGTACTCAGCCTGGGCTATTTCGACCATCCGCCGGCGGCGTGGTGGCTGTCCTGGGGCGCGGCGCACCTGTTCGGCAGCGAGCACCCGGTGGTCGTTCGGCTGCCCTTCATCCTGTTGTTCGCCGTTTCGCAGTTGCTGGTGTGGCGCATCGGCTGCCTGGTGGCGAATCCCCGGGCCGGGTTCTGGGCGGCGGTGGCGCTGAACCTGTCGCCGGTGTTCGGCATTACCACCGGAAGCTGGGTGCTGCCGGACGGGCCGCTCGACGCCGCGTTGCTGGGCGCGGCGCTGTGCCTGGTGCAGGCTTTGCCGGCCAGGGAGCGCGCCCGGGGGGACAGTGGATGGGGGGACCGTGCCCAGGGGGATCATGCCCAGGGGGATCATGCCCCGGGCGACCATGCCCCGGGGGACCATGCCTGGGGATGGTGGCTCGGCGCCGGCCTGTGCGCCGGGCTGGCGGTATTTTCGAAATACACCGCCGTGCTGACCATTGCCGGCGCCGGCCTGTACTTGCTGAGCAGCCGGACGCACCGCCGCTGGCTGGCGCATCCGGCGCCCTATGCCGCGGCGCTGGTCGCGTTGCTGGTGTTCAGTCCGGTGCTGGTCTGGAACGCCACGCATCACTGGGCGTCGTTCGCGTTCCAGGGGGACCGGGCGATGGGCCTGCGGTTCCGCCCGTTCGCGCCGGTTGCCACACTGGCCGGCGAGGCGCTGTTCGTGCTGCCGTGGATCTGGCTGCCGATGATGCTGCTGTTCGCCGGCGCGTTCCGCCGCGGCGCGCCGTGGACGCATCACCTGCTGGCCTGGCTGGCAGCGCCGCCGATCGTCCTGTTCGCCCTGGTCTCGGCCTGGTCGAGCCAGCGGGTGCTGTTCCACTGGGCGGCGCCGGGCTACCTGATGCTGTTCCCGCTGCTTGGCGAGACGATCGCGCGGCACCTGGACCGACGCTGGGTGCGGCGGATGATCGTCTTCACCGCCGCGCTGGAACTGGCAGCCGTCGCCACGATCGCGCTGCAGATGCAGTTCGACTGGCTGGGCGGCAGCCTCGCCGCGGTGATGCGCAAAGATCCCACCGACGAAGGGCTGGACTGGCGGTCCGTGCGGCAGGACCTGGACGCGCGCGGGCTGCTGCTCCCGGGCGGCCTGGCGGCGGCGATGAACTGGCGGGACGCCGGCAAGCTCGGCTACGCCCTGGGGCCGCAGACGACGATGCTGTGCCTGAACCGGGACTCGCGGCAGTTCGGCTTTGCTGATCCCGCCGGCAGGTTCTACGGCCGCGATGCCGTGGTGCTGCTGGCGGATCCCTCGGGCCGAAGCGTGGATGAGGCGCGGCGCTGGTTCGACAGCGTCGATGTGCTGCCCGATGCGGCCGTCCGGCTCGACGGCCGGGTACTGCGGACGGTGAGGGTCCTGCGCGGGCACGGGCTGCACGCGCCACAGTGATCCAGGCTGTTGCCCGTCCGTCGCAGCCGGTCCGGCCGGCTGTTGCTCATGCGTCATGGCCCGACTCGTCCGCGCCGGCGATCGCGGCACAAGTGCCTGAACTGGCGGCCCGGACAAGCCGCGCCATGAGTGCGTCCGTGAGGACGCTTTGTCAGTACGATGCAAGTCCGTGCTCGGGTTGGCCGCAGCCCGGAAATCGAAGGTAACTGCGTCGCTGCGAGGCGATGATGGAGAGCAACCGGAGGTGAACTGGCAGTCCGTAGGATGACGAACCTGTTTCGGCGGGATCTTGTGGCGAGCCTGCTCGTGGATGGCGAAGCCTGGAAGTAACAGACAGCGCTGAAGCGACTGAGACTCAAAACAGCCGTATGGGGGAGAGCCGTCAGCACGGTTCGGAGGGCGGGGGGGAAACTTCCCGACCCCTATCGGAGAGGCGATGACCCTGCGGAACCGTATTTCCATAGCAGTGCGGTCCCGCCTTTGCGCATTCAGACACCCGGGCAGGCCTGCGCCGGTGCTGCGATGCCTCACCCCGATCATCCGATCGGTCGGGTCCCAATCCGCCGGCAAGATGCGGTCTCCGTGGCGCTTCGTAGTCCTTCGTTCTTCCTCCGTGGTGAAAATTGCGGAAGCATGAACGAGCACGGACAGTTCCGGATGGCGCTGGCATCATCCGCCACGGACTCAGGACCCCAGTCGTTGCCGATCGTGGCCAAGCCAAGCGGCGGAGCACCTTCCGCCACGTCCAGAAGAGTCGATCCTTCCGGCGACCCGTCATGGCGGCTACCCAGGACAAGCCGGGGCACAGCCTCCGGGCCACCTGTTTCAGCACGTGTGCCGCGACAGGTGGCCCGGACCAGCCCTACCGCATGCACAGATCTCGGAAACGATTCCCCACCTGCGGCGAGCGAGGCCATGATAATGCACTCATCCGCCCGCCGGGACGGCGCCTTGTACCCCGGTATCTTGGCGTTTTGGCGTCTTGGCGTTGAACGGGAACCATGCTGCCGCACCGGGCGGGGATGGGTGCGCTACATCGGCGGTCCGTGCGGTGGAGAGCGTCGATCAAACGCCAAGACGCCAAGTTCATGGCCGCCAACCCGCTGCCTGCCGCAAACAGGGCATGACAGGCGGCCGCACCCGTCCGCATAGGCGCTAACTTAGGCGGCCAGGAGCACGACCGTTGCTACCCCGTCATGGTGGGCGAAGGCCCACCATCCACGCCTTCTGCTGATACCGGCACCGTAAGGCGTGGATGGCGGCCCAGCGGCCGCCATGACGACGGGACACTGCGCCGCGTCCCGTCGCCTAAGTTACAGCAGACCGCAGGTTGGTTGGAACACTGAGGCCCCCTGTCCTCATCGTCATGGCCCGGCTCGTCCCTACGGGATGCACACATCTTGGAAACGGTCCGCCGCGGCGTTTCCCTTTCGTCATGGCCCGGCTTGTCCGGGCCACCTATTCCAGCACTTGTGCCGCGACAGGTGGCCCGGACAAGCCGGGCCATGACGATGGAGGAACGCTCTTGGCGCCCAGGCAAGCACTTGATTTTACGGTCATTTCCGACCCGTTTCCAGGATGTGTGCATTGCGTAGGGCTCGTTCGGGCCACCTATCGCGGCACATGTGCTGGAACAGATAGCCCGGACAAGCCGGGCCATGACGATGAGGGAGCGCCGTCGCCCTGTCTCAATCGACCTGTGGAACGCTGTAGCGCCTATGGCACCCGTCCGGGCCATGACGGTGAGGGAGCGCCGTCGCCCTGTCTCAGCCGGCCTGCGGGCTGCCGTCGCCAGCCGGCCAACCCAACGTTACGGCACGCCACCCGCCGCCATCACCCCATCACGTGATAGCCACCATCGACATACGTGGTGGACCCGGTCAGCATCCGCCCCGCACCGGTGGCCAGCAGCGCCGTGGTCATGCCGACATCCTCGGGGCTGACCAGCGTATGCGCCGGCGCCCGCTCCGCCACGCGCGCCAGCAGGTCATCGAAATGGTCGATGCCCGACGCCGCCCGCGTCTTCAGCGGACCCGGCGAGATCGCATGCACGCGGATGCCCTTCGGCCCCAGCTCCGATGCCAGGTAGCGCGTCGCGCTCTCCAGCGCCGCCTTCACCGGACCCATGATGTTGTAGTGCTCGATCACCTTGTCGGCGCCGTGGTAGCTCATGGTGAACAGCGTCCCGCCATCGGTCATCAGCGGCTCGGCCAGCTTGCACATGCGGATGAACGAATGGCAGGAGATGTCCATCGCCAGGGAAAACCCCTCCCGCGAGCAATCCACCACCCTCCCGTGCAGGTCCTGCATCGGCGCGAAGGCGATGGAGTGCAGCGCGAAATCCAGCCGCCCCCAGCGCCTCGCGATCTCGGCGAACACCGCCTCCATCTCGCCCTCGACCTGCACGTTGCACGGCAGGAAGATATCGGCGCCCAGGTTGTCCGCCAGCGGCTCGACGAAGCGCTTCGCCTTTTCGTTCAGGTAGGTCACCGCCAGGTCCGCGCCCAGCCGGCGGAAGGCGCGGGCGCAGCCATAGGCAATCGACTGGTCGTTGGCGATGCCAAAGACAACCCCCTTGCGGCCCACAAGATCAAGGGCTGGAAGGTCAGACATGGAAGAACTCCTCTTTGGAAATCCGGTCATCCGAGGCGGCGGTCTTCAGGGCCTCGATCGCATGCAGCGCGATCATCTGCTCCTCGTCCGTCGGGATGACCCAGGCAGCGGCGCGGCTCATCGCGCCGGAGATGCAACCGGTGCCACGCGCGTTGGCCACCGGGTCGATGTCGATGCCCAGCCACGCGCAACCGCGGCCGATGCGGGCGCGGATCTCGGCCGAGCGCTCGCCGATGCCGGCGGTGAACACCAGCCCGTCCAGCCCGCCGAGGCAGGCCGCCATGGCGCCGATATCGCGCACCGTGCGATAGACGAAGTAGTCCACCGCCTGCGCCGCCTCCAGCCGCCCGGAGCCCAGCAGCGTGCGCATGTCGCTGCCGATGCCGCCGGACAGGCCCAGCAGGCCGGACTGCTCATACAGCAGGTGCTGCAAGGTCTCGTGCCCCATGCCCTGGTCGAGCAGGTACAGGATCACGCCGGCGTCGATGCTGCCGGTGCGCGTGCCCATCGGCAGCCCGTCCAGCGCGGTGAAGCCCATGGTGCTGTCCACGCTGCGGCCGTTGAACATGGCGCACAGGCTGGCGCCGTTGCCCAGGTGGGCGACCACGACCCGCCCGCGCGCCAGGTCCGGCGCGACGCGGGCCATCTGCCGGGCGATGAACTCGTACGACAGCCCGTGGAAGCCATAGCGCCGGACGCCGTCCTCATGCAGCGCCCGCGGCAGGGCGAAGCGCATCGCCGCGTCGCTGTGGCCGGCGTGGAAGGCGGTGTCGAAGCAGGCGACCTGGGGCAGGTGAGGGTGCGCCGCCGCCATCGCCCGGATCGCCTCCAGGTTGTGCGGCTGGTGCAGCGGCGCCAGCGGGATCAGGTCCGCCAGGTCGTCCAGCACCCGCGGCGTCACCACCACCGGCGCGGTGAACCGCGTGCCGCCGTGCACCACCCGGTGCCCGGCCGCCAGCAGCGTGTGGCCGTCGAGGTGATGATCGAGCCAATCGACCAGCTTGCCGAACAGGATCTCCTGGCGGCCGCCCGTCGGCTCCCAGAACGTGTCGGCGACCACCTCGCCGGCGTCGGTCGTCGCGGTGAAGTGCGGCGCCTGGTCCAGCCGCGTCAGCTTGCCCTTCACCAGCGTGGTGACGGCATGGTCGCCGGCCTCGGCGACCGCGAACTTGACGCTGGAGGAACCGGCGTTGATGACCAGGATGGCGTCGTCCATCTCAGGCCTCCACCGTCCGGGTCGCCGCCAGCGCCGCCACCGCGCACGACGCCAGCCGCGTCCGCACGCTGTCCGCCCGGCTGGTCAGGATGATCGGCACCGCCGCCCCCAGCACGATGCCGGCGGCGTCGGCCGAGCCGGAGTAGATCATCTGCTTGGCCAGCATGTTGCCGGCCTCCAGGTTCGGCACGATCAGGATGTCGGGATGGCCGGCGACCGCGGACGCAATGCCCTTGGTCATCGCCGACACCGCGCTGATCGCGTTGTCGAACGCCAGCGGCCCGTCCAGCACGCCGCCCTTGATCTGCCCGCGATCCGCCATCTTGCACAGCGCCGCGGCGTCCAGCGTGGACGGGATCGCCGTGGTGACGGTCTCCACCGCCGACAGGATCGCCACGTTCGGCTTCGCGATCCCCAGCGAAATCGCCAGGTCGATGGCGTTCTGCACGATGTCCACCTTGTCGACCAGCGTCGGCGCGATGTTGATGGCGCCGTCCGACACCAGCAGCAGCTTGCCCGAGGCCGCGGTCATCATGACATAGACATGGCTGATGCGTCGCGCGGTGCGCAGGTGGTTCTCCTTGCGCATCACCTCGTGCATCAGTTCGTCGGTGTGCAGGCTGCCCTTCATCAGCGCCTTCACCACGCCGTCGCGGGCCAGGCCGACCGCCACCTCGGCGGCGGCGTGGGAGTGCGGCACGTCGTAGATGCGGATGCCGGTCAGATCCAGGCCCCCGGTCACCGCCAGCGCGCGGATGCGGGCCTCGGGTCCAATCAGGATGGGCTCGATGAAGCCGGCGAGGGCGGCCTGCAGCGGGCCGTGCAGGCTGTCATGGTCGCAGGGATGCACGATCGCCGTCGGCAGCGGCGGCAGGCCGCCGGCGCGCTGCAGCAGGGTGGTCAGCGCCTCGTGGTGCAGCACCGCAACTTCCGGCAACGGCATCCGCTCGCGGCGGATCTTCTCCTCGGGCGCGATCACCTCGGCGGTGCCGGAGATCACCTCCTTGCCGTCCTGGTTGAAGGCGTGGCAGTCGAACACGACGCGCTTCTTCCCGGCGTCCTTCTCGCGCGCCACGACGCGGGCGGTCAGCGTGTCGCCGGGCTTCACCGGGCGGCGGAAGCGCAGGTCCTGGCCGAGGTAGATCGTCCCCGGGCCGGGCAGGATGGTGCCGAGCACGGTGGAGAACAGCGACCCGCCCAACATGCCGTGGGCGATGATGCCGTGGAACATCGAGCCGTCGGCATAGGCCTGGTCGAGATGCGCCGGGTTCACGTCGCCCGAGACGCTGGCGAACAGCTCGATGTCGGACTGGGTGACGGTGCGCACCAGTTCCGCGCTGTCGCCGACGGCGATTTCGTCAAACGTCTTGTTTTCAATGAAATCAGGTGCGGACTGGCATTCTGCCGGCGCGCAGGGATCGATGCGTGGAACGTTGGTGTCCATGTTGAATTCTCTCGCAGGACAGTTGGAAAAATTTTCGTCACGCCGCCAGGACGTAGGTGCCCGGCGCGTCGCACAGCGCCGGCGGCATCGGCGGCGCCGGCACCCGCTCATTCGAGCGTTCCGCCATCCAGCGCTGCCATTCCGGCCACCAGGAGCCTTCGTGCGCGGCCGCACGCTCCAGGTAGGCGTCCGGATCGGTGTAGGCGTCGGTGGCGCGCATGGTCAGCACGCGGTAGCTGCGGCCCTTGTGCCCGGGCTCGCTGACCACGCCGGCGTTGTGGCCGCCGCTGGCCAGCACGAAGGTGATGTCGCTTCTGGCAAGAAGCGAAATCTTGTAGACCGACCGCCACGGCGCCACATGGTCCTTGCCGGTGCCCAGCGCGAACACCGGCACCCGGATGTCGCGCAGCGCGATCGGCCTGTCGCCCACCTTGAACCGCCCGGCGGCGAGGTCGTTGCGCAGGAACATGCTGCGCAGGTACTCCGAATGCATCCGCCGCGGCATCCGCGTCTGGTCGGCGTTCCAGGCCATCAGGTCGTTCAACGGCGCGGTTTCGCCCAGCACGTAGCGGCTGACGAACGGCTTCCAGATCAGCTCGTCGGCATGCAGCAACTGGAACGCCGCGCCCATCCGCTCGCCGTCCAGGCCGCCGTGGCGGGCCATCAGGCTGTCGAGCCAGGACAGCTCGGTGTCGCTGATGAACAGCTTCAGCTCGCCGGGCTCGGTGAAGTCGGTCTGCGCCGCGAACAGCGTCATCGAGGCGAGGCGGTCGTCGCCGTCGCGCGCCATGGCCGCCGCGGCGATCGACAGCATGGTGCCGCCGAGGCAGTAGCCGGCGGCATGGATCCTGCGGCCCGGCAGGTGTTGGCTGATGACGTCGACCGCCGCCATGACGCCCTCGCGGCGATAGTCGTCCATACAAACGTCCTGATCATCGGCCGTCGGGTTGACCCAGGAGATCGAGAAGACCGTGTGACCTTGTTCCACAAGAAACCGGATTAGCGAATTCTGCGGCCGCAGGTCCAGAATATAGTACTTCATGATCCATGCCGGAACGATCAGCACCGGCTCGGGGTGCACGGTGGACGTCGTCGGCTGGTACTGGATCAGCTCGATCAGGCGGTTGCGGAAGATGACCTTGCCCGGGGTGATGGCGATGGTTTCTCCGACGACATAGGTGTCGCTGGCCGGTTGTTTCGGGCCGAAATGATCGGCCGCGAAGTTCTTCGCCCCCTCCAGCAGGTTCAGCCCGCCGCGCTCCAGCGTCGCGCGCTGCAGCGCCGGGTTGGCCAGCAGCGCATTGGCGGGCGAGGCGGCCTGGAACGCTTCGTTGATGCGCGCGCCCAGCACCTGCTCGTGCCGCGCCGCCATGCCGCGCACGCCGGTGGTGGCGTCGTGCCACCAGTCGCGGGAGGCGTCGTGCGCCCGCATCAGCCAGTCATACAGCCAGGTGCCGGACAGGGCGGTGCCGGACAGGGCGGTGCCGGACAGGGCGGTGCCGGAGTCGGCCGGCGGCGTGGCCAGCCGGGCGCCCGCGGCGGCGGCACGCAGGCACAGATCGACCTGCTTGCCCGGCGACATCGCCAGGTGCGAGGCCCAGTCGAGCCAGGCCTCCATGGCGGCGACAGGCGAGCGGCCGCCGGTGAGTTCCGCGACCGTGCCCTGCACGGCCTCGTCATAGGCGGCGAATGGCGTGAGCGTCTCCGTCCCTTGGCGGACCGGGGTCAGGGACGTCTGGTCGAAAGGCATCGCAACGTATTCCTTCAGGGACTACCAAGTAACGGTAGCGGCGGGCTTCAGGTCGGGGCGCAGGGGGGATCGCGGCAACCCGCGTAGCGCCGGAGGGTCACCGAGGCGGCGGCTTGGGCCGCGTGAGGGACGGCGTGTCGACAGGGACGCGGTAAGTGCTGGCGGAGTCCGGCCGCCCGGGCATCGGGCCAATGTCATGGACAAAACCGCAAAGCCGCGTGTCATGGACAAGGGCGCATCCGCCAGACGGCATCAGGGGCTTCAGCGCATTCGCCGGACCTGAATCGCGGACGCCGGGCTAGCTGGCAGTTGGCCCTCGAAACCGGAAAGTCAACCATCTTTTATGAAATAGTTTCATATCTAATCCTTCGAACAGACCGGAATTGGTCCGGATTGAGGCGAAGGACGTTCCCTGTGCTGCGTCGCAACATATCAATCCGCCGGGCCGGATGCAAAGATAATCGTAGCTACGGCGAAGTTAGGTCATGAGAACTTAACAGTTGGTTACTATCCACAAATCAAGCCTCGCCCGCAGCAGGTTGTTGCGGCTTGTGACACGACGTGGCGGTTGTCGCCTGTGGATTGGTAACATTTGACCAAATTTTTCGCACCGGCACCGGACGCGACCGTTCTCTCCCGGTCAGGGCTGGGCATGTCCCCATGGGTGTCAGGATAGGGTGCGGGCGGAGCAAGGGCTTCTCCCTCACCGTCATGGCCGGGCGCGTCCGGGCCATCCCCCCCCCGCCGTCGAAGCGCCGATGGCCGGTGGCACGGCCGTTGCCACCATGACGATGAAAGAACGCCGTCGTCCTGTCCCAACTGACCTGCGGTCTGCTGTAGCGCGTATGGGAACACGCCCGGCCATGACGGTGAGAGAACGGCAGCGGCGCCAAATCCTTCTCCGTCCGCCGCCTTATCCTGCCAGCCACGGAACGTGTCCCGGCCCCTATGCCGTGCTCCGCCTTCAGCCCTCCGCCTCGTCCGGGGCTTCCTGGATATCGACCATCAGTTCGTCACCCAGCTGTTCCAGGCCCTCGCGCATCGCCTCGACCGCGTCCTCGTCCGGCGCGCGCAGCAGGGCGGTGGCGCGGAACAGCGTCCCGCCGGTGAACGAGCCGGCCGCGACGCCGGTGACCAGCTCCTCGATGTTGATGCCGCAGCCGGCGAGCACCTGGGTGATGTCGCGCACGATGCCCGGCCGGTCGTTGCCCACCACCTCCAGCGCCAGCCGCGGCGCCGGGGGCGGGGCCGCCAGACCCTCGTCGCCGCTCTGCACCCCGATTCGCAGCCCCTGGCCCTCCAGCGCCTTCAGGTCGGCCAGCAGCGACTCCGGCGCCTCCACCCGCACGATGCCGGCAAACTGCCCGGCCAGGCGCGCCATGCGGCTTTCCAGCCAGCTGCCGCCGTGCGCCGCAACCGTCTCGGCCAGGGTTCTCACCAGGCCCGGCCGGTCCGAGCCGATGACAGTCAGGATCAGGGAAGCCATCGTTCGACGGTCCTTATGCAGCCATGGTCCGCCAGACATAGCGGTTTCGTGACGGATGGGCCAGCGCTTCCCCCGGGCAGCCCGGTGCGTCCGGGATAGGGTGCCGGATGGGAAGGATCGGGCAGCCCGGTCCGTTGCCGCCGTCATGGCCCGGGCGTGCCCCCATGGGCAGGATGGGGCGATTGGCGGAGCAAGGTCTTCTCCCTCCCCGTCATGGCCGGGCTCGTCCCGGCCATCCATCCCCCCGCCGTTCGTGCGCAGATGGCCGGGACACGCCCGGCCATGACGGGGAGGCAACGGACCGCGCGCCAAGTCCTTCTCCAACCGTCGCCGTATCCTGATAGCTTTGGGGACACACCCGGCCATGACGATGGAGCGAGGACCTTGACAAGCGGGAGCGGGACCTTGCGCCGCCACATCCCTCGTCCTGACGCACAGGCCGCGCAGCCCTCCCATGCCGTGCCGTTGTTGCCAAGCCTGCCGCCCCGTGCTTCTACGCCGGCTTCCAGGAGGAACCGCCCATAATGACCGAATTCGTGTCTGGCCGTCATTTCCTGCAAACGCCCGGGCCCACCAACCTGCCCGACCGCGTGATGCGCGCGATGGATCGCAACGCGATCAACCACCGTGGCCCGGAGTTCGGCGTCCTGGGGCGAGAGGTCGTGGCGAAGCTGCGCTGGGTGTTCCAGACCACCGCCACCATCGGCATCTTCCCGGCCTCCGGCACCGGCGCCTGGGAAGCGGCCTTGCTGAATACTCTTGTACCAGGCGACCGAATCCTGATCAGCCGCACCGGCCAGTTCGCCCATCTGTGGGAGCAGATGGCGCTCCGCCTCGGCCTCGAAGTCGTTCCGCTTGAAACCGACTGGCGCCGCGGCGCCGATCCCCTGGCCATCGGCGCGGCGCTGGCGGAGGACCAGGAGCACCGCATCAAGGCGGTCTGCGTCGTGCACAGCGAGACCTCGACCAGCTGCATGACCGACGTCCCGGCGGTGCGGCACGCCATGGCGCGGGCGAAACATCCGGCGCTGCTGATGGTGGATGCGATCTCCTCGCTGGGCTGCGCGGATTACCGGCATGACGAGTGGGAGGTCGACGTCACCGTCGCCGGCTCGCAGAAGGGGCTGATGGTGCCGCCCGGCCTGGGCTTCACCGCGATCAGCGAGAAGGCCCTGGCGGCCGCCCGCGCCGGCGGGTCGCGCCGCAGCTACTGGGACTGGGCGCCGCTGGTGACCGCCAACAAGACCGGCTACTTCCCCTACACCCCGGCGATCAACCTGCTGTTCGGCCTGAACGAGGCTGTGGCGATGATGCAGGAGGAAGGCCTGCCGGCGCTGTTCGCCCGCCATCGGCGCTATGCCGAGGCCACCCGCCTCGCCGCCCGCACCTGGGGCCTGGACCTGCAATGCGCCGATCCCGCCGCCTGTGCCCCGGGCGTCACCGCCATCCGCACCCCCGAGGGCCACAGCGCCGATCGGCTGCGCGCGGTGATCCTGGAGCGGTTCAACATGAGCCTGGGCAACGGCCTGGGACGCATCGAGGACCGCGTCTTCCGCATCGGCCACATGGGCGACCTGGGCGTGCTGTCGCTGATCGGCGCGCTGGCCGGGGTGGAGATGGGCCTGCAGGCCGCCGGCGTGCCGCACCATCCGGGCGGCGCCCAGGCGGCGATGAATTTCCTCGCCGCGCCAGGCTGAGCAGGGCAGGGCGGATGGCGGCGCCGGTCGCGCAGCAGGCGGATCGCGGCTCGCCCGTGGGCATCTTTCTGGCGTTCCTGCGGCTGGGCTGCACCAGCTTCGGCGGGCCGATCGCCCACCTGGGCTATATGCGCGCGGATTTCGTGGCGAAGCGGCAGTGGCTGACCGAGGCGGTGTTCGCCGACATCGTCGCCCTGTGCCAGTTCATGCCCGGGCCGGCCTCGTCGCAGACCGGCATGGCCATCGGCCTGCTGCGCGGCGGGCCGCTGGGAATGCTGGCGGCGTGGCTTGGCTTCACGCTGCCGTCGGCCCTGGTGATGACCGCATTCGCCTATGGCCTCGGCGCCGTGGGCGACGTGTCGGACGCCGGATGGCTGCGCGGGCTGCGCCTGGTCGCGGTGGCGGTGGTGGCTCAGGCGGTGTGGGGCATGGCGCGCAACCTCGCCGCCGGGCGGGAGCGGGCGAGCGTCGCCGTCGCCGCCTGCCTGGTGTGCCTGGCAGTGCCGTCTTCGCTGGGGCAAATCAGCGCGATCGTCATGGGCGCGGTGGCCGGCGTGCTGCTGCTGCCGCGGGTGGCGATGCCGTGCGACCGGGCGGCGGCGCTGAACGTACGGATTCCGCGCGGCGTGGCGGTGGCGCTGCTGGCGACGTTCGGCGTGCTGCTGCTGGGCCTGCCCTGGGTGGCGGACGCGGCCGGCGGCCAGGCGGTCCGGCTGGTCAGCACGTTCTATCGCGCCGGGTCGCTGGTGTTCGGCGGCGGCCACGTGGTGCTGCCGCTGCTGCAGCAAGCGGTGGTGCCGCCGGGGTGGGTCGGGCAGGACGTGTTCCTGGCGGGCTACGGCGCGACGCAGGCGATGCCGGGGCCGATCTTCACCTTCGCCGCGTTCCTGGGGGCGGTGGAGCAGCCGGGGCCGAACGGCTGGATGGGCGCGCTGCTGGCGACGCTGGGGATCTTCGGCCCGTCCTTCCTTCTTATCGGCGGCCTGCTGCCGTTCTGGGACACGCTGCGCCACCGTCCGAACGTGCGCGCCGCTCTGAGCGGGGTGAACGCCGCTGTGGTGGGGGTGCTGCTGGCGGCGCTGTACCACCCGATCTGGGCCGGAACGATCCATCATCCCGTGGATTTCGGCTTCGCGCTGGTGGCCTTCCTGCTGCTGACGGTCTGGGCGCTGCCGGCGTGGAGCGTCGTCGCCATCGGCGCGATTGCCGGCTGGGATATGGCGGCGACGGGGCTTTTCGGGTAAACCGTTCGCGATCCTGGTGGATCCGGCTTCCTGCGTGCGGGTTTACCCCCGGCACGCGGTGGAGTTGCTAACGCGGGCAACGAAGGACTCTGGATCCGATGATCGTCGGCGCTATCCTGCTGCCGTGGCTTGCGGTGCTGCTGGGGCGGCATCCGTTCAAGGCGATCGCATGCCTGCTGCTGCAACTGACCGTGGTGGGCTGGATACCGGCCGCGATCTGGGCCGTTGCGGTCGTGCGGCACGATCGGCGGGAGAAACAATACCAGCAGATGCTGCGGATCCTGCACGGCCGCTGAGGGCCGCGGCGAAGGGCGTCCGGCGGAGCAAGGGCTTCTCCCTTATCGTCATGGCCGGGCGTATCCCGGCCATCCGCGCTTCGACGGTTGGGGGTGGATGGCCGGGACACGCCCGGCCATGACGATGAAGGAACGCCGTCGTCCTGTCCCAACTGACCTGCGGTCTGCTGTAGCGGACAAGCCCATCCATGACGAATAAGAAACGAACATTCGCCTACACCAGCACCACCGGCCGGACCGGTGCGCCGGTCGCGCCGCGGATCTTGGTGGCCAGCAGGATCAGGCAGGCGGCGTGAACCCCGTCGGCGGCCAGGTCGTCCAGCGCCAGGTTCTCGATCAGGTAAACCCCGCACTCGGCCAACGTGAACTGATGCACCGGCATCAGCACGCTGCGGTCGGGGTTCGGCAGCACCTCCACTGCCATGTTGTCGGCGCCGATGGCGACGATGCCCCGCTCGACCAGCCATTTCGCCGCCGGCACGTCGATGCCCGGCTCGCCTTCCAGGTAGCGGGCGTTGTCGACGCCGAAGTAACGCCCCCAGCCGGTGCGGATCAGCGCGATGTCGCCGGGCTCGACCGCAAAGCCGCCCCGGTCGGCGGCGCGCTGCAGGTCGTCCGCGGTCACCACCTGCCCGGGCGCCAGGTGCGTCCCCGGCGCGACGTCGAACAGCACGGCGCGGGTGATCATCGGCGGCGCGTGCTCGATCCCCAGGCGCTCCAGGCCCCAGTCGGTGACCACGTCGGCGGCGGCATTGCCATTGTAGAGCATGTCGCCCCTGGAGAAATGCCCCAGCGCGTCGATGTGCGTGCCGACATGCGCGGTCATCTCGATGCGCTCCAGGTTCGTTCCGGCATCGTTGAGCGCGCCCAGCTTCCGCCGCCGCTTGATGGTGTCGCGCCAGGAGCCGAAGATCGACATCAGGAACGGCGTCTGGTTCGGCGCCATGAACGGCGCGCCCATGAAGATCTCGTGGCTGACGTCGTAGACGCGCCCCTGCCGCACCGAGGCGAGGGCGGCCAGCCGCTTCTCCGCCGTCAGCAGGTTGCCGGCGCCGATCTGGTCGGCGGGTCCCCATTGCGCGTGGCTGTGGCCTGGCGTGGGCATGTGTCCTCCCTGTCCTGTATTGGTCTTTTCGGCGTCCGGCGCAGCCTGCCATTGCCGTGTGCCGCCGGCAACCGGAGCGCCGGCCCGGCAAACCGGCCCCGTGCGGATGGGCCAGCGCCGGAGGTGGCGCCGACGATCGCGGAGCCGGGCTGCGTCCGGGCGGCGCCGCACCCGCTTGCCTTCGTGGTCGCCATCGGCTTCGGCAGGCTGCGCGCCGCCGGCGATCAGGGTCCATTGGGCGGCTGCGGCGCGGCGATGCCGATACCGCGGGCGCCGTCTGCCGTCCGGCGGCGCGGCGCGTTGCCAATGCCGGCCATCCGGCCAGCGCCCGCAGCCTGGCGCGATCCTGGCCGCGTCCGGCGCCGGTAGTCCCTCCCTTATAAGCGGCTCGCCGCACGCGCCAATCGATGTGGCTGACCTGATCGGTCCGGGCGCTGCCACCGGGACGGTTGGCCGCCGCCGGCTGGCGCCTCCGGGCAACCTGGTTGTTATTGGGCACCGATGCGGCAGCGTGCCGTCAGGCTGGCCGACCGCCATGCCAATTGTATCCACAGTAATGGCGGCGTGCTCCCCGGAGTTGGGCGGCAGGCGGCGTCCTGCCGCGGCCAAAAAGGTCCTGGCGCGCCGGCAGTGTGTCTATTCTACGACAATGGCCGGAAGATTTACGAAAGTTGCTTATTCGCATCCTTGCTGGATTGAGCGTTAAAATTTGTTATGCAAAACAGTTCTTGTTAGGTAGCGAAACTCACGGAGGACCCGCACCAATGAAGCGAGTATTAGGCGCCACGGCTCTGGCCCTGGCAGGTGTAATGAGTGTTGCCGGTCCGGCCTCGGCGATGGAGCTGTGGGATCCGCATCTGCGTGGCGTTGACGAAGGCCTTGCCGCCGGCGCATTGCCGCCGCCGGGTGTCTATGGCGTCTTCAACAACTACTGGGCGTCATTCAACGCCTATGACAACAACGGCAAGAAGGTTCCGGGAACCGGGCTGCAGGCGTTCGTCGCGGTACCGATTGCCCTGTGGTCAACCGGCATCAAGGTTCTCGGCGCCGACTTCGGCATGGCGATCGCGCAGCCGTTCGACTACACCTCGGCCCAGCCCGGTTACGGCACCGGCGTCGGCTCGGGCAACTGGGGCCTGTTCAACACCGTCCTAGTTCCGGGCATCCTGTCCTGGACCCTGGGCGACTTCCATGTCTCGACCAGCCTGTCGATGTATCTGCCGACCGCCACCTCCACGCTGTCCGGCCTAGTGGTTCACGGTCACAACGTGAATGGCGGCCTGCCGTCCGGCAACGGCTATTTCGCCGTGCAGCCCGATTTCGGCGTGAGCTGGCTGCATGACGGCTGGAACCTGAGCGCCAGCCTGCATCTGACGGTCCCCGTCACGGCCAGCAACGATACCGGATACAGCTACAAGTCCGGCAACCAGTTCTCTGGTGACTACACGGCAACGAAGACGCTTGGCAAGTGGACCTTTGGCCTCGGCGTTCATCAGCAAAACCAGGTGAGTCCCGACTCGTCCAATGGCCCGAACGTCATTGCGCCGAAGGGTAACGCCGTCAACTTCGGCCTCGGCCCGATCGTTGGCTACACGTTTGGCAACGGCGTCGAACTTCAGGGGATCTGGAACCACGACGTGATCGTCCGGAACGACGTCGGCGGCGACTTCTTCAACGTCCGCCTCGTCACCGCGTTCTGATCAACGCCTGTCGGCCGGTTCGCCGGTCGGCACCGCGCCTGTCCATCGGGCAGGCGCGGCCTTTTCTTTTCTCCCGCCCTATCGGTTCTTAATAGTAAGAAATAGGCAACTTCCGGGCCAGCGCCGGGCGACATCCTCCCCGTTGATCCCCCGGGCGCGGATGACGCGATCGTCCGGAGGCAGTTTCAGGCGCTACGTCAGCAGCCCCCGGCCCGCCAGGTTGCGCATCAGCGCGCCGGCGCCGAACGTCCAGGGCTCGCAGCGATCCGTCGGCATCATCCGGTTCACCAGCCGCCCGAGCCTCGGCGCCGCGATGGCGACGACATCCTCCGTCCGGTGCGTGAACCCCTGGCCCGCCGCCGCCCGGTCCTGGATCGGCGCGAACATGGTGCCAAGGAACAGCACCGCGCCGTCCGGATAGCGATGGTGCGCGTTCAGCATCTGCGCCACCAGATCCGCCGGATCGCGGCTGATCTTCGCGATCGAGGACGACCCTTCCAGCACGAACCCCTCCGGCCCCTCCACCCGCAGCGTCACGGTCGTGGAACGGATGTCGTCCAGCCCGAATCCCACATCGAACAACCGCAGCAGCGGGCCGACGGCGCAGGAGGCGTTGTTGTCCTTCGCCTTGCCCAGCAGCAGCGCCGAGCGGCCCTCGATATCGCGCAGGTTGACGTCGTTGCCCAGCGTGGCGCCGACGATCCGCCCGGCCGAGGACACCGCCAGCACCACCTCCGGCTCCGGGTTGTTCCACGCCGAGGCCGGATGCAGCCCGGCATCCATGCCGGTGCCGACAGCGGCCATCGGCTGCGCCTTGGTGAAGATCTCGGCATCCGGGCCAATGCCGACCTCGAGGTACTGGCTCCAGGCGTTTTGCTGGATCAGGACCGTCTTGAGGCGCATCGCCTCGGGCGAGCCCGGCCGCAACCGGGACAGGTCGTCGCCCACCAAGCGCGTCACCTCCTGCCGGATGGCCGCCGCGGCGTTCAGGTCGCCGCGGGCGCGCTCCTCGATCACCCGTTCCAGCATCGACACCGCGAAGGTCACGCCCGCCGCCTTGATCGCCTGCAGGTCGAGCGGCGCCAGCAGCCACGGGCGAGCGGGATCGCGCGTCTCCACCGGCGTGTTGGCCAGCAGGGCGTGGACCGCGCCGATGGGCTCGCCCCCGGCCTGGCGCAAGGCGGCGGCGGGTTCCTCGGCCTCGCACAGGTCGCGCATCGTGGGGAATCGGCGGGAGACGTCGAACGCGATGCCGTCGCGAATCGCCACCACCGACGGGCCGCCGGCATCCGGCCGCCAGGCACGGCCCGCCAGGGTCGCCCGGGCGGCATCATCCGGCAGGCCGGTGCAGACAAGGGACTGGAACGGGTTCATGCGGGACGCCTCCTGTGTCTGGCGCCAAGCCTAGCCGAGGCGCCGGTGACGTACCAAGCCGCCGCCCCTCGCATTGGATGCCCGCTATCGCCCGACCCGACCGCTCCGCCCGGCACGACGGCCACACCCGCACCCGCCAGCGCGGTATTCCCCCTGACCCTCCGAGGCCCTCCCGCAGCGCTCAGCTTTTTCTCTGTGCGAACCGGAATGCGCCATCAACCCCACCGTCCCCACCGGGAACGCACCCCCGCGCCCAATGCCTCGACGTCCCGCCACCCGCCCTCAATTAATAACCGAAACAGTCTCGGTCACGCACGCCAGGATCGCCGGCGACATCCTCATCTCCCGCATCGCCTTGTCCTGCTCCGCCATCATCCGCCGCCGCTGCTCGCCGATCTCATCGGCAGGAACGGAAGCCAGGGTGACGCCGTGCGCCTCCAGCGCCGCCGCGGCCCGGGTCTGCGCCGTGGCCATGGCGGCGCGGTAGCGGCCGATATTCGCCGCCCACAGGTCGGTCACCAGGGTTTTCAGCGCCGGGCTCAACGAGGCCCAGAACGACTCGCTGATCATCGGGATGTAGATGTCCACGGCCTGCTGGTCCTCCAGGCCGTAGCGCAGCCCGGCGTCCCACAGGCCGGCGCTGGCGCAGCTTTCGTGCGTGCTTTGCAGCGCGTCGAACACGCCCTGCGACAGCGCCGGCGGCACGTCGCCCCAGTCCATCGTGATCGGCATGGCGCCGAAGAACCGGGCGCGCCACGCCTGCGCCAGGCTGCCGGCGTTGCGGATCGTCAGGCCGCGCAGATCGGCCAGCGAGGCCAGCGGCTTTTGGCGGCTGTACCAGTTGACGAAGCCCAGGTCGATCCAGCGCCCCGGGACCTTCACCCGCAGCCGGCGGCGGACCTTCTCGTTCACCAGCGCGCCGGGAATGCCGTCGATGGCGCCGTGGGTGACGCCGATGGGCTGGCCATAGAACATCGGCAGCTGGGTGAAATCCGCGTCCGGCACATACGCCGCGACCTGCCAGGTGCCGGGCGCCGCCATGTCGAGCTGCCCCATCAGCAGCGCGCGGATCACGTCACGGTCACGGAACAACTGCCCGCCGGTGAACAGAAGCGGCGTGATCTCGCCCCGCGACGCGGCCTCGAGCTTGCGCAGGAAGTCGGCGATCGACACGGTGCGGCCATGCAGCGGCGGCGTGTCCACCGAGACCCGCATGACAAGCGGCGCGGCGCGGGCCGAGCGGACGAACGGCGCGGCCAGCGCCGAGCCCAGGACGACCCGCCGCGCGACTCCACCCGGCATCAGGGCCGCGCCGTCAGGTCGCGGGCCGCGGCCGATCGGATGGCTGACAGGCGCGGGAACAGCACGTCCGCCGGGATCGCGGCGGCGCCCGCGTCCAGGCAGTCGGCGAACTTGTCGTACAGCTGCTGCCGGGTCAGCGGCCGCGACGGATGGCCCGTGGCGCGGGCAACCGGCTCGCCCGCGATCACCCGGCCGCCGGCGAGCCGGACGGTCACCTGGTCCTGCGGCGCGGCGCCGGGCATTTCCGGGTCGTACTGCGTCGTGGTCACGATCTCCACCTTGCGCATCAGCGCCTGGATGTCCGGACGGCGGACGAAATCGTCGGTCAGTTCCCGCAGCCCGACGCGCTGCGCGACGATGCCGCTGGCCATGCAGAACTCGATGCTGAATTTCGCCGCGAGCCCCGTCTCCGGCCGGTGGTTGCGCAGCACGGTGGCGAAATAGTCGCTCATGGAAACGGTCACCGCCTCGACCTGGTCCGGCTTGACCGGGTCGCCGGCCACCAGGTCCAGCATGCCGTCGATGGCGCGGTGGGTGCAGTAGCAGGTGGGGTATTTCTTGATCCCCAGGCCCTGCGACAGGATCGCCCACGCGGTCCCGGCCTTGCAGTCGCCGTCCCGGTCCTCGGTCCCGGTGGGCGAGATCGCGTGCAGGAAGCCCTGCGGATGCTCCAGCGCGTCGGTGCTGGCGGTGAAGCCGGCCTCGGCCAGCCGCGCGGCCATGATGCCGGCATGGGCCGCCCGGCCGGCGTGGAACGGTTTGGCCATGGTGCCGAAATTCGCCATCAGCCCGGCCGACTGCGAGGCACCCAGCGCGATCGCCATGGCGCACGTCTCCGCATCCAGCCGGCGCAGGTTCGCGCACGCGGCGGCCGCGCCGACGGCGCCATACAGCCCCGTCGGGTGCCAGCCCTTCCGGTGCAGCAGGCCGGTGTCGCGGCGGAACAGCTCCGCCCAGGTTTCGTAGCCGGCGACATAAGCGGTGATCATGTCGGCGCCGGAGGCGTCCAGGTGCTCGGCCTCGGCCAGGATCGCCGGCACCAGCACGGTGCTGGGATGGCCGCGCAGCGCCACGTCGTCATAGTCCAGCGCGTGCGCCGCGGTGCCGTTGATCCAGGCGGCCTCGGGGGCAGGGGCGTGACGCTCGCCGAACGTCAGCGTAGCCGGGCCGTCGCCCGGCGCCAGCGTCTCGGTCAGGATGCGCACGCTGTCTTCGTTGCGTCCGGCGATCATCGTGCCGACGCAGTCGATGAAGCCCATCTGCGCCACCTGCGCCGCCGCCTCCGGCAGGCGATTCGGTGACAGATCGGCGATGAACCGGCCAAGCGACTTTGTCAAGCTCATGCAACGGTTTCCCCTGCCAGCTTATTACATCGGCAATATATCCTTCAGTCCTCGGCGACAATGGGGTTTCGCAGGATGCCGATGCCGCTGATCTCCACCTCGATGGTGTCCCCGGGCTTCATCCACAGCGGCGGCTTGTGGTACGCGCCCACCCCGCCGGTGGTGCCGGTGGCGATCACGTCGCCCGCCTCCAGCTGCGTGAAGGTAGAGCAGTATTCGATCAGCGTCGGGATGTCGAAGCAGAGGTCGTCGATCGTCGCATGCTGGCGCTCGATCCCGTTCAGCCGGCTCATGAGGTGTGCCTTGGTGACGTCGCCGACTTCCTCGGGCGTGACGATCCACGGGCCGAACGCGCCCGAGCGGAAAAAGTTCTTGCCGGGAATGAACTGGCCGGAATGCCGCTGCCACTCGCGGATCGATCCGTCGTTGAAGCAGGCATAGCCCGCCACCACGCTTTCCCAGTCCGCCTTCTTCACGTGGCGGCAGCGCCGGCCGATGACCACCGCCAGTTCGCCCTCGTAATCGAACGTTTCCGACGCCGCCGGGCAGACCATCGCCTCGCCGTGCCCGACCTGCGCATTGCCGAAGCGCGTGAAAATGATCGGCTTGGGCGGCGGCTCCCGCCCGCCTTCCTTGATGTGGGAGACGTAGTTGAGGCCCACGCACAGCACCTTGTCCGGGTCCGGCACCGGCGGCAGGAAGTGGATGTCCTCCAGCCGGTAATCGGCGTGGCGCGCGGCTTCCTCGGCCAGCGACGTCATTGCCCACAGCGCGTGCTTGAGCCCGGGCGCCCGCGCGCCCAGGTCGATGACGCCCTCGTTCTTGGCGATGCCCCAGCTCGGCGTGCCGTCCGGGCGACGGAAGCTCAACAGTTTCATCGTGGTTGTCTCCTGCTCCCCAACGCCCTATCGATAAGGCGATGCCCGCCATCCGGCAAGCCGAGGGGCCGGCCGAGGGGGAAGCGACGGCCACGAAGCGAAGGAGGACGCCATGACTTCCACCGGCATTCCGACTGGCACGCCTATTGGCACGCCCATTGGCACACCCATTGGCATACTGCGTGCGGCGCTGCGCCAGCAGGGCATGGTGATCGCCCCGGGCGCCTATGACGGCCTGACCGCCGCGCTGGTCGCGCAGGCCGGCTTCCCGGCGGTGTACATGACCGGCGCCGGCACCTCGATGGCGCACGGCTATCCCGATTTCGGCCTGCTGACCGGGTCGGAAATGGTCGCCAACGCCGCCCGCATGGTGCGTGCCGCCGGCATCCCGGTGATCGCCGACGCCGACACCGGCTACGGCAACGAACTGAACGTCGTCCGCACCGTGCGCGACTATGAGGCCGCCGGCGTCGCCGCCATCCACATCGAGGACCAGGTCTCGCCCAAGCGCTGCGGCCACCTCGACGACAAGGAAGTCGTGCCGCGCGCGGACTGGATCGCCAAGATCCGCGCCGCCGCCGCAACACGGCGTGACCCCGACTTCCTGATCATCGCCCGCACCGACGCCCGCGCCGTCATCGGCTTCGAGGAGGCCATCGGCCGCGCCAACGAGGCGCTGGCCAACGGCGCCGGCATGGCCTTCGTCGAAGCGCCGCAGACGGAGGCGGAACTCGCCGCCGTGCCGAAGCTGGTGAACGGACCCTGCCTGTTGAACGTGGTCTGGGGCGGCAAGACGCCGATGCTGGACATGCGCCAGGCCGCGGCGCTCGGCTTCCGCCTGGCGATCGTGCCCGCCCTGCTGCTGACCGCCTCCATCGCCGCCTGCGACACGGCGCTGGCCGCGCTGCGGGAAAGCGGCGCCTATCCGCCGGCGGGCGAAATGACCGTGCGAGACGCCTTCAACCGCCTCGGCGCGCGCGAGTGGGAGACAGTCCGGACGCGCTTCCGCGAGGGGAGGCCGCAGGGCGGGTGAGAGGCAGCGGTGTTGTTTGCGGGCCCATCCGGCGTGGGTGGCGGCCGCCGTCCGTGTTTCGGCTGGTGGAGGGCGGCGGCGACGGGCGTGCGGCACGATCGTCCGGACATGTAACCACAGAGGATAAGCACAGCACTGCGGAGGGCCAGAGGGAAGATTTCACAGCGCCACGCGAAGCGCATGGCGACCACCGACGCCGTCGTCCCGGCCACCGGAGATCCCCGGATGGCCGGATCAATGAAGCGACCTGACAGGCTCTGGGCCAGCAACATCCACCCCAGGCCGCAGGATATCCCCCTGATCCCTGTGGCCCTCCGTCACCCTCTCTTTAATTTTCTGTGCGAACAAAAATACCCTGTCAGCCACGCTGTCCCCGCCAGGAACGCACCCCCGCAT
>NZ_NHRY01000208.1 GCF_002937115.1 Rhodopila globiformis | reverse complement strand
GCCGCCAGTTTATCAGGAGGTGCCGACAGACAAGGCAAGTATTTCCGCAGCCTGAGGGTGTGGTGCCTAAAAAACTAGAGCACTGATAAAGCTATGCTTTTTCCGTCAAACTGCTAAAGTCGGGTCATACCGGTCTTTGACCAGGCCCTTGCAAGTTGCTGGACTATGCGCGCCGTTACGGCGGCACCTGCTATCACGCCAGTTGCACCTGCATGATGGGTCAGCATCCATTGGCCGCCGTGCGCCGGATCGCAGAGGCCTGCAGAGCGCACGGGAAGCTTGCCGGGGGGGCTGCGGAAACCGAGGCGCAGGTCGAGGAGTACCGGCGGCTTGGCTATTTCCACTCGGCGTGAAAATGCTTTAAGAAGTGCGTCGTTCCTCATTCGGCTAACGGAAGATTTCAATGCCAGAGACGATCCTGATGCCCGCCGGCCGGCTCGACACCGCCGGCGCATATGCATTCGAGCGCGAAATGATGGCGGCGACGCAGGCGGAGACCCGCAGGCTGTTGATCGATCTCGCAGACCTCGTCTATGTCGGCAGTGCCGGCCTGCGGGTCCTGCTGATAGCCGCCAAGCGCCTGCGCGCATCCGGCGGCCGCATGGCTTTGTGCGGATTGCAGCCCCAGGTTGCCGAGGTTTTCGACATCAGCGGCTTCGCCGCCATCGTTCCGGTCTATGCCGATCGGCAAACCGCCCTGGCGGCACTGCGCTGAGCCCGCGCGGCCATGGGCTCGGGACAATAGGCGCGCCATGATCGCCCTGTTGGGGATCGCCTCCATCCTGGGTGGTCTCGGGTTGTTCTTCACCGGGATCCGCAACCTGTCGGCCACGATGCTGCAGCTTGGCGGACGGCCGCTGCGCCGGGCCGTCGCCGTGCACGGCCGGAAGCCGGGCGCGGTTGCGTTGGCGGGAACCGTTGCCGGCGCACTGCTGCAAAGCACCAACGGCATCACCTTTATTCTCGTCAGCATGGTCAGCGCCGGCCTGCTGCCCATGGTCACCGCGATGCCCCTGCTGCTGTGGGCCAATCTCGGCACCTCGGCGCTTGTCATCCTGGCGTCGATCAATCTGCAGGCGGTTACGCTGCTGTTGCTCGGGATCTCCGGCATCTGGCTGTTCATCGACTCCAGGGCCGGGACCATCCGGCGCCAGGTGATGGAAGCCGTGCTGGCCCTTGCGATGCTGTTCCTGGGGCTGGAGTTGCTGCGCGCCGGCACGGGGCAGCTCGGCAGCGGTGCCGTGCTGGCCGCCATCATGCGTATCGTCGGCACCTCCGGGCCGATCGCGTTCGTCGTGGGGCTTGCCGCCACGCTGTTCACCCAGTCCTCCTCGGCCACCACGATCATCGCGGTGATCGCGAGCCAACTGGGTCTGCTGCCGCCCCAGGGCGCCGTGCTCCTCGTGCTCGGCGCCAGCCTCGGCTCGGGCGCCAGCGTGATGCTGATGGGTGCCAGTGCGCGCGGCAGCCAGCGCCAGCTCGTGTTGTTCCAGGGATTGACCAAGCTTCTCGGCGTCGTTCTGCTCAGCCCGCTCATCCTGCTCGAGGATGCCACCGGCTGGCCGCTCCTGCAGACGGGCCTGCAGGCCGTCGTGCAGCAGCAAGGGCGGCAACTGGCGTTCCTCTACGTCTTCCTCCAAATCGCGGCGCTTGCGGGCTACTATCTGCTGGCGCATCCCATCGGCCGGCTGCTGGCGGCCGTGGCGCCGCCGCTGCGGGCGGAAAGCCTGGCGGTGCCGCAATTCATCTACGATGCCGCGGTGGGCGACGGCGACATCGCCCTGACACTGGCCGAAAAGGAGCAAGCGCGCGTCGTCGGCCAACTGGCCGCCACGCTCGAGGATCCCGACCCGGCCGTGGCCGCCAGCATCGAGCGGCTGTCCGAGGAGATCGAACGCTTTCTTGCAAATGTTGCCGGCCTGGCGGGGGAAACCGCCGCCCTGCCACCCGGCGGGCTGGATCAGCTGGTCAATTTGCGGGCCCGCAACGAGGTGTTGCGGCTGCTGCACGACGCGGTATTCCAGCTCGGCCTGACGCGCATCCGGATGCCTCCCGGGGAGGCGGCCAATCTGGCCGACGCGCTGACCCAGGGGCTGGGGGCGGTGCTGATGTGCGCCGACGACGCCGCGCGCGACAGCGAGGCGGAGAACATCGGACTGCTGAAACAGATCAGTTCCGACCGCAGCACCGTGGTGGACGCGATGCGCCGCCGCCTGGTCAGGGCCGCGAACCAGGAGGCGGTCTACCGGCTGACGAGCCTGTTCGAGCGTGCCGTCTGGCTGGTGCAGCGCTACGCCTTGCTGCTGCAATCAGCTCAGACAGCGCAATAAGGCGATCGCCATGACGCTGGATGCATCGGTCTGAGCGCCGGCGGACGACTTTCTATGCGGCGCTTCGGCGCGTAAACTTCGGATGCCAACGGTGAGGATCCATCCGCCATGGACATGCACGTCACGGCTTTGTCACAAAATATCGCCAGGGTCGTGCTCGCCGGCCGCCTCGACGCGGCCGGTGCGGCGGCGTTCGACCTGCCGTTCAGCGCCGTGGCGGGGTCCAATCGCCATGTCCTGGTGGATTTGTCGGCGGTCAACTTCGTGTCCTCCATTGGCATCCGCACACTCGTGCTGGGCGCCAAGACCATCCAGCGCCGCGGCGGCAAGTTGCTGCTGCTCAGCCCGAGCTCCGAGGTCGAGCAGGTGCTGCAAACCATTGGCGTAACCGACCTGCTGCCCATCGTCCGCGACGAGGCGGAAGCCATCGCCGCATTCGACGGCTAGATCGCCGTGGTTCGCCTGACGCTGGCGCACGATCGGGCCGAGATGGGCCGCCTCGCCGCCTGGCTCGACGCCCGCGAGGATCAGATGGCGATTCCGGCCAGGCTCGCGTTCGCGCTGCGCCAGTGCCTGGAGGAGGCGGTGGCCAACCTGATCAAGCACACGCCGGTGACCGCCGGAGAAGACATCGCGGTCGAACTGGATTGGCAGGACGACACGCTGGTCGCTGCCGTCGAGGATTCCGCCCCGCCATTCGATCCGCGCGCCGTGCCGCCGCCGGTTCGCCCGGCGACCCTGGAGGATGCCGTCCCGGGCGGCTGGGGAATCCAACTGATCCGCTCCTTCGCCAGCGACATCGGCTACGAAACGAAAGCTGGCCGCAACCGCCTGACGATGAAGTTCGTGCGTCCCGCCACCGGCGCTGACGCCATTCCCAAGAAGAGCTGATACCAAACCGCCCCTGACCTTGCCTTTCGCGGCAGCAAATCTCGCCGCGATCCGGCGGGTACGATTCGCTTCTCTCGCGCACAGATTCGAGAGGAAGGCGGAATGCATGGGCGCCACCGCTGCCATGGCCGATTGCCGGGACGCATGCTACGACGTTCCAATCGTCACCAACACGGCCGCTATATCATCCGATTGCATGCCACCGGCCTCGAAAGCCCTGACCCCCGCCAGCAGTTGTTGCAACAGAGACGTACCGGCTACGCAACCACGGCGCATCACACCCGCAACTCTTTCTTCACCGAAAAGGCACTGCGACTGGTCCATGGCCTCGGTGATACCGTCGGTGACGGTCAGCACTTCATCTCCCGGCGCCAGCGTCACCGCGGCGGATGCGTAGACGGCGTCTTCGCTCAAGCCAAGCGGCAGGCCGCCCGCCGCGCCAAGCCGCTCGACCGCGCCGCCGCACCGGCGCAGGAAGGGCGGCACATGCCCCGCCCGCGTATAGGTCAGCCGATTCGTCGCCGCATCGAACGTGGCGATCAGCAGGGTCACGAACATGCAGCCTGCATTGCCCTCCGCCAGCGTCCGGTTCACCAGACCAACCGCGTTCTCCGGCGCCCGGAACAACCATGGCGCATCCGGACGGTTGATGAGTCCCCTGAACAGCGCATGGGTTCTTGCCATCATCAAGGCGGCCCCGGCGCCCTTGTCCGATACGTCGCCCAGCAGGAAAACCAGCATATCATTGCCGATTCGGAAATGGTCCACCAGGTCGCCGCCCACCTCCTTGGCCGGCTCCAGGACGACATCGACGGCCACGGCGCGGGCGCCGATGCGCCCTCGGTACGGCGGGGGCGCCAGCGCAAGCTGCAAGGTGCGCGCTTCGGCGAGTTCAAGCTGTTTCCGTTCCAGCTCCTGCCGCGCCAGGTCGCGTGAGGCTTCCAGTTCCCGCTGAGTCTCGCGCAGCGCCGCGTTGACCGCCTCCAGCCGCCGGTTCAGCAGCGCTTCTTTTTCCTGAAGCAGCGTCATGTCATAGGCTTTCTGCTGCACCCGCCGCGTCGCATCACGTTCGGCCGTGACGTCGAGCAGCAGCACCCAGGTGCCGTCAGCGTCCTCGTGGATATGCACATCAGCCGCGATGTCGCCCGTCAGCCCGATGGACGGAACGACATACGGCGACTCGAACAGCGGCAGCAGCCCTTCGAGGAACAGCGCCTGCTCTCCCACCGGCTCGCCCCGGCAAATCGCTGTCAGCCCGTAATGGTCCAGCTCGCCGCCGGCGTCGAGCAGCGTCAGGTCCGCGCCGATGCGCAGCCACGCGACCGCCCGTTCCTGGACCATCAAGGCATTCAACCGATGGGCCACCGGCGCGGGCAGGCCCCGCATCGGTCAGCGGACGGTGCGGACGGCGAGGTCCATGAAGGCCTCCTCCACGCCTTCGCCGGTCCGTGCGCTGGTCGCTCGCGGCCACCAGCCGTTGGTGCGCAGTCCGTCCATGTCGCCATCCGGAATCGCCCATTGTCCGGCGAGGTCATTCTTGTTCAGCAGCAGAACGAAAGGCAGCGGCCCATAGTCCGCCTCGACGCGGCCTCGTAACGACATCGCCACGTCCAGCGTCGCCGGGCGCGTCCCGTCGGCCACCAGCACATATCCGGCCGCGCCGCGCAGGTAGCTCAGCCGCAGCGCACTGATGTCGTCCTCGCCCGCCAGGTCCCACAGGATCAGGTTCACCGCCCGCCCCGCCAGATCGACGGTTTTCTTGTCGATCTTGACGCCGACGGTGGTGAGATACGTGTCGGAAAACACGCTCTCGACATAGCGCCTGACCAGGCTGGTCTTGCCCACGGAAAAGGCGCCGAGCATGCAGATCTTCTTTTGCAGTGTCGCGGTCATGGCCGTTCCTCGAGCCCGACGGTGAACGAGACGTGGCGATTGGCCGCACGCGCGGCCTCGGTGCCGGTCGGATCCACCGGCTCCAGATTGCCGGCGCCGCGCACGGCGAGCAGATCCGGATCGACTCCGCGCTTCCTGAGCAGCGCCCGCACGGCTTCGGCACGCGCCAGGCTCAGCGACAGGTTGAAAGTCCCCGAGCCAACCGAGTCGGAATGCCCGGTCAGCATCACCCGTGCCACGACGTGCTGGATCGGCGCCAGGGTCTCCAGCGCCTTCAGTTCGCCGGCCAACGCATCGATCAGCGCGCCCTGCCCGGGTGCGGGCAGCGGATCGTTGTGGTTGAAACGAATGGTGCGTGCCTGGATCTGGTCGCGCAGCCTGCCGATGGCCCCGTCACTGAGCGTCCGCACCGCGGACAGGTCGAACACCGGCGCGCCGGAGGGAAGGCTGCGGGCAGCCAGATGGGCCCGCTCCAGCCAGAGCGACGGCGCGGACCCTTGCGCGACAATGCGGTCACCGGCAACGGCGAACCGCACGCTCGGCGGCGGGGTCAGTGTCGCCTGCAACCGCCGCAGCACGATCTGCGGATCGAGTGCCTGGTACGGCGCCCAGTGGGCAGAGACATGCGCCGGATCGATTGCCGCCTCGGTCAGCGCCTGCTGCGGATCGAGGGCGAGCGGATCGCGCAATCCGGCGATCAGGAACTTTCCGTCGCGCTGCTCCGCCTCGGTGACGACGATCCCCGGCTGCGCCCGCAGCCGCGCCACATACTCGTCCCACCGCCGATCGGCCGGGGCATCGAGATTGCGAACGGCGGTGAGGTCGAGGGTTGGTGCCCCCGTCGGCAGCACCCGCCCGGCGGCGCGGGCACGCTCCAACCAGGCGGCGGGTGCCGAGCCATCCGCCTTGATGCGATCGCCCTCGATGCTGAGCGCGACGCTCGAAGGCGGATCGAGCGAGGCCTGCAGCCGCCGCAGTACGCTGACCGGATCCAGCGCCTGATACGGCGCCCAGCTTGCAACGACGTCGGCCGGGTTGATCTCGACCGCGCCGAGCGCCTGCCGCGGATCGATGGCGAGCGGATCGCGCAGGCCGGTCACCATGAATTTGCCGTCGCGCCGCCCGGTGCTGGTGACCACGATGCCCGGCTGCGCCCGTAACTGCGCGATGTAATCATCCCACCGTCGGTCCTCCTGCCAGCGGCGGACGCCCCAGGCGCTGACCGCGAGCAGCACGGCCACCGCGATAGGCAGGGCAAGCCACGGGAAGCCGAAGGGCTGACGCTGCGGCCGCTGCTGCCGCAGCGCGACGCATTCGGTCAGTTCGGCCTCGACATCGGCGAGATCGGCGTTGTCGCCGTCAAAGTCCTCCAGCGCCTGGTGCCGCTCAGCGTGGATCCGCGCGAGGGCGTTGCCGAGGGTTTCATGCAAATCTTCCGGCGGCTTGCCGCGGATCACCGCAACCAGTGTCGCAATTGGCCCCGGCTCCGACCAGACGGTGAGTTCGCCCAGCCGCATCGTATCGACACCTTGGTTTTCGGCGCCGCTGAATGAATCGCGGACGAAATCCTGGATCGCGGTCAGCATCGAGGACACCAGTTGCGGATCCTGGGTTGCCGCGTTCTCGGCCGCGACGTGGGAGATCAGCAGACCGGTGTGGCGGTGAATCAGGAAGACGTGTTCCACCTGGTAAACGAGCGTGTGCCTGAGCACGACCTCGGCGAAGGAAACCCCGGTCCTCCAGGCCTCCCAGCGCCACGCCAGGCCACGCAACGTCAGGCTGTACTTCAGCGACTCATTAAGGGATTGGAATGTCTTGTCGATCGTCTCGCCGATGGACTTGCGGATCGCCGGGACGATCAGCGGGTAGAGGATGTTGAGCAAGGTGTGCGGATCGTTGCGAACCGAGGTCTGCGTCGCTTTCTCGAGCGACGGCGCCAGCACCTGCCCGAGCCGGGCGTCGCCCTGCGCCCGGGCGAAAGCGGAGGGCAGGATGCGTCCGACCGCGGCGGCGAGCTGCTCGGGATCCTCCAGGATGCCGCTCAACCGCGCGAGCACCGCGATCTCGTGGCCCATCAGCAACGTGCGCAACTGTTCCAGCCTGATATCGGTAGCGGGCGCACCCGCGAGCCCGGTGGCAAGATCAGGCCTGACACTGCGCGCGATGTCGAGGAACAGCCCGGCAAGGGCTTTGCGGTCAATTCCGTCATCGCCCGGCGGCGCACGCAGCAGCCAGTCGAGCGGGTCGGGCGATGACGTGCTCACCGCGGCAGGAGGATCAGGCGGCGGGCCAGGTTCGGCCAGGCGCGGCGACGCCGTTGCCGTTGCTCTTGGTGGCGATGTCCTGGTTCAGGCAGCGCGCGACCTCGACGAAAAGCCCGGCCAGCAGATTGCGGTCGGTTTTGACGCTGCTCAGCTCGGCGAACATTTTTTCGATCGTGTGGTTGGTGTCTTCGTGCTTGCGCTTTATTTCGTCGCGCAACGACTGGACTTCCTGGGTCAGGCGGTCGCCGATCTCGCGTTCCAGACGACTGAGCTGGTCGGAGATGGCACGGAGGCGCTTTTCCACCCCTTCGTTCTGATCTCGCATTGTCCGTTCGATGCCTTTTTCGGCGTCGACTCGCTGGTCCTTCTCCTCACGTAGTTGAGTTGATACTGACTCAATTTGCTTCTTTGAATTCGACTCGAACGCGCCAAGATTGCGCGCAGTATCGGCCTCGATGTCCTTGAAGCGCTGCAGGAATCGCTCCTCCAGTTTGGAAAACCGGCGATCATAGTCCTGCATTTGATTGCCGAACAGCAGGTCGCGGATCTTGTCCACGCCAACCGCTGCCTCGCTGCCCGGAATTTGTCCGTTGCCTGCAAGGATGGCCTCCGTCTGATCCGGCGATTCAGCATTTGGCTTGGATGGTGCGACGGCCACTGACTTGACCTCCCGAATAACGTGACGCTTGCGTGCGAGACTGTTTGATCAGGCGATTACGATAAAGCCAAAATTACCGACGGCAGTCCATCATCATGGCGTGTCAGGGATGTCGTCCCTGCTCCCCGCCGAAACGCGGCGAGCCAAGCAACCGCCCGTCACCATTGTGATCGAAGCGCTCAACCCAGGCTGTCGCCGAAATTCATCAGCCCTGAAAGATCTATGACATGACCCCTTGGGGGTGTGCAAGAGTCCTACGGCAAGCCTTGCATTCATCGTTCCGGAACCGATGGGTGAAGAGCGATAATTGGGACATGTCGGGCAGGGACAAACGGCTACGTTCTGCGTTTCGGTTACAATTTTGTGGTGGCTGATCGGACCGGATAAAGCTGGGGCAGCTTGATCTACCAGGCAAAGGATGTCGAGATCGCCGAAGTCCCGCTCGCCCGCCGGCAGCTCTGAGCTTAGTATAGCGCGTGTTAAGCCGCGCCCGGACCGGTCAATGCGAAGCAGGCGGCACTTCAGTATGGTGCGGCTGTCATTTTGGTTACGAAATATCGTTCATCAAGCGATCGCGTTGCTTGCTCCAGTCGGGTGGAAACGGCTTCAGCAATGTAGGCACCCCCAACTCCGGCGGCTGGCGACCATCCAGGATCGACTCAACGATATCCGGCGCCATCAAGGTCAGCCGCAAGATGGTCCCTGCGTAGCCGCGGTCGATTTTCTCGGCTCCCGCTATTTCGCTTATCGAGGCATAGCGGCCGGTGTCCAGCATGCGCTTCCAGCGGAACGCCTGCGCCAGCGCCTCGACCATGTCTGGATCCGCACACCTGGACACGATGCACCGAGCGGACGATGCCGCCCCGGCCGGCGACGCAATCGTCTTGCGCCCCGGCCAGTTCCGCTAGTACCGGCCGCCGGAGATCCCGCCCCCTTTCCCTGCTGGGCTCTTGCGACGAGCGGCAGTGTCGTCTCCCGGGGGACAAGGCAGCGGCAGAGCCTGGATTGGCGACCGATTTTCAACACGGAGAACGCGAAGGACCACCGAGGACCACCAAGGGTGTGAACGAGTCAGCCAACGATGCGGCGCAGGCCGTGCGCCAGGTACAACGGATCTGCGGCGAAATCACCGATCCGCCGGATCGGCGCATCGAGGCTTCCCCGTCATGGCGGCTACCCGGGACAAGCCCGGGCACAGGCTCCGGGCCACCATCCACGCCTCGTGCTGATCACAGAAGGCGTGGATGGCCGGCCCAGGAATGCGGCTTGTCCGGTCCCGGTCGCCAGTAAGGTCCGGTCTCCGTGGCGCTTCGTGGACCTCCGCTTTCTCCGTGTTGAAAATCAAGGAAGAATGCGCAGGCACGGACGGTTCCGGAGGGCGCTGCCACTGCCGCGGCTTCAGCCCCCGATTTCCATCCCCTGCCAATGGCGGCCAGGGGCAAGGGCGGCGGGCCTTCTGCCCCATCCAACGGGGGCGGCATTTCCGGCGGGCTGTACTAGCCAGCTTGCCCATCATGAGCGGCATTCATTTGGAGCAACGCCCCAATCTCGCTTTCGGCCAGACCAGCCTCTGTCAACACCACGCGCGTGTCCCACCCGATCGGGCGGGCGGCACGCCCGACAGTCCCTGGTAGCCCGTCGTCGAGAATGGTCGGGCGAATGGACCGGATCTCACCTTCCTGGTCGTGCGTCTCCGCAACCAGCAAGCCAACGGCCGCCAACTGCGGATCGTCCATGATGGTCTCCAGCGTGTGGCAGGGCGCGGCCGGCACGTCGGCCGCAGCGAGCACCGTCAGCCAATGCTCCGTCGTCTGCTCCTTGATCGCGGCGATTGCGGCCCGGCGAACCTCGATCCAGGCGCCGACGTTGCGCATGCGATCGGCAACGGTGCGGAACCGCGGATCATCGAGCAGTTCCGACCTTCCGATGGTGGTCAGGAATGACCGCACTTGCGCGTCCGTGGCGGCCGATATCGTGATCCATCCATCCGCGGTGGCAACGGGTTGATGATTGGGATCCAGCAGAGGGGCATAACCGGCCGGGCCCAGTGGCGGTGTAAAGGTGGCAGGGCCCAGATGCTCCTGCAGGACGAACGCCGCCATGGTCTCGTGCATGGGCACCTCGATCGTCGAGCCGACACCGGTGCGCGCGCGGCCGACGAGCGCGGCCATGATGGCGCCGGCGGCAATCTCGCCAGTCACATGGTCGCAAATGAGCAGTGGCGCATACCGAGCCGCGCCATCCCGTCGCTCCGAGAGACCCGCGATACCAGCCACGGATTGCACGACCGGGTCATAGGCCGGCCGGCCGCGATACGGCCCACCAGGTCCAAATCCGGTGATCATGCAATGCACCAGGTTCGGGCGCGTCGAGCGAACCGACACCGCATCCAGTCCGAGGCGCTGAAGAGCATCCGGGCGCATGTTGGAAACCAGCACGTCACAACCATCCAGGACTTTGAGCAGCGCCGTGCGGGCATCGGGCTGCTTTAGGTTCAGGCACAGCATTCGCTTCTTGCGATTGAAGTGGAGGAACATGCCTGAGTGCCTGCCGGATGGTGACGGTCCGCCCAACGAGCGCAGCACATCGCCTTCCGGAGGCTCAAGCTTGATCACTTCTGCGCCGAAATCCGCCAGGCGCTGCGTGCACGATGGCCCCACCACGACGGATGTGAGATCGAGCACACGCACCCCAGACAAGAACGACAGATCCATCAGGTCACCCCTTCAGACGACAATCCCACTATTCGTACGATCCGACCAACCGCTGCGGCGCCAAGCATGGCACCGCAGGCACGGAAGAACGCTGTAGCGCCCGTTGATGGGCTCTTGGCAGCCCTCAGTGTCCGTCCGAGAAGGAAGTCAATGAAATCAAGGGGCTAACCCACTGTTGGTGGCGGAACAGTCCCGAAAGTAGTGGCGGTTTCCGCGGATGAACGACACCGCGCCGTCCGTAACCAATTGGAAAATAAGGGGAAATTCTCGGACAGACACTTAGAATCTGCTGGCCGAAGCGCGAATGTTCAAGCTTGACTGATGGGTGGTATCGCGGACGTGGCCAGTGTCATTGTCGTCGTTTTGGTCGCCCGCCCTGAATTCGTGTTCGCGACGTTTAGCCCATCTTATTCACGGGTGAGTCGGGAATTGACGGAAAGCCTTTTTGAATCATGAATTTGCGGGCGATTACCTTATCGCGGGTTCTTGCCACAGCCCAAAAGGACGAAACCCCTGGGATTCCTACGATGTTGGCTACAGTGGGCCATTGCCGTGAATAAGATGGGTTAGCATCCATCTGCGGTAGTGGCACGCCGCGACGGGCTTGCTTGCTGACCTGACGCACGCAACAGCGCTTTGTGTGCTCAGCAGATCAATCCAACGCGGCGTTACGCTGACCCTTTTCGGTTGCCGCCGCAGGCCCAAGAGTGCCTCATCCGCAAGCGGGCTCGTCCCTCAGCAAGGGCGTGCGCTTCAATGCACTTCGCCCCGGTGCGGCGCCTCAATAAGTACCGGTCTTCACCGGCTGGGGCGCGGGAGCCACCGCCGCCTCACCCGTCAGCATCGCCCGCATGCCGGCCCCGTTCGTTCGCCACCAGTTGTACAGAATCCGCACATCCCACCCGATGCAGAAGTGCTTCACCCCCATCGCCAGGTACGGCTTCGCGCCCGCGATATCCGCCAGTTCCACACGCGGATGCTTGCCCATCTTCAGCGCCGTTTCGATCGTCTTGCGCTCCGCCTTCACCACCTCCGGATGCGATCGCTGCCCGGTCAGCCCCAGGCTCATGGAGAAGTCCGACGACCCAAACTGCACCATGTCGATGCCCGGAACCGACAGGATCGCCTCCAGGTCCTCCACGCATTCGCGCTTCTCGACCATGATGGCGATCACCACCTCATTCAGCGCGTCGACATAGGCCGGCGAGCCGCCCTCCAGCACGGTGGCCACATCGCGCCGCATGCCGACACCGAGCCGGCCGCCGGTGCCAGGGGTTTCGGCACGCACCGCGGCGACGCACAACTCGGCGTCGGCCACCGTCCGGATATCGGCGAACAGCACGCTCTGGAAGCCCGATCCGATGGCCCGCATCGCCTGATGCGTGTACTGCTTCTGCTCGATCTTGATCATGCCGGCGAGGTTCTTCAGCTCGAACGCGCGGCCGAGGTTGTCGAGGTCATGCATGGTGAACGGCGCGTACTCGGCGGTGAACTCGACATAGTCGTAGTTCTCGGCGTCGCCGATCAGCTCCACCAGCGTGGGCCAGGTGGACAGGATGTGCGTGCCGATCGTCGGTTCCCCGGCGTTCAGCTTCTGGCGGAGGCGGTTGGGGCGCATGGTTGTCGTTTCCTCTGATGATTGGGGCGCGGACCGCCAGTGTCGTTTGATCAGGACATGTGCGCGACCTGGACGGCCGGCGCCAGGCCAAGGCTGGGGATTGGCAGCTTCTTGCTCCAGCATCCTCGGAACCTGCCAGCCCGCTTCCGGCCAGCCCCCATCGCGGGCTGCATGCCCGGTATCCGGCTGGGCTCACCGCGTGGCCGACCGACAGCCAACCGCCCAGTAGATCCACCAGCATCAGGTGTTGGCTTGGCCCGGTGCTACTCGACCGCTGGTTGCCAGCCCCCGGCATCACAGGCACGAAATCCTCCGGATGCTGCTCGTATGAGCGCGACCCCTAGCGACCGGGGGGAGGGGGTGAGGCGTGGCCAGATCCCCCCTCCGCGGGCCACCGGGTCGGCGGCGGTTAACGACGGTCGTTAGTCCCAGTTCCGGCTGGTGCCGCGACGGTCGCAATAGGATTGTCGTCGCTTGAGTTTCTTGCGCCGCGCTTTACCAGCAAAGGCAGCAAAATGACTGGCTGAATAACCGGAAGTTACAAATACGCGAATTTTCACCAAATATATTAGTGTAATCGGCTGTCGCGCCAAGATTTTGGGACAATTTCGAGCCTTAGCTCTGCCGTCGGTAGTGCCTCATAGATATTTTGCTGCTTATAATAAGTAAAAGGCGCTATTTAACTCATCTGACGGGCTTTTGCGGCTAAAGCGCATCCAATTTGGAACCGCGCTCTGGCAATTCGGTCCTGAAGCGGCGTGCATGGACGCGTGTCCTGGTTGCGGGCTGGCAAGCGCGGTCGTCGAACCGGGCGCAGTTTAGTTGGAGCCCCGAGTCGCAAGGCTTCCACCGCAGACTGCGTGTGCAAATGCGGGCGGGTCACGCAAATCGTGAGCAGACCACCTGGCACAGGCCAGCGATGCTACAGCGCTTCCCGGGTGCTTCCACCGAAAGGATTGCTGGAAGCAGCATCCCGCCAAGCTCCTGAAATCCCTGGTCGGAGCGGCGGGATTCGAACCCACGACCCCCAGTCCCCCAGTCATCAATCTGCACCTGAAGCCATACGAAATGACACACTGAAACCCGCACTATTCCTGATCTTTTGCGTCGCCTTTCATTGCGTTTCATCAGCGTGCGTGGTATCCATTTGGTATCCAATCTGGCTTTGGATACCACGGGTGCAGCATGGCAACGAAACGGATCACAGCGGCAGTCATAGGTGAGTTGAAGCCCGGCGATGTCGTGTTCGACGACGACGTGCGGGGCTTCATGGTTCGCCACCGGGGCGGCTCGCCTCACTATGCCGTCAAGACCCGGATCAAGGGGCGCCAGACCATCCTGACCATCGGGCGGCATGGGGAGGGCGCGTGGAAGGCCGACAAAGCCCGGGGCGAGGCGAAGCGGCTCCTTGGCCTGATCCGTGACGGGAAGGACATCGCGGCGGAACGGGCCGGTGAGAAGGCCGCGCCGGACTTTGCCGCCTTCTCGGCTCGCTACATGACCGAATACGCCCAGCCGATGAAGAAGTCCCGGACGCGCGCCGAAGATGCCCGGCTGCTGAAAATCCACATCCTGCCCCGGATCGGCAAGCAGAAGATTCGGGACATCGGCAAGGCAGATGTGGCTCGGATGCACGCGGCCCTTCGTGAGACACCGGTTGCCGCCAATCGGGCGCTGGCCCTGCTGTCTGCCATCCTCGGATGGGCGGAGAAGGTTGGTGAGCGGCCGGACAACAGCAATCCGTGCCGTCATATCGACCGCTACCCGGAGAAGCCACGGGAGCGGCTACTGACGGCGCCGGAGCTGGCACGCCTGGGGGATGCGCTGGACCGGGCCGCCGAAGCCTGGACAGACGAAACGAAGGCCGCATGGCGGGCTGAACTCGACCGGCAAGCCGAGGCGATGAACATGCCGACGGGTGAGCGTAAGAAGTGGGTTGATGCACGGACGCCCCGCCGGTCCACCGCAGAGGACTGGCGCGCAATCGCGGCCTTCCGGCTGCTGATCTTCACGGGCGCTAGGCTGTCCGAAATCCTCACGCTGCGTTGGGAGTGGATTGACGCGGCGCAAGGCATCGCCCGGCTGCCGGACAGCAAGACCGGAGCGAAGAACCTGTACCTGCCGCCCGGCGCGCTGGCAGTGCTGGCGGAGTTGCCCCGGTTCGGCGCGAACCCGCATGTCCTGCCAGGCGACCGGGCCGGCGCGGCGTTCATCGGCATCCAGAAGCCTTGGCAGCGAGTCCGCGCGCTGGCGGGCCTGCCTGACCTTCGCATCCATGATCTGCGGCACGCCTTTGCCAGCACAGCCGTTGCCGGAGGCGACAGCCTATTCATCGTGGGCAAGCTGCTTGGACATCGGCAGGCCAGCACAACCGAGCGTTACAGCCACCTGGCGCCGGACCCTGCGAAGGCGGTTGCCGACCGCACGGCCGAACGGTTGCGTGCCATGATGGCAGGCGAGGGCGCTACCAACGTCGTTCCGCTGCCAACCCGCGGCGCGGCGTGATCCCACAATGCGCCGCCATGCCCAGCCCGGCCGCGGCGCGTCCTCACGCGATCGGACTTCAAGCCGCCGGCCAACCTGGCAACCCCTACAGATCCTCGGGCCGCAACCCGGTATGCTTGGCGATCCGCGCCATCATGCGCGGCCCGATTTCCTCGGCGTCATGGAAGGCAAACACGTAATCGGGCCAGCCCGCCCGGGCCAGTGTCCGGTGCGAGGCTTTCTGCCGCTTGAGGATCCACCCGATCCGATACAGCCCGCGCAACACCGTGCCCGCCTTCGCGGCCGGCCATTCGCTCATGCCGCGGCAAAGAGGCTACGCGCCTCGGCCGGAACCGGCTCACCGCACTCAATCCGGTCGGCAATAACGCGGAACGCAAGCGCGGTGGCTTTGGCGTATGCCTCCGCCCGTGTGCTCCCGTAAGCCAAGACGCCTGGCAGCGACGGCACTTCGGCCAGCCAGCGGCCATCAGCCTCAGGCTCAAGGTCAACGTCCAGCATCGGCGCTCTCCGCGAACTGTGCGGAAACAATATGGGATGCCTGGATATTGAAGCAAATTGAATTATTGGAGGCGCGGTGAAAGCCCCGGCCAACATGGCAGCGGCGGCATCGCCATGACCCGATGCCGCCGCGCCTGGCAGCCTGCCGCCGATGGTATCGGCCGCCCGGCTGGTTTGGTTATCCCGGAGATCGAGGCGCCAACGCTGCCAGCTTCGCCATGATCCGGGCTCGCGTGGCATCGTCGCCTGACGCGCCAACGGGCATGTGGCCAACAAGGCGGCCGTCCGCGCCGACGGCGCCGGTCAGGCGAGCGATTTCCGCGATCGTCATCCGCAATTCGCGGGCGGCCTGCACGAAGATGCTGCCCCGGTCGGCCCGCTCGGCACGATCTAGGATGCGGACCAGGCGCGCCTGAGTGTTCAGCAGCGCGGCCAGCGGATCAAGCTGCCGTGGTGCCGCTGGTGCCGGCGCTGCTGACGACGCGGCCGTGGCGTGGCCAGCCCGGACGTGCCGGCTGAGGGCGTCCGGGCTGATTTTGAACCGGCGAGCGACGTCGTATTGACGGCAACCGTCCATGACCGCGCTGTCGATCTCACGTCGCTGGGAATGAGCGCAGATGGAGCACTTGCGCCCGGCCATGGTTCATCCTCCTCTGTGTTGATGCAGCCGCGCGGCGTCTCGATTTTCGAGGGGGCGGCGTGCGGGTGTGTCGTCTGTATGAGCGACAGCCAGCCCGGCAGCCCGTGCGGAGCGGCCGATGGTGGCCATTCCGCGTCTCGCGGCGCGGCGCGATTTGCCGATGCGATTTGCGTGCATCGTCATGCGGCTCCCGGAGCGGCGGGCGGCAGGTTGAAGCTGGCCCGCAGGCTTGGCGCAATAGTGGTGCGGTTATCCGGCATGTAGCCGCCATCGCCGAGGTCCTGGCCGCGGTAGGCGATGACGTAGCTGGGCAGGCGGACGTGGCCGATGCGGGTGATGGGTTGCTCAGGCGGTGGCAGGGCGGCCAGCATCTTGTTTGTGCCGCGGGCGTAGGCCACGGTCTGGTTGTGCACGTGGGCGGCGGCGTGGGCGGTCTGCACGGCCGCGTCGGCATCCCGCAGCGCGGCAAGCGCCGCCTGGGCGGCGGCGAAGTGCTGGTCGACCAGCTCGGCAGCCTGGATCAGCCGATCGACGGCCGTGCGGTGCTGGCAGGCGACGTGATCGGCTCCGGCCCGCAAGGCGTCGATTTCGGCCCGATCGACATGGGCCTCGGCTCGGCGAACGCCTGCGGCAGCACCGTCCGCCTGGTCGCGAGCGTCAGCCGCGGCGGTGCGGGCGCTGCGGATCTCGTCGATTCCGGCGCCGGCCGAAACAAGGCGCCGATGGTCAGCCACGGCAGCCGCATGGGCCGCCTCGGCCTTGCCCGCCAGCTCACGCGCCTCGGCCAGCTGCTCCTGCGCCATCTGGTGGCGCAGTCGCGCGGACACGACGGCATCAGCAGCCGCGGCAACCGGATCAGCCACCACAGCCGTAGCGGCATCTGGCGAGGCCGTAGGCGCCTCGGCCGCGTTGGGGGTAGGCCGAGGTAGCGGACAGGGCCGCGGCGCCGTCCTGGGCGGCGGGAGCGGGCGTGGTGTTGGCGATCTTCGGCATGGTCAGTCCCTCTTGGTGTGATAATCGGCGGCAGGATCAAAGCCCATGCGGGCATAGTCCTGCTGCACGCCGGCGGCGGCGGCGGCGCGGGAGTTCTCGCGTCGGACTTCGTCGAGCCCGGCGGCGACGGCCTCCGGTGTGGCCGGGACGTAGAGCGGGCGGCCTTCGAGGCGGGCGACATCGGCCAGCATGGCGGCCGTGACGCGGTGGCCTGGCCATCGGGCGCGGGCGCGGGCGAACAGCGTAGGATCAGTGACGGTATCGGCGGGCCGCAGCGTCGGCAGGCCCGGCGGTAGGCTTGAACTTGTCATAGGCATTCCCTTTGGTTGCGCGGCGGGCGCGTGGTGGCCTGGCCGCTGGTGGAGGTGATCATGCCGGCGCATCTAGGCGCGGGCGGCCGCGCGGGCGGATCTGCGAGCCAGCCTTGGCAGGCGGGCCGGCGGTCAACGTCTCGATGATGGGGAAGATGCCCAGCTCGCCGGTCGCCAACGTGGCGATGCGGATCGCCTTGTGGCGGTGCAGCCAGCGGATCGACTCGGCGACCGTGACCATGTGCAGGCCGGTCAGGTCAGCCAGAGCGGCCGCTTCCCAAGCGTCGGCGGGGCTGCCGGCCATGATGGACAGGCACGGCAGAGAAACGACGGGAGCGCCGCCGCGGGCGCTGCAAGCCGTCATGGCGGCGATGGTCACCGGCACCGCGATGGCGGCGGGCGTGGCGCCTGTCATGGCAGCTCCGATCCCATTGAAGATTTCCAGTCCGGGTTGTTGAGCTTCGTCACGATTCGGTCGATGCCGTTGCTGTGGTAGCGCGCCAGCGTCTCGCGATTGAGGCCCAGCCGGTCCTGCAGTCGGCGCCAAGGCCACAGGTGCTTGTCGTTCACCGGATTGACCAGGGACCGCAGCCACAGCAGCTGGCGGGTCTGGACGGCACCGGGGCTGACCAGCGGCAGCCATGTGAAATACACTTCATCCATTTCGGAGATCTTCCGCGGGCTCGGCGCCGGCGGGCGCTGCGGCCCGTCAGCAACCGCGCTGAACCAAGCCTCGACGGCCCGCACAATCTCGGGCCAGGCGGTCCGGTAGCCCGCCGGCAGGGTGCCCCGCGACGGCAGGGCCAGCAGGCAGGCACCGGCTTCTTCCAGGCGCACCTTCACGTAATCGGCGTCGATGACGTCCGCAGGGCGGGCCGCCTCACGCATGGGCGCCTCCGCGGGGCTTGGCGTTGATGATCGCTTTCAGCGCTTCCACGCGATCGACGATGCTGCGGGAAGCATCTGCAACGACTTCGCAAACATCGGCGGCAGTAGGGAACATCTTGAACGTTTGCAAGGCAATGCGCTGCGTCGATTCGTTGAAGGCGGCGGCTGGGATGTAGGCCACGGCCATCTGCAACGCGGCGAACCACGGCTGGAACGCCTCGGGCGAGCGAGGATTTGCAACCGACGCCATGATCGGAGCGATCCACAGGGTCAGCACCCCGGCGCTCACCGGCGCGGAGAACGGCGCCAAGCGATCCAGTTCGGCCTTTGCCGAGTCCTGAACCGCGAGCGCAGCAGGCGTGCCCAGCCGGTTGCTGAAATCCGGCGAGGCGAGCAGTTGCGCCAGCGGCGCCGGGATCTGCGCAAGATCCGGCATGATCGGCAGCGCCAATGCGGGTAGGGGCAGGCGCCGGGGCAGGCGTTCAGACATGATCGCAGGTTCCTTCCAAGGTTGTGCCGGCGAAACTTTCATCCGGCTGGTAGGGGTTGGCCTCTGGTGGCGTGGGCGCGATGCCGTTGTGCAAGAGGGCAAGGCAGCCAAGCGCATTGGCGTCGCGCCGCTCACTCGCCGTGGTCGGTGCAGATGGTCGGCGCTGCCGGGCGGCCGTGGTCGGTTGATCGTGCCAGTGCTCGTCGTTCAGCCAGGTCGCCGGGTGGGGAATGAAGCGCGGCTCGTCGCTAAAGCGGTAGGCTGCCAGCGCGGCCATGATCTGATCGGCGCCGACCTTGCGCATCGCCGTCCCCCATGCCGTCAACGCCCGGCCTTTGGCTTCTTTCCGCGGGTAGAGCGACCAGAACGCCGCGAAGGCCGCATCATCGCCCCCCCGGGCCGCCGTGCGCCGCTCGCGGGGGGCGGACGGGGGTGCTGCTGCCGCAGGCACGGATGGTGGTTGACGGGTTTCGATGCCAGGCAGCCGGTGCTGGGTCCCCTGGCTGCCAAGGTGGGGTTGTTTGTCCCCTGTGCTGAAATTCAAATCTTGTGAGTTATCATGCTCGGCGTCACGCGCACGCCCATTGGGAGGTACTTGGTGGTTCCTTGGAGGTTCTTTGGAGGGATATTGGTGGTTAACTATATAGGGAATGTCGTGGATTTCCGGAGAAACTGTCGTAGATTTCCGGAGAACCTGTCGTGGATTTCCGGATAAAGTGTCGTCGTTTTCCGGAGAACATGTCGCCGTTTTCTGGTGAAGATTTTTCCGGCTTTGAGATTGGCCTTTCAGAGGTGCAAATTCTTCCGGAATTTCGAGGTAATAGACCGTCGTCTGACGGGGGCGCCGCTCCACCGCGATCAGGCCCGCGGCTTCCAGCTCGGCGATCGTTGTTTGCACAGTGCGGCCGGTGATATTGCACCGTGCCGCGATCTCCTCGACGTAGGGCCAGCAGTGCCGGGATTCCCCGCACCGCTCGGCCAGGTCCAGCAGCACAACCTTGCGTGTGGGCGACAGGTGCCGCTGCTCGATCGCCCATAACAGGTTACGGAGGCTCATCGTCAGCCTGCGTCGGGCGTGGCGGCCGGCCGACGCGCCGCGGCCAGCTTCGCAGCGATCCACGCCTCAAATTCGGCAGCCGGGATGCGGCGCAGGCCGCCAATTTTGATCGACGGCGGCCCGTCTCCCGAATTGAGCAGGTTATCAATCGTCCGCTCAGTGCAGCCAAGCCGAGCGGCGACCATTTTCTTTGTGAGAAGAACAACTTCGGCCATGGCGTGCCGGTCTCCATCAGTGATTGCTGACAAGCAACATCATCCGACACGGAATGCCTTTCAACAGAAAAGAGCACGGATCACGAGAAAACGACTGAATTTGCCTAATAAAATCAAATGCCATGATTAAAAGCCCGCTGATGGAGCACTATAAATCAAATCATTTGAGTAATGGCTTCGCGACACCCCCACCACGCGCCAATAAACTCAACCCCAGTGATTTTCCGTCCCGGGTCGCAGGTGCCCGGCGGGCCGAGTCGCGGCGCCCGTGGCTCACTATTCGCGCTGCCTGCGGATGGGCCACGCGGGCGCCGCCGCTACCTGCCGACAGGCGCCCGTGCTCAGCCACCACGCCCCGGCCCATGCCGACGCGGCCGGGGGCTGGACCAAGCAGCAACCCAAGCCAACGAGGGGAGGCCTCCCCGGCGCCTGCGGCCTTGCACCGCGGCACCTCGATGCCGACGAAGGCTGCTCAGACTGCGGACGCCCGGCAGCTGGCACCCGGCGATCACGTACGGATCCTTGGCCAGCAAGGTCCCCGGCGCCGGCCCGGCGACCGAGCACCAGGTCAGCAGCCCGGCCACCACGGCGACCTGCAGGACCTTTCCACCCGGCAGGCAGGCCGATAAGGCGCCCCGCCCGCGACCCTGCCGCCCGGCGATGTCGGGGACCAAGCCACCACGCCTGCACCCGGACCGAGGCGCCGGACATCAGCCCACAAGGGGACGATCACCACCCCCTCGGCAGCCCGGCCACCACGATCCTGCCCTGCCCGCGCTCGAGTCCGCCACCGTGGGTGCCTCGGCCGGGGCGAATTCCGTCAGTGACAATTTTTCCGGGGGTTTTTGCTGCCGCGAATTTGGTCGGGGGGCTTGCGCGGGTGTTCCCGCCAGTCGCCGTAGGCCATGCCCCCTCCCC